>CAZDZY010000028.1:0-32706 GCA_964510055.1 uncultured Christensenellaceae bacterium
AATATAAAAACGGACGCCTCCGCGTCCGCCATTATAATTATTTTTGTTATCTACTTTTTAGTCTAATAATATTTCCAGGTAAGGCTTCAAAAAGATCAGGATAATGGTCACACCTGGCGCGTATCTGATTATACTGTGCCTTGCTACCGTCTTTTTTAAGATAAAGCTTTTTCTTAAAGATTTCATCAGCCAGGTTTGCTGCATGCATTGTATTATCTTTAGCCTCTCTTAATACTATTTGCATTGCTTCCTGAAGTTTATAATTATCAGTATCCTTGTTTTCAACAGGTAAAGCTAACTCTGCTGACTTGCTAAATTTTGAAATAATATAAGCTGGCTTATCATCTCTTACTATGATTGCATTGCCCTGCTTTTCTACGATATTTAATACCTCTTCAATGTCCGATTTTACTTTTTCATATGAAACCAAAGCATCCAAATTAATATTCATTAGCTCATTTCCTCCTAATATAATTGTATTACATATTTGTATGCCTGTCAAGTACATTTGTATATATTTTTGTACGCGTTATCGTTTTATAAATCTTGATAGAACTGCCTCATTCCGTATATAAAAACAGACGCCTCCGCGTCCGTTTTTATAACCTTTTTCTATTCCGCCTGCCCCTCCATATAATCCGCAAGCTCCCCCATCGTCATAAAGCCGCAGCCGGACTCCGCGCAGTATTTTACCAGTTCCGCGAAGAGCTTCGAATCGGTCTGCGGGGCGCACCCGCTCAGTATGCGCGTGTTGCGCTTTACCGTGTCGTAAGGTTTATCCTTATAGAGCGTATGCGCCCTGAATACTATTATCGCGCCTTCTTCGCAGGCTTTGTCTACTATTTTTTCCGCTTTTTAAGAGCGCTGTTCGTCCGCATATCCGCGCTTATGCAAGCAATCTTATAAGGGTTGCCGCCGGGGTCAACGAAATCGTTCCGGTAATAGGCAAGCCTTGATTGCCTGTAATAAGGCTTTATGGCCTGTATCACTTCTTTGCTGTAAGAACCGTACGGGTAGGCCGCTATCTCCGGAGCCTTAAAGCCCTGGTTTGTAAACGATTGCTTTACCGCTTCGCAATCCGCCTTTATCTCATCTCCTTCAAGCCCGGCCATACGCTGATGGCTGTTTGTATGCGCCCCGAACGCCCAGCCGTATTCCGACATCTCTTTTATCTGCTCCCAGTTGAGTTTGCCTTTAGTTTTTGCGTCGACGAATCCTGTTATTATATAAGACGTGCCCTTTATGCCGTATCTTTTTAATATAGGATAGGCGAGAAGGTAATCGGACAGCGGCCCGTCGTCGAAGGTAAATACTATAACAGCTTTCCCCGGTGCAGGGGCTCCGGGCGGTGTTGGCGCTGGAGCCGGGCGCGGTGTCCCGGGATACGGCGCCGGCGCGGGGGCAGTACCCGGGAGCCCGGTATACGCCGCCCCGGGCGCCGCAGCCGGAGGCGCCGCCGCACGCCCTGCCTGGCCGGCCCGGGCGGCCAATACGGCGGGACAAGCTGCGGCAGTTATCTTTTTGCTTTCAGGCTTTTCGGAAACCGCCGCAGCGGCGTACAAGGCAAGCGGCACCGCTATCAGCGCCGCGAGGATCACTAATAATAATTTTTTTGACATACCGTACACCCCCGTTACGGTATATGTATAGTAGGGGGTACGGCAGATTATTAATCAAAGTGATACAAAAATATAAAAAAACTCCGCCGGATTTTTAGTTCTGCGGAGGGCTGTTTGACATAGTTACATTTATTCTATGAAATCTATTATACCTTTTCCGGCTCGGCGGCCGTTTCGTCGCTCGAGAGCTTTACACTTTTCATTACCTGCGGTTTCTCCGGCCTGTCGGAGATATCGGTCTTCACAGCGGCTATCTCGTCCACCGTTTCCATGCCGGATACGACTCGCCCGAACGCGGCGTACTGCCCGTCAAGGTAAGGCGCGTCGGCGTGCATTATGAAAAACTGCGACCCCGCCGAGTTGGGGCTCGAAGAGCGCGCCATGGAAATAACGCCTCTTTTGTGCTTTAAGGAGTTGTTTACCCCGTTGCCGCTGAATTCGCCCTTTATTGAATAGCCGGGGCCGCCCGTGCCGCTTCCCTTCGGGCAGCCGCCCTGTATCATGAACCCGCTTATAACCCTGTGGAATATAAGGCCGTCGTAGAATCCCTTTGAAACGAGGCTCTTGAAATTAGCAACGGTATTAGGCGCGTTTTCGGGCAAAAGCTCTATTTCTATTTTCTTTCCGTTCTCCATCTCTATTGTTACCATGCATATCTCCTTTTCATTTTGTTATTATTTATCAGTACTTTTATTGTTTTTTTCAAGATATACGAGCGCCAGCCTATCGTTTACTTTTTCCTCACCTACCGTCCTGTATCCTAGGATGCCGTAAAAATATAAGTTTTTCCCGCTTTTCGACCCGGTAAACAGCGAAAACTTATCGCATCCAGAGAAATATTGTTCTATACTTTTCATGAGCTCTTTGCCTATGCCCCTGTTCTGATACTCAGGGTGAACTATTACCTTGCCTATATAGCATACCCCTTCTTTTTCATAAGCCCTTATCGAACCGACTATTTTCCCGTCCAGTACTTTTTTGAGTATGGTTTGATCGATATGATCCTGCCCTATTCCCTCGAGAGTCTGGGTCATCGGCGGTATCTGAAAATCGTTATAGATTTCCGCCTCGCTCAGGTACGCCTCCTTTTGCAGCGCCAGTATTTCGGCAAGGTCTTCGCGCAACGCTTTTGTTATCATGATTTCCTTAAATCCCGCCTCTTTTTTTTGTATATGATAACATAATATGATCATTATCTCTACGGCTAAAAAAAGAAGCCCGCAAGGCATCTGTAATAACCCTTAAGATTATTCCCGCCGCACTGCAGCGACGGCGGCCGGGAAAGCAGGATCAGATCAAAGCTTTATCTTCCTGCTTTGCCCTCTTCTTGTTCTTATCCATATACATCAGCGAATCTATATCCTTAAAGAAGTCGTCGATCTTCTCGCCCGATTTCGCGTCGTAAACGCGGTATCCGTACGACAGGCTCAGCTTATACGGCTTGATATCCGCTTTGTTAAACGCCGCTATGTTGCGCTCTATCCTCTTTTTCGCTTCCTTAAGTATATTCGGAGACTCAATATTAAGTATGATGATAAACTCGTCGCCGCCTATCCTCGCTACAAAATCGCTTTCCCTTATAGAATGCCTTATTATATCTACGGTGTCTTTGAGCGCTTCGTCGCCCGCGTCGTGGCCTAATTCATCGTTTATCTGCTTTAAATTGTCGAGGTCGAACATTATGGCGGAAAACGGCGCTTCAACGGCGCCGTTTCTTTGCTTCGATTCCTTATATTCTTCGAGCCGGCGGCGGTTGTAAGCGCCCGTCAGATAGTCGGTGTTAAGGTTTTTGTTTTGAACGTTCAGATAGAATATTAGCACGGAGATCGCCATCCCGACCCAGTTATACGAAACTCCGTAAATAAACGTCTGCAGCAGCATGCCTATTACAGGGGGCACAAAAAACAGCAGCATAGAATAAAAATACCTTCCATGCAAAACACGTTTGTTTATTATAAGGATTACCACCGAGTTTATCATCAATAAAAAGTTAAAAATAGTGTATACGGGGAACAGCAGCCCTCTGGAATATACGTTATCAGGGCCAATCACGAAGAACCATCCGGTAAAAAGGCTTGCCGTTGTGAGGGCGGCGTTTGCCGCAAACAGCGCAATCAGGACCCATTTTAATCTCCTCAGCCTCTTTTCGTCGTGGTATATCTGGAAGTCGACATACAGCAGCCAGAGCATGGGCGCGGCGGGCGCAGCTAAATAACCCAGCCAGTTGAACCCGGTATTTAATGCTATGAACGTCGTTCCCTCAAGTCCGTTGAATGCCCAGCCGAAGATATCCACTATTATAATGAATATGTTGAATACGACCAATATCAGGAAGATCTTTCGTTCAGGGAACATCCTGTCTGAACGGTTGTACGAATTTATGAGTACAAACACAAGTATGATCAGCGATATAATGCTGGAATCCAGGGTCTTCAGCGTAACGATATTTTCCATTGAATCTCCCCCGGACAATTTATTTCTATATATAAATAATAAACACAATTAAGTAAAATGCAACATCGGCGCGAAAGTTTTCGTTCCCCTTATAGTCTTTTATGGGGCGCACAAACGCAAAACTTCTCCGTAACGGCAGAATAATCGTAAGGTAAATAGTTACATTATCCCCCTTTTTTCTACAAATGCTTCTTTTTGTTTTATATCTGTGATAATATATACATGCCAAAAGATTCAATTAGTAACAAAATCAACAACATCCCGGCAGAATATCTAATTATTATGAGGAGGCAAAAATGTTTTTTATGGAATTACCACCGGAAGAGACTCAGGCTGTCACAAATACCGATACACAGGCTGTTACGGATGTGCCGCAAAAGCCGGATAAGCCTAAAACGCCGATGCCCCGCAGGAAAAAGCTGATAATTATAATATCCGCCTGCGCAGTGTTCGTAGCGGCTGCGGCAATTACGCTTACCCTTATATTAGTTGAAGCCGCGAATTCGGCTGCGTATAAACAAGCCGTTGCATTGATGGATACTAACGACCTGCAGGGCGCTAAAGAAGATTTCCTTAAGATAAGCGGATATAAGGACTCCGCCGCAAAGGCAACGGAATGCCAGAACAAGCTTGATTTCGATTCCGCGGACGCGCTGCTGCGGTCGGAAGACTACGCCGCCGCCCGTAATATCTTCGCGGCCCTGGGGAGTTACAGCGGAGCCCCCGATAAAGTCAACGAATGCGATTATAATATAGCTGCGGGCCTTCTTAAAGGCGGCGAGCCGGAGAAAGCAAAATCCGCTTTCCTTGCGCTGGGCGATTATTCCGATTCCGCGAAGCAGGCTGCGCTATGCCAGAACGAAATAGATTATATGGCGGCGCTAAAGCTGATTGACGAAGAAGACTATGAGGGCGCGCTCAAAGCGTTTATTGCTCTCAAAGGTTATAATGACTCAAACTCCAGGATCGGGGTTTGCCAGAGAAATATCGATTACGCGAAAGCCAATAAGTTGCTGGCCGACGGAAAATTTTATGACGCTTACAGCGGTTTTAAAAATCTTGGTGCTTTCAAGGACTCTGCCGAGCGTATGGCGGAGTGCATTCAGACCAATCCTCTGCCCGGCGAGATCTACCGGAACCCGGACTTTGCTAAAAAGGCGAGTACGTTTATGGTAAAAACGTCAAAAGATGAGTATATCAGGTGCATCAGGATATACAGTGATACTACGCTCGTCTCGACAATCTTCTTATCCGGCGGCAAAACAATTTCGATAAAACTGCCCGCCGGTACTTATTCCGTCAGATACGCCTGCGGGAAGAACTGGTTCGGGCCTGACGGCCTTTTCGGCGATGAAAGTGATAGTTTTTACTGCATTCTTATTGATAGTAAAGGCAATACCACTACAAAGTTTACACGCGGAAGAGGCTGGTGGTGGGACTTGCGGAATACTGTCTCGATAAGCCCTGCGTATGTAACCGTACTTAACTATAAAACTTTCTAAGCGATAAACATAAAAAGGCTATAACAGGGCGCGCAGCCGCCCGGCTGCGCGCTTTACCTGTGACTTCGAAAATGCCAGTCCTTTGGAATCAGCATATCAGCTGCAGGGAGGCGTGAATGTATATACAAAAAGCTAATACGCAGGTTTATGTTACGGACGTATCGCGGAAACGGACCATGCCCCGCGGGAAAAAAATTATGGTGATATCCGCCCTTGTCGTGCTGGCAGTTACAGCCGCCTTTACGGTGTTTTCCATTGAAAAGGTGTTTTCCTTAAAGTACGGGCATGCCGTTGCTCTTATGGATTCAAATAACTACCTCGAGGCTAAAGCCGAGTTCTTAAATTTCAGCGGATACAGGGATTCATCAGCCAAAGCGCGGGAATGCCAGAACAGGTATGATTTTGACACGGCGGACGCGCTGCTGGGGTCGGGCGACTATTTATCTGCGAAAAAGATATTCGCCGCTTTGGTAGATTTCGACGGCGCCCCGGATAAAGCTAACGAATGCGATTATAATATAGCGGCGGATCTTTTTAAAAACGGCGAACCGGAGAAGGCAAAAGCCGCATTTATAGCGCTGGGCGATTATTCAGATTCCGCGGTACAGGCAGAGAAATGCCAGACCGAGCTCGATTACATAGCCGCGGTTGAGCTCTTTGATAAGCAAGACTACACCGGCGCGCTCGCCGCTTTCGAATCCCTTAAAGGATATAAAGAATCTGAACGCAAAACCTTTGAGTGCAATAACCATCTTGATTACGCAAAAGCCGAAAAGGCATATGGCGAAGGGAATTTCTATACCGCATATCTCGGTTTCATAAAACTCAGGTATTTCTCTGATTCTGCAGACCGCGCCGCCGCGTGCATACAGCCCAACCCGGCTTCAGGCCAGATCTACCGTAACCCCAGTTATTCAAAGAAAACATGCCCTCTCACCTTAAAGACGGCTAAAAATATGCTTCCAATGTTTATAAAGATATATAAGGGCGGCACTCTGATATCTTCGGTATTTATCGCGCCCGGAAAAAAAGTTACCGTAAAATTACCCGCGGGGACTTATATAATAAAAGGCGCTGACGGTGAAAACTGGTTCGGCCCGAACGAGGCGTTCGGAGATGACGCATATTACGGGATCGTTAGTGAGAAATATGCGATGAAAAGCGGCTGGGTCTACTCTATCGCTTTCTCAGCGGAATCCAAACGAGGCTCTTCGGAGAGCAGCGATATAGAGCGCTCGGATTTCTAGTAAATTATCGGGTGTGCGCGTATCTATTGATACGCGCTCTTTTTCATCAGAGCATAAAGCCTGGTGGATCCTTCGTTTCTCTAAGTAATAAAAGGCAAAGTCATAAAGACCGCTCCGCCCCCCGGCGGCGTCGGGCGATATGAAACAATAAAAAAAAGGCCCCGTAGCCGGGGCCTGAAAAGGGTATTTTAAGGCCGGCGCGGTATGCGCCGGCCTTTGCGGTTTAATGCTATACTGAGGGTGTAGGCGTCGGCTCCGGCTCAGAAGGCGACGGCTCCGGCTCAGAAGGCGACGGCTCCGGCGGAGTATATGTGTACGAAACCGAGTTGCTGTAATCCGAGCATACCCCATCAAGATATACCACCATTACTCTGAAAGTACATTCGACGCCCGGAGTACCCGATATATTCTTTGAGAATGTTATACTGTCACGATTTTTGTATTCTTTGCAGTACTCATCTCCTCCAATCTGGTAAATCAACTTGTATTTCGCGAACCACGGGTCATTTATAGGATCCCAGTTTAATGAGACATTACCGTCCGCGTCTATGCTTCCGCTTATAGTCGTGGCGTTGTGTCCGGACGAAGGCAGTACCAGAGTCTTAACGTTTCCGGGGACTTTTGTACCGTCAGTATAAACGGTCGTTATGGAGAAATAACATGTCTTGCCCGGTCCAAAACCGTCTACTCCGGCCATATCCGCTAAACTGTAGGTTCCGCTGGTATTGTTTGTGACGTCAATATAACCGTCTGCGGGGTAAACCGGCTTGCTTTCTTCGCATGAACCCACTACCTTAAAGTATTCTATGTCACCCGACACCCCGCTCCAGTGAAGCGTAACAGTGCCGTCTGCCGATATGCTTGCGCTTGTTATGTTCGAAACAGGATAATCGTTCGAAGGCGTCTCCGATCTCGGCGGAACTTTCAGCCTTACCGCGTTGGCCACGACATTCGGGCTGCCGTCATACAGGTAAGTTATACTGAAGTAGTAGTACGTGTTGGCTTCGAGGCCGGCGAAGCCTGCGTATACCGAGACGCTCGTCGTATCCCTGTTCGTGATATATTTTATATAGCCATTGTCCGGGTAGCTCGGGTTCTCTACGTCTTTGGAAGCTACTACTTTATACCCAGCGAAGTTTTCCGCAGTCTCCTTGCTCCATGAGAGCACTACCTTGTCGCCCGATATGCGGCCTGTCATGGTATGAGGTGACAGCGGCGTATCCGAAGGCCCGGGCTCTTCCGACGGCGAAGGCGAAGGAACATATTCTCCCGGCATCGTCGCCTTTACCACGTTGCTGAGCTTTACGGCATCGCCGTACTGCGCGTACAGCGCGAAATACTTGGTAACTCCCGGATCGAGCGCTACGCTCGCGGAGAGCGTCTGCTCGCCGTAGGTGTAGAATGAAACAGCCTTCACTATGGGGGCGTCGCCCGATTTTGCTTCTTCCTCGGTATCGCCCGCCGCTATGGAGTATTTTACCTTCCCGGCGTAACCCATCTCCTCGAAGTTGATCTCATCCCACGAGAGGTTTATTTTATCGGTAACGCTTGCCGAAAGCCCGGGGGCGAAATAGTTTTCCTGGTCGATGCAGTTTATAACATCTTCTACGTTTTTATCAGTAACGTCGACGTCGTCGGCAAGCTGCGCTAGCTTAAGCAGCCCCGCCGAGACTTTGAGCTGGTTGGCTTCCTGCAGGTCTTCCAGGCTTCCCGAAACTAACAGCAGGTCTATCATATCCCCGAAGTCGGCCTCCAGCTGGGCCTGCAAATCGGCCATCGTGCTTTTCAGCATAGTGCCGTCGGCGGCAAAGCAGCCTATGAGAACGTATCTCTGGCCGGCGTCAAAGTACCCCGCGTCTTTTATCGCGGCCAGTACTTTTTTTATCGCATCGGTCACGCTGTCGCCTTTCACGTCAAGCTTGTCCACTATCGCCTGCGCGTCCGCGTTCTGGCTTACCACGCTCGTTACGCTTCCGTCTTTATCCACATGCACGCATATGCTCGGGTTGACGTCAACTGTGTAGTAGGCTACCGTAAACAGATCGGTGTTGGGGAACAGCACCGAGCCTAAGAACAGCCAGGAGATGACCAGCAGGCCTATAAGTATAACGGCAGCCGTCGGTATGGCTACCAATATGGCTTTTTTTAACTTCGAAAACCCCTGCTGTTCGTGGGCCTTCCACTGTTCTTCTTTACAGCGCTTTTTTGTGCGCGTCAATAATTCTTTATCGATTTCCATATCCTTTATCTCCATTTCATTCAAGTATTTGTCGATATCAAACATACAGCTCACCCTCCAATTCAGCTTTGAGCCTTTTTTTCGCTGCGGCGATGCGCGACTTTACCGTGCCTTCGGGGACGCTCGTCGCTTTCGCTATCTCCGAATATCTCATGTGCTGGTAATAGAACATGACGACCGGGCATTTCAGTTTATCGGGAAGTTTGTCTATCTTCGTGATAAGCAGCGCCTGTATATGCTTGCGCTCATAAAGCTCTTCAGGCGTTTCCCCGCCCGCCGTGTTCATAAGCACATAGTCTTTTGCGCTTGTAGACTCGAACCCCTCCACTATATGCCTCTGCGCCCTTATAGCCCGCTTCATGTTGTCGCGGTACTGGTTTATGCATATCTTGTAGAGCCACGGCCGGAAGTTATTGTTCCTGTACTTGGGCGCGTTCCTTACCGCTTTTACCCAAGTCTGCTGGAACAGGTCTTCCGCGTCGGGCCGGTTCCATGTCAGCCGGAAGCAAAAGTTAAACAGTTCGTTTTTATAGATCTCAACGAGAGTGCTCATCGCTTCTGAATCTCCTTCGATAAATAGTGTGATTACATCATCCGCAACGTTCACAATGCTTCTCCTTTCGCAATTATAACGACGCTTGTACAAAAAAGTTCAAATAATAACAAAAAATTTTAATAACTGCTGTATTTAAACAGCAACTTGGGCTTAAAGCAATGTTTTTGGCAGTATGCGCGCAAAAAAAAATTTGGTTATATGAATATATAACCAAATATGAGTGAGATAAACACAAGGTTGGAATCTAAAACTTTTCAACCGCGCCCAAAAGGCTTACGGGTATGAACGTTGCTTCTGATTATATAAACGAATGGGAGAAGAAAAAGTTCAAATAAAAAACGCCGCAATTTACTATTGAATCACGGCGCGCCGCTTACTGCCTTTTAAGCTGTTTCAAACCTGCCGGAAACGTCCTCTCTGCCCAGCTTTACCCACTTCGAGTCCAAATACTCGAACACATCGCAGTTTTCCAGTTTGTCCATATTGGCGCCGTAGTTGGGGACGCTTATGGATATGAACCCTTCCTCAAACTTTATTACTTCGTCATGTTCTATATCGGTATCAAAGGCGCGCCCCGAGTGGCCCTGCACCTGGGCGAACAGAAACTCGTTCGGTTTCTTTATAGCCTCGCAGATATGTTCTATCCCCTTGTCGCTTATCTTGGCGCTTAAGGGAGTCGATACTACCTGCGGGCATATCACCTTGTCTATCCTCGCCACGCCGTCAATGAGCGTACCGCTCCAAAATACCAGGCCTTTCTCAAAATACATGCCTCTCTCCAGAAGTCGGTTCCTGGTCTCCACCATTACGCTTCGTTTAATAATGAACTTCGAAATATGATTCGGTTTTTTCTTCACAATAAAACTTCCGCTGCTGTCGTAGATCTGATTTTCTGTTAATAGCATTTACTTCTCCTTTCGCTGCTCTTTCTCAGCTTTGAGATCCTATGTATACACACTTTTTAAAGAGACGCATAAAAACATCCCTCCCCATAGCGTGTGAATCTGTAATGAACGCCGCCCCTTTAACTTTACGGCCGCTTAAGGGGCTATGGTATAAATGAACTAATTATGTTGGTGTAAAAAAAGTGTAGATGTAGTCTGAATATCAATTGCTTATGTCTTCTCTTTATTGCTTTTCAGAAATTTATACCGGGCCCTTCTTTAGCAGCCCGGTTAATTTATCCCTGTAAACCTGCCCTCTCCATTATTTATTAGATTATAACACATACTCTATATGTTTGCAAATCTCATCCCTGTTTTAAAAGGCAAATTTTTCACAGCCCGGTTATCAGGGTTGTGAAACTATACCAATGGGACTGCCGGCCTCTGCGGCGGCCCTGTTTTCCCGCGCTCGATATTACCATGGCAATAATAAGGATCCGCATAGAAATAAAGGAAAAGGCCATACTCGCGTATAACCTTTCAAGGAGGTTGAAAATATATTATTTATATTATATCCTGTAAAGTCAGCCGGCGTGCCGGGTATGGCCAGAGTTTTTCTTTTCCGATTGCAGAACTTCTTTAGCTTTTTGGGCCGGGATCTTGCTCTGTGAATATATCTTTATCTCAGAACGTAAATATTCCGTCAAACCTTCGCTCTTGCAGTACAATTTAAGTTCGTTGTACATATGGTACCTCCATCTGCGTAATAACTTAATTGACTTTTGGCCATTACGCGTCTATACTGTTATTATATGCTGTAAATCGTAATTGTCAATACTTATTTTGGGTATTACATGAAATTTTTATTTTTAGACCTGCTCGGCAGCGAGGACAAAGACGACCGGCTTTACGATAAGGAATGGGTAAAGGGTTTCCTCGAGAACTGGGGGCTTCATGTAGGCACACCCGGGGAAGAGGAGATCAGCCGTCTTAAAACGCTGAGGCAGGCGATAAAAAACATAATATTCGCGGTAAACGGCAACCGTAACGTAGACGAGGAAGACCTGATGAAGATAAGAAGCGCTCTCGCGGGGTCCCAGATGACGTTTGCGTTAACGCTGCCCGCGGGAGAATTCAAGCTGTCGCTCCAGCCGGTTAAGCAGGACTGGGACTGGGCGCTGCACCAGATAGCGGCCTCGTTCGCGCAGGTGTTATCCAGCGAAGATATGAAGAGGATAAAGGTGTGCGAAAACCCCGAGTGCCGCGATGTCTACTTCGACGAGAGCAAGAACCAGACGCGCCGCTGGTGCGGCACTGCGTGCGGCAACCTCGTTAAGGTGCGTGAATTCAGGAAGAGGCAGAAGGAAAAGGGCTAACGCCCTTGACGGTAAAATCAATAACAGGTTTTATAATGAGGGCTGTAAGGCCCTTTTTTATTTGAGGATACCGCTTCGAAATACGCCGCTTCGTCATACATATTTTTTTTCGAGAACTGATGTAACTCAGTCTGCAAATGCTATGCAGTCCTCGGCTCAAGCAATCCCCTGCTTCTCTCCGGCATAAACCTGTTTGCGGTAAAATACAGCTCGATAGATCCGCCGGTCTGCATGCCGAATTTGAATGGCGCAAGTTCTCTTCCGTTATCGTCCTTCGCAACCAGCACATTACTATCCTCGTTCGTATATGCCGTAAGCCTTTTGCAGCTTTTCAGGCTGCCGATATACTCCCCGTTGAGCGTAAACGACCAACTCGCGTTTTCGCCCTCCTCGCATACGATATCGAGCCGCAGCCGGTTGGCCTCCGGTTTGCTTTTCTTCACGATCATATAGGAGATAGCTCCACCCAGCGCCGCAGCCGGTAAACCCAATGCGTATGCGCCGCCCAACCCCAAGCCCAGCGTAAATCCTACTATCAAGCCGACTATCTCCAATCCGAACCACAGCGCAATCGTCAGGGCAACGTAACCGCCCGGGTCGTGCCCGTGGCTGATCGCGATATTCCTGTTATTCTTACAGAGCTGATAGATAACAAGGATTTCAATCATTTATGCCTGCCTCCATAATATAAAGATATACCAAATATATATAGCATATTATAGCATAATACGTAGATGATGTTAAATGTATATAATGCTGAGAAAACAAAAACGCCCTTGCCTCCGGTTTTCCGGAGCTAAGAGCGTCCCTTTCAGGCAAACACGCATCTATTGGTCGTCCGCGTCCCACCCGCTGTATTTTGCGCCGTACGACGCGGCTATCTCCGCCATCCTCTTCGACTGTTTGAACATCTCCTCCGGCTCCACTACGCAGCTTTTCTGCGCGTCGAAAAAGAAATAGGTAGAGCCGTCGTTGTTATCCACCGCGTCGAAAGCCTCCGTTGCGGAATACCCCTCTTTTTCAAACGCCGCGGCTAACTTCTCGATGTCGTCCTTTTCCCTTACCGTAAAATGATGCCCGACCATGTGTTCCTTCGCCATATCCGCTCCGGATTTCTGCAAGGCCTTTATAGTGTTGAGGTCGTGCTTTTCGCGTTTTTTCTTATCTTTTTCCGACTCCATAGAGGTTCCCCTTCAGGTGTTTTTAATTCATACCATATTTTACAGTTATGCCGATTATACCATCAGCGTAAGCTTTTGTGAACTGTGCCGGGAAGAAAAATCGCGTACCACCCGGCGCCCTTCTCTGCCGCCGGGCAGGCGGCCTGCCATGTTAAGGCGTGTTTGACTCGCATGTATATATTTGATATAATATACTTAAGTTTCTATTCACCGCAGGCCGTTCCCGCGTTATGCGGGCGGGCTTCAGGGTAAAACAGGAGGTCAAATTTGAAGATAAAAATAATACTGGCTGTTATGATAATAACGGCAGCCGCGCTATTGGTTTCATGCGCGTCAGACAACGAAAACATGTTTAAAGGCGACATCTTTAAATTGGTAAAAGACAATCTGGAATTGCTTGAAAAAGCTCCCGGGGAAATCAAAGGCCTCGACCGTCAGGCGTTCTTTATTTCCACGACGGAGAAAAGGGACATCGAGGGGCAGCTGTTGTTTTATAATATGGAAGACAGTTCCGATTACGACAGCATCAGCGGATTATACATGGGAGCGGTGAATGAAGACGGCAGCGGATCGTTTTCCGGCCTGGAAAACAGCGTACTGTCCGAGGTGCTGGGTATCGACGGAGTTTCGTCAATACGCATCGTTTCGGATCCCCGCTTTACCATGAGCTTTTATTGCGGCGGCGAGCTTACAGGCAAGGCAATTTTTTACGGTTTTTATTACACTGAAGACGGCCTGCCTATAGGCTTTAAAGGCGAAGACGTTAGCCTTACCGAAAGCGGCGGCGGCTGGACATGGAAGGGAGAAGATTCCCGTGAGAACTATTATACCGAAAAGATATCGGGCAACTGGTTCTATTATAAAATGAACTTTGGCGGGAACATTCCCCGTTAGCTTTCGGGATGCTTGAAACGCTGCGCGCCTTACCAAGGCTCGTTTTCTATAAACAGCATTATCTTATGTTCCGTATACGGCGGGCAGCCTGAGCTTTTCCGCCGTTTTTTATTTCCTGACTTCTTTTATTCTGTTACTGCATATTCGCGCCGGATACATCCGCCCGCGCGTCAAAATAATATTTCATTGCAAATCCCGCCGCAAATGGATATTATTGATATATAAATTTTTATCGGACGGTATCGTATGGACGCTGTTATAAGGCCCGCAACAAAAAAAGATTGCGCCGCTATGCTGGATATATACTCTTACTATGCGGATAAGACCGCCATCACGTTTGAGCTCGAGCCGCCTTCCCTTGCCGAGTTCGAGGGCCGTTTCGATACTTATACCGCCCTTTTCCCGTGGTTCGTCTGCGAGACCGGCGGCGAGGTCGCGGGGTATTCGTACGCCTATAAATTCAAGGAGCGCCCGGCCTACGGCTGGGCTGCCGAGTGCACGGTATACATCAAAAACGGCATGCTTCGCCGCGGTATAGGCCGCGCGCTCTACGCGTGCCTTCTTGGCGCGCTCAAGCTTCAGGGTTACCTTACGGCGATAGGCGTGATATGCGTTCCCAACGAAAACAGCGAAGCGCTGCACAGGTTTTTCGGCTTTACGAAGCAGAGCGAGATAACAAACGTCGGCTACAAAATGGGCGAATGGAGAAACGTCGCGTGGTATTCGGCGCCGCTGGGCGAATACCCGGCAGAGCCGGCTCCTCCGCTGCCGATAGGCAAGGTAAATAATACCGAAGATTTCAGGGCGCTGCTCAAAGAGTGCGCAAAGATGATAAAGGGGTGAGAAAAGCTGTGAAGAGATTGATTATTGTATTTGCTTTTATACTGGCTTTCTGCATATTATTCTCCGCGTGCGAGGAGGCTGCATCTTCCCCGTCTGTATCAAAAACAGCGACGCCCGCCCTAACACCCAAGCCGACGCCCACTGTTACGCCCGAACCGACGAACGAAGAGGAAATCTATAAAAATTATATAGACGAAGTACACGCCTATTTGCAGGAATATTACAGCTGGGAGATCGAAGAAGCAAACAAATATAGCGTAAAAGTGGATGATACCAGATACTATCTCGACACTAGCATGTTCCTTGATGTTTACCCTCTTGAGTTCCCCCTATACCGGCTTAAAGACGGAGATCCGTGGCCCGAATATCTTGGAACTACGGGTTTTGCGTTTCAGGTTTTCAATGGTTATATATACATTAAGAGCGATCCGTTTCAGGAAGACTGGCCTGACGGCACGCTTACGCGCGTAGTCAACTTAAAAGACTTGTCAATAACACAGGCTGGGCGGGATATTGATATATTTATACCCAAAGAGGGAAATAAGGTGTTTTATACCAGATCAGCGATTACATCTTTATTGCTGACGCTTCGTTAAAAAATGTGAAAGAACTACACATAAAAATTCCGGATGAGAAGATTGTATTTGAGAAAGTCGGAGAACTCTACGGTAATGATGTCAGAGATCTTGCAGTAATTGTTAACATTACAAAGGTGGAAAACGGCTCGGTCTATTTTACCTATTCGATGTTTGAATGCGAAGGCCCGTTATATTATAAAGGGAACTACCGCATAAAGACTGACGGCAGCGAAATCGAAAAGATAGGCGAAGGGAAGTTCGGAGACGAGGTCAAGTAATAGGGTTCTATAATTATCTTATTCATACTTATACCCCTGATTATTCGTTTGCTGTTCCGCCAAAATATCCTTCGGTGAAATCCAGATCCATGGAAACGCCCATGCAGTAATCGGCGTTAAAGCTTACGCCCGGCCAGTTCATATCGAGCCAGTAATACTTTTTCCCTGAGTTCAATATATCCTGCGCGCTCATGCCCTGCCCTCCGGCCCCTGTTTCATGCGTCATTCCTGTTATCTCGTTATTATCCATGTCCACATCCGGTATGCCAAAGCCCCGGCTCAAAGGAGCGCCCATCGCTTCCTCCAGGCCGTCGGCGAGCGTTTCAAAGTAATCGAGGCTGTCTTCAAAGCCCATGTCGTTAAGGTTAATATCGTATCTGCCTTCGCGGAGCTTTACGCCGGTATCGTCGGTCTCGAAGTTTAAGTTTATTTCTATACCGTCGTCCGTATACTCCAAATAACAATTGTAGTCAAAACTGTCGGGCAGCGCGGCGGGAGTCTCGCCGCTGTATACGGTGCCGATATCCTCGCCGAATTTGTACGGGCACACATCCGGGGTCTGGGGAAGGATACCAAACAGGACTGTACCCGGGCTTATCCATATAAACGCAAGTTTGCCTGACTGTTCGTAAACTTCCTCATACGCCGACAAATCTATATGCCAGTTATTCACTCTCCAGTAATAATCGTCGGAATCGTATTCGTCGGTATATTCATGGCTGCCGAATTCGGCGTCCAGTTTGGCAACAAGTTCTTCAAGCTTCGATTCGTAGCCGTTCCTGTCTCCATCCGGATAGATGCTGAATTCCATAAATTCAAGACGCAGTTTGCTTTTGTAATTGTCGAATACACACCCCATGACAGCGGAATACCCGAGAAACTCAGTATTATATGAGAGGCTTGCCTGGCTTATATTCTCCGGGCCGATCTTTTCCAAAACGTCTCCGAACGTGCTTTGAGCAGTAAAGCCCTCTATGGAATGAGTATCGGCGTTGTTTTTCATCCTCGAAACCAGTGATTCGGAAATCGCCGGATTGGGCACTGCGTTATAAGACGTTATACAGCCGGATAATACTATTATTAACGAGAGGCATAACATTATTATCTTTCTCATCTTTATATCCTCTTTCTTGTTGCTTTGGCAGGGATTATTGCTCCAAAAAGGCTTCAACATTTAGGGAGCTCCATATTAAAAACTTCTTCTGTCAAAACCGAGCGTAAGCTCTGCTGTATTGTCATTATAAAATATATTCAGGTGAGTACTACCGTTTTCCCAAAATGCGCTAAACATGAACCCGTCCCACCCAAGTTGCTTCACCTCTTCTGCGGTTTCAGCAAATTTATCATTATTCGATTTATAGTCGCAGGTTTCCGGTTCGCCGAAAACCTGTTTAAGGGCGCTCAGGCACGCTTCCGTGTAATCTAAAGCGGAATCGACGTTGCCTATATCTGTGGTCAACGAATAATCCGCCAGGTTAAGAGCATTATTCAATTCTTTATTTCTTACAAAACGCAAATTTATTGAAATGTCATCCTCGAGGTAAATAATATAGTTTAAAATGGGGGGGCCCCCTTTATTAATTAAAACAACCTGCATTTCGTTTTCATATGACGCAGTGTATTCGACGCCGAATAATTTATAAAAAATACCTAGAATTTTTGAAGGAGAAATATCTTTGTCCTGATACGTGAGAGATATACATACAAGTGCATCGGATTCATAATACTCTAAAACCACCTGATACGTACTGTCCTCCCATATATAATTATTCCAGCCGTCATCTATTTGTTTCTCAGTATGGCTGCCGAGCGTGCCACCCAGCTTATTAAGTACTTCCGATATTATTTTTTCATAATCTGTACTATCGTCAGGTCTGATTCTGAACAATAATTTTCCGTTATCGAGATCATAATTGTAAGTAACGTTTGCGGGGAAACCCAGAAAATCGACAGTGAAGGTACTTCCGGTACGACTAAATTCCAAATCAGCGGCAGCTACCTCATCGAATGTACTTTTTTCACTTAAGCCTTCGAATGTCCCCTTATCAATATTCTTTTGTACTTTCTCCATAATCAACTTGAACGGCTTCATATCGACATTCGCGACTTCAGGTATTTCGATTGCCGCCCGGCATCCGCAAGCGAGCAGCATAACTGATAATAATATAGCGGTAATTATCTTTTTCATATTTCGATCCCCCTGCAATATTTTATTCATTATATCATATTAACCATACGATGGTATACATTGGTTTAAGGCAATACGAAAAGGAGAGCCTTACGCTCCCCGTTGTTTTGTTGATATCAGCTTTCAGCCGAACACCATCGTGCCGCTTACCATGCCTAATGCTTCGCCGCCGAAGGCTTACCCTGTCCGTCAAAAGCCATCCTGCCTATATCCTTTACTCCTTCGAACCTGTCTCCTCTGAAAAGCACCTCCGCGTGCCGGCCGCTCTTAACTGAGAACTCGAAAGGCGGGCTCAAAACTCCCTTATCGTTTCTGGCTACCAGCACGTTGTCCTTACGGCCTGTCGGAAAGGTTACCGGCGAGTTGCCGGCCGCTCTTCCCGCTTTCTCTCCGTCGAGGAAAAACTCCCAGTAGGCGGTCGATGCGTGATCGCCGTTTTCCTGCATTATGGTTATCTGTGCGTACACCTCACGCAAGTATGCCTGCGGCGTGAAATAGTCGCCCGACACATAACTTTCCTCTTGTACCGGCATTTTTCTCCGCGGGGTATAGTTCACAAATGAATGTTTTGCGATAACGCGGGATATATAGGCGCCCAGCGCAGTGAATACTATCGCGCCTATATACGCAGCATACCGGCCCCCTATAAAAAGGCCGGCCATATAACCGATAAACCCCATGCCTACCCACAGCGCACCGGTTATAACGACCATAATGGTGGGGTTCAGGCCGTTATTAACAGCGTCCTCCTTGTTCTTGCCTGACAGCAAGTGAAACAGCAAACGTGAACGCAACGCAATACCTCCCTGCGGCTGTCCGCCGCCTGTTTGTATTTATATATCATTTAAATCCCGGCTGCCGCCGGGCTGCAGTGATACCGGCGTAAGCGATCGCAGTTATTATATCACAGAACCTATATATGGTATATGATGAATAATATTAACATAAAAAGGAGAGCTTCCGCTTTTCAGTTTACTTGCGAAGTGTGCGCTGAATATAATAAAAACGAGATAATATCCGAATATTAACATGCCCTTCACCCGGCTTTGCATGTGAAGGGCAAACAATAAACGCTAGCAGCACATAAAAAACACCCTGCTGACCGTGCCGCAGGCACAAGCAGGGCGTAACCCGATGACAAACAAGTTTGTCATCGGAATCAGCCGAAAGCCATCGTGTCGCTCACAGCTCCGTGCGCTTTCTGGAACTTTTCAATCAGCCCGTCTATGGTCTGCGCCTTCTTCTCTTCGCCGGAAATGTCGAAAAGCACGTTACCCGAGTGAAGCATGGTCATACGCGAGCCGTAACCTATGGCATACGCGAGGTTGTGCGTCACCATCAGCGTGGTTATATTGCGCTCGGTAACTACTCTTTTTGTCAGCTCCATTATATGCGCCGAGGTCCGCGGGTCAAGCGCCGCGGTGTGCTCGTCGAGCAGCAGCAGGTCGGGCTGCGACATGCTCGCCATCAGCAGAGCAAGCGCCTGCCTCTGGCCGCCCGAAAGCTGGCCCGCGAGCAAGTCAAGCTTATCTTCGAGGCCCATCTCGAGCACGCTCAAAACGTCCCTGAACTTTCTTTTATCCTTCTGCCTGAGGCAAAGTTTAAGGCCGTAAGATTTACCTTTATTGGCCGCCAATGCGAGGTTATCCGCGACGGTAAGTATTGGGCATGTGCCCTGCTTCGGGTCCTGGAAAACGCGCGCTATATGCTTCGCGCGCCTGTGCTCGCTTAGCTTGGTCAAATCCTCGCCGAGTATGACAACGCTTCCACTGTCGCAGGCGACCGTTCCCGCTATTATATTTAAAAGCGTCGTCTTGCCGGATCCGTTGCTGCCCACTATGCTTACGAATTCGCCTTTATCGACGTGATAGTTGATCCCCGTGAAAAGCTCGTTCCTCGTGGGCAGGTTCGCGTCGTATATCTTGTATATATCTTTAAGATCAAGCACGGTCCTGACCTCCTCCGAAAAGCTTCCCTATCCTTTTGTAAAGCGCCGGGTTTCTAAGTATTATTACGATAACAAAGAAGACTGCGGTCATTAATTTCATGTAATCTGCGGGCAGGCCTAGTTTCAATACTCCGCCTATCGCAAACTTATAAATAACAGAGCCGAATATGACGGACGTCGAGCCCTGTATGAATCTTAACCTGCCGAATATCGCGCGCCCGATAATCACCGACGCAAGGCCTATAACAACGGTGCCCGGCCCCATTCCTATATCCGCGAACCTGTTGCTCTGCGCCATAAGCGATCCCGAAAGCGCCGCGAGAGCGTTCGATATCATAAGCCCCGTTATTTTCAATCTTCCTGTATTTATCGAAAGCGTCTTTACAAGCTGCTCGTTTACTCCCACCGCCAGCAGCGTTTTGCCGGCAAAGGTCTTCATAAAGATGTCGAGCAGCCACTTTAAAATAATAACGATACCCAGCGCTATGAGCGCAGCGTAAAACATCCTCGTTGTCGGGTCGAGCATAATGTTGTCGGATTCTTTTATGGGGAACAGCAGGTCTTGAGTAAAAAGCTGTATATTCGATTTACCCATTATCAGCAGGTTCGCAGAGTACAGCGCCGTCATAGTGAGTATGCCGCAGAGCAGGTTCGTTATCTTAAGATATACGTGCAGCGCGCCCGTGATATAGCCGGCCAGCGCGCCCGCTGCTACAGCAAGCAGCATCGCAAGTACCGGGTCCATCCCTGAAACGACGCAGACGGCCGTTATCGCCGCGCCGAGCGGGAACGTACCGTCTACCGAAAGGTCCGGGAAATCGAGTATTGAGTAGGTGATGTACACCCCGAGCACTATCGGGGCGTACATCAATCCCTGTCCTATATTGCTAAGAATGAAATCCAGCACAAATGTCTCCTTTTATTTGGCCGCCTCAGTCGCTACCACCTGTATTTTATCCTTTAAGCTGTCAGGCACCGGCAGGCCGAGCGCTGTCAGCCGGTCGGAGTTTGCGAACAGCAAAGGCGATTTCAGCGCCTCGTTCGGTATACTTTCAGCTGCTTTGCCCTGAAGTATTGCCGCTATCATCTCGCCGGTCTTCTGGCCCAGCGCGTAATAGTCGACGCCTGCCGACGCGAGGGCGCCGCCCTTAACCTGCGTATCCTCCGAGCCGTACAGCGGAACTTTAGCTTCGTTGCACTTCTGTACCTCAAGGGCCAGGGCAGATACGACAGTGTTGTCAGTAAGGTTCATAACTACGTCTACCTGCGGCAGCAGCGTATCGAGCGCGCTTGCGACCTCGTTTGTGGACGTTATGCCGACGTCTATTATTTCGAGCCCATACCCGCCGGCTTTCGATTTAGCTTCCGCGAGCTGCATATCGCTGTTCACTTCGTTGGTACTGTGCAAAATGCCCACCTTTACCGCGTCGGGCGTCAAGGCCTTTATCAGGTCAAACGTAGCTTCAACAGGGAGCTTGTCGCTTGTTCCCGTAACGCCCGCTATATTGCTGCCGTCCGCATTCGCGAGACCCGCCGCAGCCGGTTCGGACACCGCCGAGAACACCAGCGGGGTGTTCCCCATTGCAGCGGCGTAAGACGC
This sequence comes from uncultured Christensenellaceae bacterium, assembly GCA_964510055.1. Classification (GTDB taxonomy): domain Bacteria; phylum Bacillota; class Clostridia; order Christensenellales; family SZUA-584; genus DTFZ01. The sequence goes on from CAZDZY010000028.1 coordinate 21,388, forward strand.
CTGCGCGCTCGGAGTGGCTATGGCGAGAATAACGTCCACCTTGTCGGCGACGAACTGCTGGCCTATCGTCGTAGCTATCGTCATATCGCCCTGCGCGCTCTGGTATTTTATCGTTAAGTTCCGGCCTTCCGTAAACCCGAGCTCGGCCAGTTTATCGATAGCGCCCTTGCGGCACAGATCGAGCGACGGATGCTCCACTATCTGCGTTACGCCGATAGTGTAGGAAGGCGCTTCCGTCGGAGCCGGAGTCGCCGCCGCCGGGGTCTCGCCCGCGCTTACCGACGCGGAAGGCGTGGACGTGCCGGAGCACCCCGCAAACCCGAAGACAGCCAGAGCCATCATCAAAGCCAGTCCCAATACCGCTACCTTTTTACCATACTTCTTCATAATGTTCTCCTTTAATAAATTTAAATTTACCATCATACCGTCAAACGAAAGATCCATCGATAATAAAAAACGGCCTTTGGAAGAATCCCGGCCGCAGTCATCCGTATCATCTTCTCATCTCATCTCTTCAATATTCATTCTCTTCTCGTCTAACGTTTCTGACTGGCTTGTATTATAACGTATATATCAATATGTGTCAATAACAACGGAAGGCTTACATTATAACGCTGAATATGGACGTTATGGACATTCACAAACCAATATAATATTATATAACCTAGATCGAAGGTTTTTATTGAGGTCATATGAAATGGATAATGCGCGTCTGGAAATAAAATATCTTTGCGATAATTTACACTTTGCAGAAATCGTTTCCGCATGGATCTACAACGAATTTATAAAAGACGTCCGGGACGATCTGACGCTTTCCGGCATAACGGCGAATATAAAGAAATGCAATAAAGATACTTTTCCGGTAAGGCTGGTTGCTATAGTGGATGGGAAGTGTGCCGGGACTGTTTCGATAGTTGAAAACGATCTGAAATGCAGGAATTACGTTCCCTGGCTGGCGGCGTTATATGTTGATAAAGAATACAGATGCAGCGGTATAGCTAAAGCTCTCATTTCATTTGCGCAGGATATTGCCGGGCGATTAGGCTATAACGAATTGTACTTAAGGACGGAGCACGCAAGCGGATATTATAAAAAACTCGGCTGGCAGTTCGTTGAAAAATGCACAGACGATTTCGGCCTTGAGCCGGAAGTTTTCAAATATACGCTTGGCGCATTATGATTTCGCCTCGTTTGCCTTTATCAGTTCCTTCAGGGTAACGCCGCTGTTGCGGTATCTCGCTTTGCTCTTCTGGCTCTTCAGTTGTATCGCTTCCTTTGGACAGTTATGAATACACGCGAAACACGATTCGCAATGGTGATGGAACTCGGGTTTGCTTCCGGCTGTTATGTTCGATACGGGGCAGATACGCGCGCACATTCCGCACGCAATGCATTTCCCGGTGATAGTGAATCTTGTATCAGTATGGTTTATTGCGCTGACGCCCTTCTCAGATTCCATTGTCCTATGGCCCCATACAGCTGAAAACATGCGCCAGAACACGTTTTTATATGCTAATTTATGTACGCGGTTTTCGATATCCCGTTTTATATCCGCGAGATGTACGTCAACGTTCTTCTTCGGCAGTTTTGCTACCTGTTTCTCTATCCTGAATACCGGCAGGTATGTGTCTACCATAAGCAGGTATGCAATATAATCTATGCGGTTCCCATTCGCATTCAATACTTTCACCAGACTGTCCGCCGCGGCTGCGCTTTTATTCCCATATGTCATTATACTAAAAATATAGTCTGCCTTAAGTTTTACTTTTAACAGGTAGCGTTTAACAATAAGCGGAAGCGTAAAGTTATAAACAGGCGATATTATCCCTATAGCGTCGTCTTCGATCTCATATTCGCCCGCGCGCTCGAGCTGCGGTATCGATTTTAAGCTGCCGCCGAAGCTCTTTGCCACCGACAGGCAATTGCCGGTCGCCGAAAAGAACAGAATAGTCATAATAATAGCTCCTTTACCGCTTTACTTATATTAATTCGCTATATGTGGAAGTATACGCCGGTTTAAAGTATTACGCAAACCCCTGGCGGCTTTTCATCACTGTTTATCGATTGTCATATGCCGGTAACTGTTATATGATATAACCAATCTTTTATTATAGGATGTGTATATGATAATACGCCCCGCAAACAAAGAAGATATCGTATATATCAGGCTCCTGTTGGAGAGGAATTTCGACGAGGTCATGTCGAAGCATCATTCAAAAGAAATACTTGATAAATTCAAAGCGCATAATACGTGCGATAATTTATTACTGCAATTATCATGGAAACGGATCTATGTCGCGGAAGACAACGGGCGGATAATAGCGACCGGTTCGTTTGCAAACTTCGGTACGGAGGAAACGCCGAAATACTCGGTTTCAAACTTTTATGTGCTCCCCGAGTTTCATAATAAGGGGATAGGAAAACTGCTTATTACAAAACTGGTCGAGGACGCTGTTGCAAAAAACGCGCCGGAACTTCACGTGCCTTCCAGCAGGAACGCCGTCGGCTTTTATAATAAAATGGGGTTTGAAACCGATAAGGAACAGCCGGACTTAAGCGACGAGATAACATGGATGACAATGCGTATAGATAAAAGCGGCTCTGCTTCTTAAGCTCCGTATCATACAGCTCTGCCTATTTCTCCTGCGATAACCCGAATTCGGTATGCAGCGCCCTTACGGCGCGCTGCGCGTCTTCAGCCCTTATAAGGCAGGATATCGTCATATGAGAGTCCGCCGTCTGCAGTACGGCGGCCCCGGCGTCTGTGAGCGCGCGTATTATACGCGCCATAACGCCCGGCACTCCGCGCATGCGCGCCCCTATGGCCGACACTTTTCCAAGGCCGCAGGCGATCTCGTGATCTATCTTTAAACTCCCAAGTATCGCTTTTGCCTTCTCCGCCCTTTCTTCATCTATGGTAACCACCACGTTATCGGGGAAAACGTTTATGAGGTCGATGCTTATGTCCGACTCGGCCAGCGCACGAAGCAATTCCTTTACCGACGCGGCGTTCGTGCCGGATACTTTTATCTGCGCCCTCCCGCCCGAGTATACTATGCCCGATACCACATCCTGCGCTTCCTTCCCTGAATCGGGAAGGACGGAAAATATGCGCGTCCCCGCCGTAACGTTCATAGTGTTGCGCACTATAAGAGGTACGTTGCCGCGCATAGCCGCTTCCACGGCTTTCGCGTGTATCACTTTGGCGCCGTGGTCTGCCATCTGGAAGACCTCGTTATAGCTTGCGTCGTGTATCACCTTCGCCTCGGGCACCAGCCTCGGGTCGGCGGTCATCACGCCGTCAACGTCGGTATATATCTCTACAGCCTCGGCGCGCAGCGCCGAGCCGAGTAAGGCCGCGGTCGTATCCGAGCCCCCGCGCCCCAAGGTAGTTATATCACCGCCGCGCGTGATGCCCTGGAATCCGGTGACGACAGGTATTATGCCATCTTCAATCAGCGCTTTGAGCTTCGTCGTATCCACCTCGAAATCTGAGGCGTCTCCGAAGCGGTCGTTAGTATATATCCCCGCCTGCCAGCCGGTCAGCGCAATGGCTTTATAGCCCTGCTTCTCCAGCAGGGACGACATTATCACGGCGGAAACAGTCTCGCCGCACGACATGAGAAGGTCCTTCTCCCTTGGGCTTACCTCGCCGCCAGCGGCTTTGCGGGCAAAGTCTATGAGCGTGTCGGTGGCGTACGGGTCGCCCGCCCTGCCTATTGCCGATACCACGACCACCGGGGCTAAGCCGCTTTCTTTAGCCGCCGCTATCTTCCCGACCGCCGCGCTGCGCGCCTCCGTTGACTTTACCGAAGTGCCGCCGAATTTCTGTACAAGGATCTTCATATTTGCCGCTCCTGTTTTTAATATACATTATAGTACGCTGAGTTGACGGAATGTGCAACCGGCAATACCCTTCAACAGCGTTATGCGGATCATATTTCTGGCGGCTGCTATATATATCTTGCCGCTGCCGTATCCCCCGGTATATACTGTCTGTAACGCCGGTATTTAAATATATAACGGAGGCTCTTATGGATAAAGAAAAACTTATGTCATATATACTCGACAGCCTGCCTTACCCTGTTGTGTTCGCGGACTGCGACCATATAATAAGATACATGAACAAGGCGGCGGAGTATCATTATTACTCGGAGCGTGGATACAGAAACCTTATAGGCGAATCGCTGTTCGACTGCCACAATGAAAATTCGAGGGAGAAGATAAAGGCGGCTTTCGAGAAGCTCAAAAACCACGGGAACGAGATATTCATAGCGGTGACCGAAAAGAACCAGCGCGTTTACATGAGCCCGGTGCGCAATGAGGGCGGCGATCTCGTCGGGTATTTTGAGCGGTTCGAGATGAATCTGGAGAAATAGAAAGAAGACCTTACTACTTCTTGATTACAGCGGATATTATAGTTTTCTGTTCCTCCTGCAAACGAATATAAGTTCACGATTTGCCTCGGCGATCGGCTTTTTATCGTACCAGCCAAATCGCTCTGTAATTTCAAAACCGGCTTTTGTCAGAATATCCTCAAGCTGCTTTTCGTAATAATATTTCAAGCTCAGATCTTCTGTTTCCCTTGTGGTTTTACCGTTTTTATCAGTAACATAATAGGCGAAATGAGGATAAATAATCTGTTTGTCAATATCGATCTTATCTCCCCAATGCTTTTTGATAACATAGTTTCCGGTCTCTTCGTCGAGGCGTTCCCATTGCGTGCATTCCTCGTAGCACCAGCTCCCGTCCAAGACGCTAAACGGCTTGAATACGTTGACAATGAACAGTCCGTCATCGCTTAAATGTTTATTGATACAGGCAAGCGAATTTAAAACATCATTGTCGTCAGTTAACGCCTGAAATGCCCGGAAAGGCGCGATAACCAAAGAAAACTTACGATTAAATTTGAAATCTGCCATATCGCCGTGAACAAGCTTTATGCTGCCGCTGAGTCCGTGTTCTTTTGTCAGCTTCTGCTTAAAAACGTCAAGCATCTGCGAAGATAGATCAAGGCCGGTCACATTTATCCCTTTGCGGGCAAGCGCAAGCGAAACCCTGCCGGTACCGCAGCCGAGTTCCAGCACTTCGCCGCCGAGTTTTTGCGCATACTCGATATAGAACGGAATATCATCGTGCAGGTTGTCACGGCTATCGATATCGTAAAGAGAAGCTGTGTTTCTATAAAGATTCTTCATAACTTTTTCCTCCGATATACGTGAGATACACTACAAATTGACTGCAAAAATAATCATCTGATGCGAGCGTCAATGAAGCCCCACCATATCCACTACCACCTCACCGCTGAAAACATCAACGGGTACCATCGCTCCGCGGCATACCATTGTGCTCTCGCCCCTCTTGTCATATGTGATATACACGCGCCACACGGTCATATCCTTCCCTGTTATAAGATCGATGGTCTCTGTTTCATCTAGCAGTATATTCTCAGCGTCCAGCTCCGGCATTGCTTTGATCTTTTCAACAGCTATTTGCGCGGCTTTTTCTTTCGATATCATTTTATCTTTATTTTTCAATAACTTTTTTATGTGATCCGGGTCACCTATATCAAAGCTTCCGCCAAAAAATGCGCCGTTATCTGATATAGTAAAGCCCGCGCCGTTTCCTGTCGGTAACCCGTTTATTTCCTCTAATATTATAAATGAATAATTTACAGTATCATCAGCCCTTGATTCGCCATAAGTAACACGAGCCCCGCTTCCCTGTAAAAAGAATTTTGACAGCACTTTATTGAATATTTCTTTAGCATTTTTCCCAGCCTCTTCCGCGCTTATTTTTTGCTGCGAACTGTTACGGAGTTTGTCCCAAGCCTTATCCGCAACCATTATCCGGCGTATATAAAGATAATCGGGATCTACTATATATGTGTACAGATCGTCTTCAAAAACGTAATATCCGAGATAGTTCTGCCTCTGGTGTTCGTTTTTTTCATCTGAACCGATCTTTTTTACAAACTCGACCGGCTTGCCCGTAAAACCTTCTACGACGCTTTGGCAGTCCATTTGCGTTTCCGCATCCGAACGTGGCGAAGCCGTGGCGAATGATTTGTTTAACGCTTCATCATCTATATAGGTCTGCTCCGCTGCGCATGACGCAAACATGACAACTAAGAGAATTATCAATAAGGTAAATAACTTCTTCATATATTTATCTCCTCAATGGATGCAATTACGGCGCTAGTGTCAGTGAAGCTGACGTTGACTGCCTCTCCGCTGAAAACATTAACGGAGATAAGCGCTCAGCGGCATTATACCTTTTTTACTATCAGTCCATACATTTTTTCATTTTTTCTGCTGCATCTGCGGGCAGAAACGGTATTATAACATTATAAAATACATTATCCGCTTCAACCTCAACCCCATTTACATATATGTCACCTTTGCCGTTCCACATACAAACACTAAAAATTTTACGATTACTCTTTGTTTCAAAGACATAATAAACTCTGGCGAAACCTTCCGATCCTTTCTCCTCTACTGGCGTTAAAGCGGCATTGGCCAATTCATCAAGCAGATCAATATATTCCCGTAATTTAACACCACTGACTGTAATTTTATACTCGAACCAGCTTTCTATCAAATCCCTCTCGTATACGGGCACTTGAGTGAGAATACTTGGGCTCATATAATAAATGATTAAGCTGAGTTCATCGGTCTTTCCTTGATCGATACTTTCAATATATTCAGAAAGTTCATATGGTGGGTCTTTAGCTTGCTGATTAACACACCCCGAACTTATAAAGAAAGTAGCTGCAAGTAACACCAGAATAATAAATCCCGATAATAAGTGTTTGTACAAGTATCTACTCCTCCAATAATGAACTATTTTGTTGTGTATAACTTCTCTTTTTATATGGCAACCCCAGTCTCAATATATATATTTTAACACATCTTCTTACTGGTGTAAATTTTCTGAATAATTACGTCGATACGCAAATCCGTCTTGCGTTCTTCTCCCCCATCTGCTATATTAAAACCACTTAATTAATACTGTCCGGCGGAGAGCATGTTTTAATATGTCCGGCAAAGCGACGCGAAGGCGGTGGGAGTTCGCGGCGGAATCGTAAACATGGGCGCTTCAAGGATGCCGGAGCAACCAAGGCGGGCGGCAATAGCCGCCAAACAGGGTGGAACCGCGGAAATGTGCCATTTTCGTCCCTTACGGGCTTAAGTGGCTTTTTATTTTGGAGGAACTATGAAGAAAGACAAGCAGACGATGGAGCGCATAGTCGCGCTGTGCAAAAACAGGGGGTTCGTATACCCCGGCTCGGATATATACGGCGGGCTCGCGAATTCGTGGGACTTCGGCCCCATGGGAGTCGAGTTAAAAAACAATTTAAAGCAGGCGTGGTGGAAAAAGTTCGTAAAGGAGTGCCCGTATAACGTAGGGCTAGACTGCGCCATACTTATGAACCCGGAAGTGTGGGTGGCGTCGGGCCATGTGGGCGGCTTTTCCGACCCGCTGATGGACTGCAAAGAGTGCAAGACGCGCTACCGCGCCGACCAGCTCATAGACGACTATGCGGCAAAGAAAAATATCCCGGTAAACACAGCCGCCATGAAGCAGCCCGAGATGGAAAGCTTCATAGAAGAGCACTCCATCAACTGCCCGGTGTGCGGCAAACACAACTTCACGGGCATCCGCAAGTTCAACCTGATGTATAAGACGTACCAGGGTGTAACGGAGGATTCTTCGAGCGAAGTTTACCTCCGTCCCGAAACGGCTCAGGGCATATTCGTCAACTTCCGCAACGTGCAGCGCACCACAAGGAAGCGCCTGCCGTTCGGCATAGGGCAGGTAGGTAAGTCGTTCCGCAACGAGATAACGCCGGGCAACTTCATTTTCCGCATAAGGGAGTTCGAGCAGATGGAGCTTGAATTTTTCTGCAAGCCCGAAGAGGAGATGCAGTGGTTCAACTACTGGAAGGAGTTCTGCCACAACTGGCTGCTCTCACTCGGCATGACGCCTGAGAACATAAAACTGCGCGACCACGACCCCGAGGAGCTTTCGCATTACTCCAACGCCACCACCGACATAGAGTACCTGTTCCCGTTCGGCTGGGGCGAGCTTTGGGGCGTCGCCGACCGCACGGACTTCGACTTAAAGCAGCACATGGAGCATTCGGGAGTAAGCCTCGAGTACACCGACCCGGACACGAACGAGAAGCTGATCCCCTACTGCATCGAGCCTTCGCTCGGAGCCGACAGGGCGTTCCTCGCGTTTTTATGCGACGCGTACGACGAAGAGCAGCTCGAAGGGGAAACGCGCACGGTATTGCATCTCTCGCCGGTGCTCGCGCCTTTCAAGGCAGCCGTGCTGCCGCTGCAGAAGCAGCTTGTCGATAAGGCGCAGGAAGTATACGAGATGCTGCGGCCTGACTATATGGTGGATTTCGACGTGACGGGCAGCATAGGCAAGCGCTACCGCCGTCAGGACGAGATAGGCACGCCTCTTTGCATAACTATAGATTTCGAGACGCTCGAAGACGGGGCTGTGACCGTGCGCGACCGCGACACGATGCAGCAGGTAAGGATAGAAACAGGCAAAGTAAGTTCATTCATAGCGGAGAAAGTAAAGTTTTGAATCGTATTATAGGGGCGGGACTTATCCCGCCCTTATTTTTATAAAATTTTTAATAAAATAAGCCAAAAAAATGTTCAAAAACCCGTGAAAAATTATTCAAAAAAATTATAAAAATTTATTGATTAATTTATGGTAAGGTGTTACACTACAAGCGGTCTAAAATGATGCATTTTGTAATAACATAATCGGGAGTTGTTACATATAATGCAGGAGTATAATTTCGTATAATTATTGACTCTTAGAGGGAACGAAGGCGTCTCTTCTTAGGGTCTTTTATATTACAGAGATTTGAGGTTTAGATGCGTTTGAGGACGTACGCGGCGACAGCAAATCAGAATAAGGGGATACATGAACCCGGGGGCGCGGGTATGGTCTGCGCCGGCTGGTTGTTCGTTACCGAGATCTCTGCCGCGATGCGCGTACGCATAGGTCAGCGCGGCGAAGACGCACATTAGCTAATATATTATACGGCCTTTACTTTAAATCGCCAGGCTTGCACAGAAAAGTTCGATTTAAGAGCATAGGCCGAAGAAAGCAGGGGTGATTACCATCGAAACCGGTATCGTTGAAATCAAAAAAGTTAACAAGTATTTTGGCAGCGACCATGTGGTAAAAGACCTCGATTTAAGCGTCAACGAGGGAGAATTCCTTACCATGCTGGGGCCTTCGGGCTGCGGCAAGACGACGACGCTTCGCATGATCGCCGGGTTCGAGGAGCCTACCGAAGGAGATATCTTCGTGGAAAGCGAGTCCGTACAGAACAGGGAACCGTACGAGCGCCACGTTAACACCGTTTTCCAGTCGTACGCGCTGTTTCCGCACATGACGGTAGCGGCGAACGTCGGCTTCGGGCTCAAGATGAAAGGCACCCCTAAAAAAGAGATAAAGCGCCGGGTAGAAGAAATGCTGGCGTTGGTCCAGCTGTCCGGGTTTGAAAAGCGCATGCCTGCGCAGCTCTCGGGCGGCCAGAAGCAGCGCGTCGCCATCGCGCGGGCGCTTATTAACAACCCTCGGGTGCTGCTGCTCGACGAGCCCCTTGGCGCTTTGGATATGAAACTTCGAAAACAGATGCAGGTTGAGCTCAAGCGGCTTCAAAAGAAACTGGGCATCACGTTTATTTATGTTACGCACGACCAGGAAGAAGCTATGATGATGAGCGACCGCATCGCCGTCATGAACAACGGGACGCTGGAACAGGTAGGCAAACCGGAAGAGATCTACGAGCGCCCGCAAAGCCGGTTCGTGGCGGACTTCATAGGCGAATCCAATATACTCGAAGCTAGCGCGTCGATTGCCGGGTATAATACTCTCACCCTCACTATGGACTGCGGCTTCGGAGTCGCCAAAGGCACAGATTTCCTGGAGGGCGAGCTTGTATTCGTGTCTATAAGGCCTGAAAAAGCCCAGCTCACCGAGACTAAAGTACAGGGCTTCGAAATGCCCGGATTCGTTAAAGAATACACTTATATGGGCCAGATAATAAAGGCGGTGGTCGAGCTTGGAAACGGGCGGGAGTTCAAGGTGAACCGCCTCGCGGGGCAGTATCTTCCGCCTATAGGGACGCCCGTATATATAAGCTGGAACGCGGAAGACGCTGTTGTGATACACGCGAAAGAAACGGACGTTTATCAGGAGATCGAGAGCGCAAATCTCGGGGCGCTGGTATGAAGAACGGACAGCATTTCATCCCCAAAAAGTCAAAAGACTTTTTGGGGATCACAGATACCCGCTCTCCGTCGCGTTTGCGCCCTGAAAAGGCAAAGAGCGTTTCGGAGGCTTCGTCACGGCACAAACTTAAAAGCCGCACCATACCCATGCTGGTAATGGTCTCCCCTGTCACGCTGTGGATGATATTCCTTATAGCGCTGCCTCTGGCATACGTGCTGTTCATCAGCTTTTGCACTACTGACCCGGTTACTCATAACATACAGCTGGGGTTTTCCCTTAAGAACTACGCGCAGCTTTTTGATCCGCTTTATTTGGGTATATACGGCAATTCATTGCTCATAGCGGCAGTTTCCACTATTATGTGCATACTCTTAGGCTACCCGTTCGCTTATTCCATGGCGAACGCGGGGCGCGTAAGAAAGACCATAATGATGGTGCTTTTAATGCTGCCCTTCTGGACGAATTCGCTCATCCGCATATACGGCTGGAGCGCTATACTTGAAAAAGGGGGCGTATTGAACAGCATACTCGGAGGGCTCGGCCTCATCACAGAGCCGCTCGAGATAATGTATACGCCTTTCGCCGTAATACTCGGCATGGTATATACTCTGTTTCCTTTTATGGTGCTTCCCATATTTACCTCGATAGACAAGCTGGACCGCACGCTTTTGGAGGCGGCGAGCGACCTTGGGGCGAAGCGCTGGCGCGCGTTCTGGCATATTACGCTGCCGCTTACCGCGTCGGGCATATTCGCGGGCACAATAATGGTGTTCATACCGGTGCTGGGTTTCTTTTTCGTGGCCGACCTCATGGGCGGTGGAAAGCAGCAGATGATAGGCAACCTTATAGAGCGCCAGTTCAAGGAAGCATACAACTGGCCTTTCGGCGCGGCGCTGTCTATCGTGCTCATAGTGCTCACCATAGTTATGGTGAGGATATACACGCGCACGAGCGGCGGCGAAATGAAAAACCTTGTATAATCGTCTGCCCCGCTATCTTTTTCCGGCAGAGGCGGCCGAAAACTGCTAAGCCCTCCTTTATTAAAGG
>CAZDZY010000029.1:0-31049 GCA_964510055.1 uncultured Christensenellaceae bacterium
GGCAATCTCTTCGGTTTTCATGAACAAGGTATCTGACATTTGCGCACCCTCCTTTTTATTTTTCGCCCCATAGTTGCCTATTTTTCCACAGACCTCCCCCTCCAATTGTTAAAGTGGTGTCAAGTCCGTCCCGGAGTGCTTTCCGGCCTCGACAGTTTTTTCGCTTTCTTCCCGGCCCCGTTCCTTCGCCCGGCCTTGATTGACCAAAGCGCGTTTTCTCGGAAAGTCCCCCTCGCATTGCCCCTCCGGGGAGGCGATCTGAGCAAGATAGTTGTTTCCGGTATCTGGCCGGCTGCGTATTCGGTTTTCAATGTACTTAACTTTTTTGTTTATGTCGTGTCGTTATTTTACTAAGCATTTATGTTAAAGTCAAGTGGTTTTGTACAAAATAATAAACTTTTTTGTTTAATATTCATTGACTTCACTTAAACATACATGTTATGCTCGTCTCATCAAAAACAGGAGTTTATAATTATGGCCATTGGCGAAAGAATACGCTTTATTCGCAACATGCGAGGTATTACCCAAAAGTCGTTGGGTACAGCTATTGGCTTCGACGATAAGACCGCTGACGTCCGCATGGCGCAATATGAGTCCGGTACCAGAACGCCCAAAGAAAAGCTGGTCGCTAATCTCGCCAATGTTTTAGACGTCAGTCCGCATGCGCTGACAGTTCCCAACATTGACAGTTTTGTCGGACTCATGCACACCTTATTTGCTCTGGAGGACTTATACGGCCTCAAAATCAATAACATTGGCGGAGAGCCTTGCCTAACACTTGAAAAATCCAACACAATTACCTACCTTCCCATGTTTGATATGCTCAATGCTTGGCAGCATGAAGCCGAAAAGCTCAAGGCTGGCACAATCACTAAAGAAGAATACGACACTTGGCGTTACAACTATCCTCGTATTAATGCCGAACGATTTAAAGCTAAGCTTGATGCCAAACGAACAAAAGAACAAAAATAAAAAATGTCCGGTAAAACAAACTTGTTGTTTCGTCGGACATTTTTCATGTCTGTTATGGAATTACTTTCCGATAATCATTTTGACGTTATAGTATCAAAGCGGTATCACCGGAGACTGAAACTTTCTGAAAGCCCAGTATTCATGCGGCTTTCTGAGTTTCAGGTTCTTACTCCCACTCTATCGTCGCGGGAGGTTTGCTTGTTATATCATATACGACCCTGTTTACGTGCTTAACTTCATTTATTATGCGATTGCTTATCTTCTCGAGCACGTCGAAGGGTATCCTCGCCCAATCGGCTGTCATGCCGTCAACGCTCGTAACGGCGCGCAGCGCTATGGTGTAATCGTAAGTCCTCTCGTCCCCCATCACGCCCACGCTGCGCATTCCGGTAAGCACCGCGAAATACTGCCATATCTCTTCGTCTAGTTTGTTTGACGCTATCTCTTCGCGGAATATAAAATCGGCTTCTTTGAGTATATCTAGTTTTTCTTCTGTAACGCCGCCTATTATCCTTATCGCGAGGCCTGGCCCCGGGAACGGCTGCCTCCAGACGATGTGATGCGGCATGCCGAGCGCCTCGCCGAGCTTCCTTACCTCGTCTTTAAACAGATCTCTAAGCGGTTCGATTATTTCCTCGAAATCGACATGGTCAGGCAGGCCGCCCACGTTGTGGTGGCTCTTTATCGTTGCCGCATGCCCCTTGCCCGATTCTATGACGTCGGGGTATATCGTTCCCTGCGCGAGAAATTCCACTTTGCCTAATTTCTTTGCTTCCTGCTCGAAAACACGTATGAACTCTTCGCCTATTATCTTGCGCTTTTTTTCAGGCTCTTCTACCCCTTTAAGTCTTCTTAAAAAGCGCTCGGATGCGTCTACGCAAATGAGGTTGATATTATAAGCTTTGGTAAAAACGTCCTTTACCTGTTTTGCCTCGTCTTTTCTCAAAAGGCCGTGGTCAACGAATATGCACGTTAGATTATCGCCTATAGCCTTATTCAGCAATACCGCGCATACTGAAGAATCCACCCCTCCGGAAAGCGCAAGCAATACCCGCCCGTTTCCTATCCTTTGTTTAAGGCCGGCGACAGCTGTTTCGGCATAGTTTTCCATAGTCCAACCACCTTTCGAGCGGCAGATTTTATACAGAAAATTTGAAAGTATTTTATTCCCGTGTTTTGTGTGTACTACTTCCGGGTGAAACTGCACTCCGTAGAGTTTCTTTTCTTTATTATAGAACGCGGCGACTGCGCAGTTTTTTGTTGACGCAGCTATTTTGAAACCAGCGGGGGGCTTATCCACGTAAAATGTGTGGCTCATCCAGCAGGCTGACTTTTTTTCAATATCGTCAAATAACGGACAAGCAGTATCATATTCTATTTCGGTTTTTCCGTACTCGCGCTTCTCGGCGCTTCTTACGCTGCCGCCCAATACCTGCGCCATAAGCTGGCCGCCGTAGCAGATACCGAGTATGGGTATGCCTGAGGAAAATAATCTTTCATCGCAGCGGGGCGCGTCTTTTGAGATAACGGTGCTGGGCCCGCCTGTAAATATGATGCCTACGGGATCGTGTTCTTTTATACGCTCTATCGGGACGTCATACTGAAGTATTTCAGCATATACGCCAAGGTCTCTTACCCTTCTTGCGATAAGCTGGTTGTACTGCCCGCCGAAGTCCAGAACTATCAGTGTTTCTCTCACAATTTTAAGACCTTCCGGTGTAGTTTGGCGCTTCTTTTGTTATATAGATATCGTGCGGATGGCTCTCGGTGAGCCCCGCATTGGTTATACGGATAAATTCTGCGCTGTTTTGCAGATCTTCAAGCGTCGCCGCGCCGCAGTACCCCATGCCTGATTTCAGGCCGCCTACCATCTGGAATACGGTTTCAGAGAGCGGCCCCTTATAAGGCACCCTGCCCTCGACCCCCTCGGGGACGAGTTTATCAGAGTTTTCCTGAAAATATCTGTCTTTGCTGCCCTTCTGCATAGACGCTACCGAGCCCATTCCCCGGTATACTTTAAAGCTTCTGCCCTGGTATATTTCCGTTTCCCCCGGGCTCTCCTCAGTTCCGGCGAAAAGGCTGCCTATCATTACCGAACATGCCCCTGCGGCAAGCGCCTTTGTTATGTCGCCCGAAAACTTGATGCCGCCGTCGGCTACTATTCCGACGCCGTATTTACCGGCAGCTTCGGCGCACCTTAAAACAGCCGTGAACTGCGGCACGCCTATACCGGCGATGACGCGCGTCGTGCATATCGACCCCGGCCCCATACCGACTTTTACGCAGTCGGCGCCCGCTTTTATAAGATCTTCCGTGCCCTCCGGGGTTGCTACATTGCCCGCTATTATCTGAAGCTCAGGGAACATGCCCTTAAGCTTCTCCACTGCGTTTAAAACGCCTTTCGAGTGGCCGTGGGCCGTATCTACGGTCACTATATCGACTTTTGCGGCCACGAGAGCTGCTGCCCTTTCCATCATATCCCCGGAAACGCCGAGCGCCGCCCCGGCGAGCAGCCTTCCGTTAGCGTCTTTTGCGGAATTGGGGTATTGTATCGACTTTTCTATATCTTTTATGGTTATGAGCCCTTTAAGCATGCCTTTCCCGTCTACAAGCGGAAGCTTTTCTATCTTATGCTTCCGGAGTATCTCCTGGGCGCCCGAAAGGGTCGTGCCCATCGGAGCGGTCACAAGGTTCTCCGATGTCATGACTTCGCTTATTTTACGGGAATAATCCGTCTCAAACCTTAGATCCCTGTTTGTCAGTATGCCTACGAGTTTTCCGTTTTTAGTTATGGGGACGCCCGATATTTTATACTTCGCCATAAGTTCGTTTGCGTCGGATATCAGGTGGTCAGGGGAAAGAAAAAACGGGTCGGTGATAACTCCGTGCTCGCTTCTTTTTACTTTATCGACATTCAAAGCCTGGTCTTCTACAGACATGTTTTTATGTATGATGCCTATCCCGCCTTCGCGGGCAAGCGCTATGGCCAGCCTCGATTCCGTCACCGTGTCCATCGCGGCGCTCATAATGGGGATGTTCAGGCTTACGGTTTTAGTAATCTTTGATCTTACAGACACCTCGGAAGGCGTCACCGCGCTCTTTTTCGGTACAAGCAGGACATCGTCAAAAGTCAACCCTTCGCTTATTTCCTTAACACGCATATAATCCGCCTCCGCTCATGAATTCTTGTTTGTTAAATATTAAATGCTGGGCGCTCCGTTGTCAACTGCGGCCCATGCGGATTTTCACCTGCTCCAGCGCGGGCATGGACGGTATGCCTCCTTTTTTCTCAACGCATATCGAGGCCGCAGCGCATGAGAAGTCGGCAAAATCGCGCATATCTTCGAGGGAAATATCAGAGAGCTTCTTGTTGCGCGAGATAAAACTATAAATCGCCCCTGCGGTAAAGCAGTCTCCGGCGCCTGTCGTATCGACGACGTCTGCCTTATATGCCGAAGATTTTCCAACTCCCGCAGCGTTTGCGTATACGGCGCCTTCGCTGCCAAGCGTTATGAAAACAAGCTTTATCCCTCTTTTAACGAGCATTATTGCCGTGTCTTCATACGGAATATCTCCAAAAAGGAACGATACTTCAGTGTCCGATATCTTTAAAATATCCGCAGCCTTCAGCCCGCGGAGCATATACTCTTTCGCCTCCTGTTCGCTTTTCCATAGCGGCGCGCGGTAATTCGGATCGTATGAAACTGCTACGCCGTTTTCTCTTGCTATTCTTACCGCTTCAAAAGTCGCGCTCCTTGCCGGTTCGTCCGTCAACGAAAGAGAACCGAAATGAAACACCTTCGCGCGCTTTATTATATCTGCATTTAGGTGTTTTATATCGTACATGATATCCGCGCCCGGTTTCCTGTAAAACGAGAAGTCGCGGTCTCCGTTTTCAAACAGATGGATGAAAGCGAGCGTCGTATTGTAATCGTCCGACATAACAAGGCCTGAGGTGTCAACGCCTTTTTCGTCAAGTACGCCTTTTAAGTACCTGCCGAAGAAGTCTTTTCCCACCATCCCCAGGAACGCGGCGCTAACGCCGAATCCTGAAACTGCAGCCGCAACGTTTGCGGGCGCCCCTCCCGCGTTCTGCATGAAAAGCTTTTGGCCTTCGATTTCTCCCGAAGGAGTAAAATCGATTAGCAGCTCGCCCAGCGTTACAACGTCGTTCATTTCCCCGGCTCCTTTTTTATAATAAACAGCGTAGGGCTAAGCCCGCCTGTTTCAAAGACCTCTTCGTTTATTATTGAAAAAGACTTTTTCACTCCTATCGTTTCACGCAGCAGCTTTTTTTCCTGTGTGAAAAGGAAAGCCGCGCCGCCCTTTTTCAGCAGCTTGTCAAGCTTGTCCGCAAACGCCTTATAAAGTTTGATATTTGAGTCGTGCCCCGATACGCGTATGCCAAACGGCATGTTGGATATTATCTCGTCGTATTGCGCTCCGCCGTAACCCAGTATGTCGCCTTTTATAAGCGCTATCTTAAGCCCGCTCGCTTTCCGGTTGTCGCACGCCGCTTTTATAGCGATATTAGATATATCTACTCCCACCAGGGAGCTCGTTTTTTTAATATATCCTCTTTCTATAAGCATCGTGCCGCTGCCGCAGAATGGGTCTAGCACGCTTGCTTCCTCTTTCATAAATGGAAGGCATATTCGCATAATGC
Source organism: uncultured Christensenellaceae bacterium (assembly GCA_964510055.1). Classification (GTDB taxonomy): domain Bacteria; phylum Bacillota; class Clostridia; order Christensenellales; family SZUA-584; genus DTFZ01. The sequence goes on from CAZDZY010000029.1 coordinate 5,639, forward strand.
TCGCCGCAGCCACAGGGTTGATGCTTGCCGCTATCGACTGCTTCCTGTATTCAAATCTTTTTAGTTTAAATACCGCGTACATCTCCCCGGCTATGATTCGTATCTCAAACGAATACGCTGACGGGTTGTCTATATACCCGTATTTATAAAATCCTTCAGCCACTTCCCGTATTATCTCATGCCGCTTCTCAATACTGTAGTATCCCGCTTCAATACGATAGCTTAAGCCATGGCAGCCGATGGTATCGAGTATGTCCGCCGCCTCTCCGAACTCTCCTCGCGCTCCCAAACGGTATAACGCGTCCTCATAACAGCGAAGGTTTTTTATATCGCCGTTATCGATATTAAAAGCTCCTTTAATCGATTTATTGCTGCTGAAAACGCAATCGTTCGCTTCAAGCTCAAGATGAAGCGCTTTTCTGTTGAGGCTCGTGAGTATACAACCCCCGGGCAGTCTAAGATCGGTCGGCTGTGCCGCCGGTATACTTTTTGACAGCGCTTTTTTCAGCGCTTCAGCTTCTTCGCGCACATGCTTGTCTTCTCCCGGCTCTATGATGTGATCCTTTAAGTATTTCGCCGGGTCGGAAGTATTGCCGAGAGCAAGGATGATCGAAGGCCTGACAAACCTTATCCGCTCGTTTTTAAGCGCCTGCGAGAGTTCTTCGGCGCATTCGTCGGGAGCGCACAGCCCTATAAGCACGGCGGCGGTCTTTCTCGCTTTATCGTCTTCTATGCTGATCAGCCTGCCCGCGTCTTTTATCACAAACGGCCTTATTATTTCCCTGCTGTTTTTCTTTCTGCAGGCGTCGGCTAAAGTTCTCAGCGCCGCGCGCTGATTGCCGCTGAAGATCATGGAATACACTTTGCGTTCGGCATCGTGAACAGTAAGTATCCTCTCCATAAGCAGCTTTTTTTCCGTTCCCGATGAGGATATGTATTTTTCTATCAGGTCTTCAAGAGCGTAGTTGTGCATCTATGATTACTTTGACAACGTTATCCGCGGCGTCGGCAGCCTCCTGTTTCTTCATCTTTGAACGAAGTATTTCTCTGTTCTCATATAGTTTGTTTATTCCGCCCAGCAGAGATTCATCAGTTATGTTCTCCTGTTCCAGCACATATGAAAAACCTTTATCCTCAAAATACTCGGCATTGAGCAGCTGGTCTCCTCTGCTTGACGATTTCGGCAGCGGAACAAGCAGCGCCGGTATGGAAAGCGCCAGTATTTCAAACACAGCCGTCGCTCCTGCGCGCGACAGCATTATATCGGCAGCCGCATAAACGTCGGCAAGCTGTTTGCCTACATATTCGAATTGTTTATAGCCTGCCGGGAGGAATCCGGATATAAGATTCTGCTTTCCCCTGATATGAACGATGTCGAATTTCTTTGCGGCTTCGGGCAATATCCTGTCAAAAGCCTCGTTTACAGCCATAGCGCCGAGGCTGCCTCCCATTATAAGAAGCACGGGTTTCTTTCCGGAAAACCCGCAGAATTCCAGCCCCTTTTGCTTGTCCCCGCGCAGCAATTCTTCCCTTATAGGCAGACCGGTATAAATGCCTTTCCCTTCGGGAACAGCTTTAAGCGTGGTCTCGAAAGCAACGCACACCTTAGTTGCCCTCGGTATGCAAAGCCTGTTCGCGAGGCCGGGAGTATAATCGGACTCGTGTAATACTACCGGTATCCGAAGCCTGTGCGCTGCCATTACGACCGGAACTCCTACGTATCCGCCTTTTGAAAAAACAACGGCGGGTTTCAATTTTTTTAATATGTTCTGTGCTTTTAAGAATCCCGATAATATCTTAAAGGGATCTATCAGGTTTTTCAGGCTGAAATAGCGCCGGAGCTTTCCCGCGTTTATTATATGATACGGGATATCGGTTTCCGACATTATTTCTCGCTCCATTCCTTCTTTTGTGCCTATGTATTCTATATTGAAACCCTTTTTCTTAAGTTTAGGTATAATAGCCAGATTAGGCGTAACATGGCCCGCCGTGCCTCCGCCCGTCAACACTAAAGTTTTATTCATATATTAAAAACCCTCTCAAAAATATTTTTTATTATATCATAAAAATCAAAACATACTATAACTATATTAGCCGTAATAATGTATTTTCTGTATATAAAAACACCTGCATAAGGCAGGTATTTGATATGTAATTAATATTTACTTTTTATCATTTTCGTTATGTTCTCAAGCTTCTTTTTTTGGGCTGCGTCCATCATTGGAGAAACGTTTTTAACAAACGATTCGAGCATCTCATCCGAAAACGATCCGTCTTTTTTCCCCTTCTTTATCGCCTGTTCCAGGTCTCCCATAAGTTCATTCTCGCTTTTGTTTTCATATTTTGAAATAGTATCCTGCATATTTTGTATGTCTCCGTTCTTTACATCGCTCAAGTCGGCATTTATATTTGCTTTTTGCGCCATTTCAGCGATGTCCCGCTTCGTTACAGCCTGCCTGTCTCTTTTTATCTGCCTTAAATCTTTTTTAGGCATATACGACCTCCTTATATTTCTGCCTCAATAGCCTGGTGCTTTTCGAGTGTTCCGCATTGATATGCTTTTCTGAAATCGCATCATTAACAAGTATATTCTTGAACACCTGGCTTTGTGCACATTGCGGACACCCCGGCATACAATAAAAGAGATATGTAAAGGAGAATATATATGAAAAGGTACCCGTACGGCGTAAGACCGGCTCCATGGCCTATGCAAAATACCAAAAGGCAAACAACGCAGCCCCAAATGAAAATAAGCTATGAAGACCTTATGAAAAACGCGTCATTTTCTCCGGAGTTGAGTTTTTTGCTTGCAATGGTGCTCAAAGACGGGATGAGCCAGGACAGACTGCTCAGCATGCTCAAGGATATCGAGCCGTATGTTTCGGCCGGAGACAAGGCGGCAATACATAGCGTTATAGGCGCGATACAGGTCTCGGATAATTTTATGAGGAGCGGCCCCGAAGACTGGCCTTTGCACCCGAATTCTGAACTTGCGGAATTCTCAAAATTCGCGCGGCAAAACTCTTTGCTCAACATTATGCAAAAATATGCCGAGCGCGATACCGTTAATATGATGCAGAATTTGCAGAAGTCGGTCCAAATGCAGGAAAACTTTGAAAAGATGATAAAGAGGATGCAGAAGCTGCGTAACATGAACAGCTCTTCGCCCGAAGATATGTTTGAAGCGATGTCGATGTTTATGCCGCCATCCGAGCAGGCGAATTTCCGTAATATGCAGAATATGATGCGTATGATGGGATCGATGAAAGACTTTAAGCCCGAAGACCTGATAAAAGTTATGGGGGGCATGAACATGGGCGGAAATAATATGGGCGGAGGCAATGCCGGCTGATAAATCGCTTTTATGCTGCGTTGATTGTGTTGTATAATGTCATCATCGCTGAGGTGACTTTATATGACAAAACTTTCAAGAACGATATCTTTCCTTATCGTAATATTGGTTTATGCCGCCGCTATTGCCGGCGGCTTGTTTGTGTTTAATTTACTTTCGGGCGTTTCCGCCCTTATTTCTTTCCTTGCGGCGGATATTGCCGCGACTATTATAGTCTGGATGTTCGGGCTTGCGTTTAAAAACGCAAGTATGTACGACCCGTATTGGAGCGTTGCTCCAATAGCGCTCTTTATCTCGTTTCTGCTTTTCACCCAATCGTTCGAATTATCAGACATTATACTCCTTGCGATATTCCTATTCTGGGGCGTGCGCCTTACCTTGAACTGGGTAACTGGCTGGAGCGGCCTTAATCAGCAGGATTGGCGATATACGATGCTTAAGCGGCGGAATCCCCGTCTTTGGTTCCTTACAAACCTTTTCGGTATAAACCTGATGCCTACTCTATTTGTGTTCGCGGAAATGATACCCGCGTTTTACAGCGTTACAGAAGGCTATGTTCTTAGTCTTGTTACTGTAATCGGAACGTCAGTCTGCGTTTCAGCTGTTTTTCTCGAGATATTTGCGGACAGCCAGATGCGCAGGTTCAAAAGTGATCCCGCCAACAGCGGAAAGAACATACAGACCGGATTATGGCGGTACTCAAGGCACCCTAATTATCTCGGCGAGATATCGTTCTGGTGGGGCGTATGGATCATACAGATAAGCATGGTCAATGTCTGGTGGACCGTCTTCGCACCTCTGGCAATGACTGCGCTGTTTGTTTTTATAAGCATACCGATGATGGAAAAGCGCCTGCTCGAAACAAAGCAGGGCTATGCGGAGTATAAAAAAGCGACATCGATGCTGATGCCGCTGCCTTTAAAACGTAAGCTTAGTTAGTTTAATTAACAGCCTCGGAAAGGCTGATGTTATTTTGCGGCGATAAGACCCTTGCGAGATATTCGCCCGTTGCGCTCCCTTCGGTCTCCGCTATCTGCTCGGGCGTGCCCGTCGCTATTATCCGCCCGCCGGCGTCGCCACCTTCGGGCCCTAAATCTATGCAGTAATCCGCGCATTTTATAACGTCAAGGTTATGTTCGATAACAATTACCGTATTTCCTTTATCGGCAAGCCTCGAAAGTATCGCAACAAGCTTCTTTACATCATCCGCGTGGAGCCCGGTTGTAGGCTCGTCGAGTATGAACAGCGTGTTTCCCGTCTGCTTTTTGGAAAGGTATGTGGCAAGCTTTACCCGCTGCGCCTCGCCGCCCGAGAGCGTCGTAGAAGGCTGGCCGATCTTTATGTAGCCAAGTCCTACGTCGTTCAGCACCTCCATCTTTTCGTGTATCGCCGGTATGTTCGCAAAGAAGGTCTCCGCCTCCTCGACTGTCATATCGAGAACCTGCTGTATGTTCTTGCCCTTATACCGCACTTCAAGCGTCTCCCGGTTATACCTTGCTCCTTTGCAGACTTCGCAGGGCACGTAAACGTCGGGCAGAAAGTGCATCTCTATTTTTATTATGCCGTCGCCGCCGCAAGCTTCGCAGCGGCCTCCCTTAACGTTGAAAGAAAACCTACCCTTTTCGAATCCCCTTACCTTTGCGTCTTTGGTGGAAGCAAATAGGTCGCGTATGAAAGTGAATACGCCTGTATATGTGGCGGGGTTCGATCTCGGGGTCCTGCCTATGGGGCTCTGGTCTATATCTACCACTTTGTCTATGACATCCGCGCCGTCTATCCTTTCGTGCCTCCCCGGCTTTTCCTTCGCACGGAATATCTTCTTCGCAAGCGCCTTATAGAGTATCTCGCTCACGAGCGTAGATTTACCGCTTCCCGATACACCCGTTACGGCAGTCATAACGCCGAGCGGGAACTTAACATCTATATTTTTAAGATTATTTTCTTTTGCGCCCACTACTGTAAAATAACCTGTCGGCTTACGTCTGCTTTGCGGTATCTCGACCGATTTTTCGCCGGAAAGATACTGCCCCGTTATAGAATCTTTATCGGCGGCTATCTCTTCCGGCGTCCCTACGGATACTATCTCTCCCCCGTGCACTCCCGCGCCCGGGCCTATGTCTATAACGTAATCAGCGCTGCGTATGGTTTCCTCGTCATGCTCGACTACGATGAGCGTATTGCCTAAAAGCTGGAGCGCGCGCAGGGTATCGAGCAGCTTTTTGTTATCCCGCTGGTGAAGCCCTATACTCGGCTCGTCGAGTATATAGAGCACTCCCGTCAGCCCGGAGCCTATCTGCGTCGCGAGCCTAATCCTCTGCGCCTCGCCTCCCGAAAGCGAGCCCGCGTTCCTTGAAAGCGTAAGATATGAAAGCCCCACATTCTTCAGAAAGTTGAGCCGCGCCCTCAGTTCTTTCAATATCCGGTCCGCTATTATTTTCTGCTTTTCAGACAGCTTAAGGTTATCGAAGAATCTTAATATCTCGTCTATAGGCATTTCCGACAGCTGCGCTATATTTTTATTGCCCAGCTTTACGGCAAGGGGCTCGGGTTTGAATCTCGTTCCGTTGCATACCGGGCAAAGCAGTGTCGTCATGTATTTTTCTATCTCGGTCTTCATCATATCCGAATCGGTCTGCATATACCTGCGCTCTAAGTTCGGTATTATGCCCTCGAATCTGTTCAGGAATGTTCCCTGCCCGTATTCCGAAGAATAATCGACTTCAAACCGTTCGCTGTTCGTACCGTATAGTATCTTTTCCTGCACTTTCCTGTCGAGCCCGGAAAACGGCGTATCCATATCGAACCCATAGTGCTTCGCCATCCCTTTGAAATACTGCGAACCCCAGCTGTCGGTCGAACCGCTGTTCCAGCCGTTTACGTGCACCGCGCCCTGCGCGAGCGACCTCGACTTATCGGGAACTACGAGGTCTTCGTCGACCTTCATTATAGTCCCCAGACCGTGGCAGTGCGGGCACGCGCCGTACGGCGCGTTGAACGAGAACATCCTCGGGGATATCTCGTCTATGCTTATGCCGCAGTCTATGCAGGCGTAATTCTGCGAATAGCGTTTCTCCGAATTGTCCGCTAGGTCGATCACCTTCACTACTCCGTCGCCTAATCCCAGTCCTGTTTCTACGGAATCGTGCAGGCGCGTCCCGATATTTTCTTTAAGTACAAGCCTGTCGATTACAACGTCGATAGAATGTTTCTTGTTCTTATCAAGCGTTATCTCCTCATCGAGCGTATACTGTATCCCGTCGACCATGACGCGGGTATACCCGGACCTGCTCAAGTCTTCGAACACCTTCGTATACTGGCCTTTGCGCCCTGTCACGACAGGCGCTATCACCATTATCTTCGCGCCTTCGGGCATCTTTAATATTTCGTCTACTATCTGGTCCACGGTCTGGCGCTCTATCTTTTTACCGCACTTTACACAATGGGGCACTCCCGCCCTCGCGTATATCAGCCGCAAATAATCGTGTATCTCGGTAACCGTGCCAACAGTTGAGCGCGGGTTCCTGCTCGTCGTTTTCTGGTCTATGGAAATAGCGGGAGAAAGCCCGTCTATCGAATCGACGTCAGGTTTGTCCATCTGGCCCAGGAACTGGCGGGCATAAGCGGAAAGTGACTCCACATAGCGCCTTTGCCCCTCGGCGTATATCGTGTCGAAAGCGAGCGAAGACTTGCCGCTGCCCGAAAGCCCGGTTATCACTACCAGCTTGTCCCTCGGTATCTGCACGTCTATGTTCTTTAAATTGTGTTCCCTTGCGCCTTTAATAGTTATGTACTTCATTTGTTACCCTTACGTATATATTCTTTCAGCCTGAACAGCTCGTCGCGAAGCGCAGCGGCGGCCTCGAATTCCAGCTCCATTGCGGCCTGCTTCATCTGCTTCTCAACTATCGCGGCTTTCTTCGCCGCTTCGTCAACGGTCAGATTCTCGCTGTCTTTTACCGGCTTTGTTATCTCTATCATCGCACGCGTTTCTTTTACTATTGACTTCGGAGTTATGTCATGCTCTTTGTTATAAGCTATCTGCATTTCCCTGCGGCGGTCTGTCTCCTCCATTGCGCGCCTCATCGAGCCTGTAACAACGTCCGCGTACATTATAACGCGCCCTTCTACGTTCCTCGCCGCCCTTCCTATCGTCTGTATGAGCGACGTTTCATTGCGCAGGAATCCTTCCTTGTCCGCGTCGAGTATCGCCACGAGCGCGACCTCCGGGAGGTCGAGCCCTTCCCTTAAGAGATTTATGCCTACGAGCACGTCGAACTCTCCCATGCGAAGCTGGCGGATTATCTCCATCCTCTCGAGCGTTTCCACATCCGAATGCATATATCTTACGCGCAGTCCGAGTTCCTTATAGTAATCCGTGAGCCGCTCTGCCATCTTTTTCGTCATCGTCGTGACTAAAACGCGGAAACCTTTCTTTACAGTCGCCCGTATCTCGCCCAGGAGATGTTCTACCTGGCCTTTGGCGGGCAGCACTGTCACTTCCGGGTCAACAAGACCGGTCGGACGTACAATCTGCTCCACGACGCTGCCGGCAAGATTTCTTTCATATTCCGCGGGCGTCGCGCTCACAAATATCGTCTGCCCCTGCCGCTCTTTGAACTCGTCGAAGTTGAGAGGCCTGTTGTCGTAAGCCGACGGAAGACGGAACCCATATTGCACGAGCATGTCTTTGCGCGAGAAGTCGCCTTTGTTCATCGCCCTTACCTGAGGCAGCATCACGTGCGATTCGTCGATGAACATTATATAATCTTTCGGGAAGTAATCAAGCAGCGTGAACGGCGGCTCACCGGGTTTTCGCCCGTCGAAATACCTCGAATAGTTCTCAATGCCGCTGCAATACCCAAGTTCGCGCAGCATCTCTATATCGTAAGTCGTCCTCTGCCGTATCCTTTCGGCTTCGAGAAGCTTGCCTTCTTTTTCGAACTTTTCAGTCTGCTTTATCATATCCTCTTTTATTTCTTCGAGCTTCTCAAGCATAGCGTCGTGTTCTATGGCATAGTGCGTCGCCGGGAATATGGCGACATGAGACCTTGTGGCAAGCGCTCTTCCTGTTATAGCTTCTATTTCAAGTATGCGTTCTACCTCGTCCCCGAAAAACTCTATACGCAGAGCTTTGTCGAGCGTGCTGGCCGGAAAAACTTCTACTGTATCCCCGCGCACGCGGAAGTCTCCCCTGTTAAAATCTATATCGTTCCTATTATAATTATTGTCTACGAGCCGGGTAAGAACATCGTCGCGCGATATCGTCATTCCCGGGCGGAGCGATACGCTCATTTTTAAATATTCTTCAGGGTCGCCTATTGAGTATATGCAGGAAACGGATGCCACAACTATCACATCGCGCCTTTCCTGAAGTGCCGAAGTCGCGCTGTGGCGCAGGCGGTCTATCTCGTCGTTTATGCTCGAATCCTTCTCTATATAAAGATCCTGCCCGGGCACGTACGCCTCCGGCTGATAGTAATCGTAGTAACTTACAAAGAACTCGACTGCGTTCTCCGGAAAGTATTCACGGAACTCGCCGCACAGCTGCGCAGCGAGCGTTTTATTATGCGCGAGCACAAGCGCAGGGCGGTTAAGCCGCTCTATTACATTAGCGGCGGTAAAGGTCTTTCCGCTTCCCGTAACACCCAGAAGCACCTGCGCCCGTTTACCTTCTTCGATACCGCGAACAAGGGCGTCGATTGCTTCGGGTTGGCTTCCTGCCGGCTTATATTTTGCACGTAGTTTAAAATCCATACAGCACCTCATATTGCCAAGGTACAGTATACAATAATCGAACATTTATGCGCAATAGATAATCGAACAAAATTTCGAATATTTTTTAACCATATTTAAATTACCAAGGGTTAAGTCATTATATCTAAAAGTGTCAATTATGCATAATCGAAATATAAAAATTTCATTTTCGAGTAAAAAACTATTTATTTTTTAATTTACTGGTGTTATTATATTAATCATAAAGTTTATATTTTTGTCCTTGATGACAGGACAGATTTTTGGAGGATTATCATGGCTATCACAAACACATATCTTAAACGCGTCTTGGACGCCGTAAAAAAAAGAGACCCCAACGAGCCGGAGTTTCTTCAGGCTGTAAACGAAGTTCTGGAATCATGCCAGAAGGTCATCGAGTTCCATCCCGAACTCGAAAAAGAGGGCATCATGGAAAGGATAGTGGAACCTGAGCGCGTGATAATGTTCCGCGTGCCCTGGGTAGACGACAAAGGAAACGTTCAGGTCAACAGAGGTTTCCGCGTACAGTTCAACTCCGCTATTGGGCCGTACAAGGGCGGGTTAAGGCTGCACCCTTCCGTCAACCTTTCAGTAATCAAGTTCTTAGGATTTGAACAGTGCTTTAAGAACTCACTCACCGGACTGCCCATGGGCGGCGGCAAAGGCGGCAGCGATTTTGACCCCAAAGGCAAGAGCGACCGCGAAGTGATGCGTTTTTGCCAGAGCTTTATGACTGAACTTTCAAAGCATATCAGCCAGTTTACCGACGTTCCCGCCGGTGATATCGGCGTAGGCGGCAGGGAGATCGGTTTCCTGTTCGGGCAGTATAAGCGCCTTCGCAACGAATTCACAGGCGTTCTTACAGGCAAGGGCTTAAGTTACGGCGGGTCGCTTGCCCGTACCGAAGCCACGGGTTACGGCCTCTGCTATTTCGTGGAGGAGATGCTCAAGGCCAAAGGCGAGACAATGAAAGGAAAGATTGTCGTTATATCGGGAAGCGGCAATGTCGCGCTGTACGCGGCTGAAAAAGCCGCGCAGATGGGCGGTAAAGTCGTAACGCTGTCTGATTCCAACGGATATATATACGACCCGAACGGCATCAACCTAAAGATAGCGAAAGATATTAAGGAAGTAAGACGCGACCGAATAAGCGAATACGCCAAACTGGTTCCCGGCTCGGTTTATAAAGAAGGCAACGGCGTATGGACAGTAAAATGCGATATAGCCCTCCCCTGCGCTACGCAGAATGAGCTGGATGAAAGCGATGCTAAAACGCTTATAGCGAACGGCTGCAAATATGTGGCCGAAGGCGCCAACATGCCGAGCACTCCCGAAGCGGTCGCTCTCTTTAACAAGAACAAAGTATACTTCGCTCCCGGCAAAGCCGCTAACGCGGGCGGGGTCGCGACCTCGGGCCTCGAGATGAGCCAGAACTCCGAGAGGCTTTCGTGGACGTTCGAAGAGGTAGACGCTAAACTCAAGAAGATAATGCAGGATATATTCGCCAGCGCGACCGCTATGGCAAAGAAATACGGCGACCCGGACGACCTCGTATTAGGCTCGAACATAGCCGGCCTCATGAAGATAGCCGAAGCCATGATGAGCCAGGGCGTAGCTTATTAAGAAATATCAGCAGGATAGTTAATGCCGTTCGGATGATTACCGGACGGCATTTTTATTATGTTTACTGGTTATATTTTTTCGGATACAAAACCCGCGAGATAAAACGAGCCGCATACTACCAGCAAAGCGTTTCGTCTTACCGCAATTTGTTTTACCCGGTCAAACGCGTATTCAGGATCATTTTCAGCGTAGCATTCCGCATATCCCGAAAACAGGCCGTATAATGTTTCCGGCGAAGCGCCCCGCGCAGGATCGACCTGCGTTACGACGGCCTCTTCAAAAACGTTCTTTAATTTGTTTATTATTGCAGCATAATCTTTATCTTTCATGCAGGCGAACAACAGGACCTTTATCCTGCCTGGAAAGTGAATACCGAGGGTACTTATCAACTCGTCTATCGCCCCGGCGTTATGCCCCCCGTCGATTATGATATCAGGGCTTCCCGGAACATACTGTACCCTGCATTTAAGCTTTGTCGAAGACAGGCCATTTTTTACTGCTTCTTCGTTTATATCGAGTTCTTTTGCCGCAAGTATAGCGAGCGCGGCATCCTGCGGCTGTGCAGAGCCAATAGCGCTGATATTATATTCCTCTCCGCTGTACACAAAGCTTTGCCCTTCGATAGAGCTTGAGATGATTTCAGCGGGATGGGCGAACCGAAGAGGAGCGCCTTTTTGTTTGCAATGGGAAACGATGACTTTCACGGCTTCCTCGCGCTGTATGGCGGATACTACCGGTACACCGGGTTTTATGATGCCGCACTTTTCTTCTGCTATTTTTTCCAGCGTATCGCCCAGCAGGTCCGTATGGTCGTAATCTATCGTCGTAAGCACAACGGCAGAAGGCTGTATGCTGTTCGTCGGGTCGAGCCTGCCGCCAAGGCCTGTTTCTATTACGGCGAAGTCAGCATTACTGCGCCCGAACCAAAGAAGGGCGGCAGCGGTATACGCCGCGAACCGGGTATCGTTTATTGCGAGGCGCTTTTCTTTCACTTCCTCAAGCAGGCTGCCAAGTTCCGTCTCCGATATATATTCACCGTCTATCCTCATCCTTTCCGTTGCGGAAATAAGATGCGGAGATGTATAGCAGCCGCACCTGTACCCCGCGGCTGTTAATATATTGCTTATATATTCTGAAACTGATCCTTTCCCGTTCGTGCCCGCTATATGCACATATTTCATTTTTTTATCTCACTGAGCCTTGTCTTTACCGCTTCCAGCATATCGCGGTATTTATTAAGCTTATCTTTTTCCTCCTGAACGACTTTCTCCGGCGCTTTCCCTGTGAACTTTTCGTTGGAGAGAAGGCCTTCCGAACGTTTTATCTCGCCCTCCAGCTTCTTTGCTTCGCCTTCCAGTCTTGAAATCTCTTTTTCGATATCTATGAGCTCATCGAGAGGGATGAAGGCTTCCGCGCCTGTACCTACAACAGAAACGGAGTTTTCAGGAACATCCGCTTTACTCTCAATGAACCTTATGTCCGAAGCGTAAGCAAGCCTTGCTATATATTGAGCGCATATGTCATAGTAATGTTTTGCCTTCTTCGTTGCAAGAATGCTTATTGCCGCCTTCCTGTTCGCCGGAACGTTCATCTCGCTTCGAAGGTTCCTTATGCCCCGCACCATCTCCATAACGTTTTCCATTGCCTTTTCTTCTTCCGAATAGATCTTTCCGGATACGGGCCAGTCGGAAACCATGATGCTCCCTTTTGCTTCAGGCAGCGATTTGTATATCTCCTCCGTGATAAACGGCATGAACGGATGAAGCAGCTTTAAGGTATCCGTAAGCACTCGATTCAAAATCGATATTGCTGTATTCCGGTCCTCCCTGTCATCAGAGTTAAGACGCGGCTTCGCCATTTCGATATACCAGTCGCAATATTCGTTCCACAGAAAATCGTGTACTTTCTGCGCGGCCATCCCGAGTTCGAACCGTTCTATCTGTTCGGTAACTTCAGCTATGGTGCCTGACAGGCGCGACAGTATCCATTTGTCGGAAATATCAAGTTTGCTTTCATTTATCGGCTCTATCGTTTCTCCTGTATTCATTAGAACGAAACGCGCTGCGTTCCAAATCTTGTTTGAAAAGTTTCTCGCGTTCAAGACTTTTTCCGATGAGAACCGCATATCGCCGCCCACCCTTACGCCTACGGCAAGGCTGAACCGGAGCGCGTCGGCGCCGTATTCAGAGACTATATCCAGCGGGTCTATCCCGTTGCCCGCCGACTTGCTCATCTTTTTCCCCTGCTCGTCCCGCACAAGACCGTGTATATTTATATACTCGAAAGGCCTCTGTCCCATGCATTCGAACCCCGACATTATCATTCGAGCCACCCAGAAGAATATGATATCGTATGCCGTGACGAGCACGTTCGTGGGGTAGAAAAACCCGAGATCGGGAGTTTTATCCGGCCAGCCGAGTGTCGAAAACGGCCAAAGTCCGCTGCTGAACCAGGTATCGAGAACGTCTTCGTCCTGAGTGAATTTTTTTGAGCCGCACGGGCATTCTTTCGGCATCTCCCGTGCCACTATCATCTTTCCGCAGTCAACGCAGTAATAAGCAGGTATCCTGTGCCCCCACCAGAGTTGGCGCGATATACACCAGTCGCGGATGTTTTCCATCCAGTTGAAATATATGCTCTGAGTATGTTCGGGGATAAACTTTATGTCTCCGCCGCGCACGGCGTCTATAGCCGGCTTTGCAAGATCTTTCATCGCAACGAACCACTGCTTTGAAACTATGGGCTCTACAACGGCATCGCAGCGGTAACAATGACCTACGTTATGTTTGTGGTCTTCGATCTTTACGAGCAGCCTGAGGTCTGTGAGCTCTTTTACTATAAGCTCTCTCGCTTCATACCTTTCTTTGCCTTCAAATTTACCGCCAAGTCTGTTTATATAGCCCCTGTCGTCCATAACGCGGATCACGGGAAGGCCATGGCGCTCCCCCAAATCAAAGTCGTTCGGGTCATGCGCGGGCGTTATCTTAACGGCGCCCGTGCCGAACTGCATATCTACATATTCGTCTGCAACAACGGGTATCACGCGCTCCATCAAAGGCAGTATCACGTTTTTTCCGATCAGGCTTTTGTACCGTTTATCCTTCGGGTTTACGGCTACCGCCGTATCGCCGAGCATCGTCTCGGGGCGCGTCGTTGCAACGACGACTCCCTCGCCCCCGTCTTCGGCAGGGTAGCGTATATACCAGAGGTGCGAATCGTGCTCCGAATACTCCACCTCCGCATCGGATAGCGCGGTCTCGCAGCCGGGGCACCAGTTTATTATCCTGTCGCCCCTGTATATCATACCTTTGTCATAAAGGCGCACAAAAAATTCATTTACAGCCTTAGAGCACCCTTCGTCCATAGTAAAACGCTCGCGCGACCAGTCGCAGGATGAACCGAGCTTTTTAAGCTGCTCCACTATCCTGCCGCCGTATTGCTCTTTCCATTTCCACGCTCGTTTCAGGAACTCTTCCCTGCCTATCTCTTCCTTTGTCGTGCCTTCTTCACGCAGTTTCTCAACTATTTTTGCTTCAGTCGCAATGCTTGCGTGGTCTGTGCCCGGCACCCACAGCGCCGCGTACCCCTGCATCCTTTTTGTTCTGATTATCGCGTCCTGCATCATGTTGTCGAGCGCATGCCCCATATGAAGCTGCCCGGTTATATTGGGCGGCGGTATAACTATTGTGTAAGGCTTTTTATTTTTAGCCGCTTCTGCCCGGAAATATCCCGCTTTTACCCATTCGTCGTATAAGCGCTGTTCCACTTCTTTCGGGTCGTAAACTTTACTCAATTCTTTTGCGCACATTATCCTTATCCTCCCTAAAATAAAAAAACCATCCGTAAAAGGACGGTATACCGCGGTGCCACCTTAATTCAGGCAAATGCCTGCTCTCACCGTTTTAACGCACGGCTGCGCCCGAAATTACTGATTGCTGCCAAAAACTTTTAGTTTTTGGGGATCTCGTGTTCATTTCAGGAACTCCGAAACGACTTCCCGCATGCATTCCGCAAGGCCCTTCCAGCCTATGGGGCCTGTTCTCTTCAGCGGCTGCTGTTTGCAGTACTCCTCTTCATCATCGCTGTGTCAGAATTATAATATAGCGGAATTTAACTGTCAACGTTGGAAAAGATAAAATAGTGCTTATCAATACGTGTATACGGGGTATTTATGGAACGGGTATATCTTATATTGCTGGCAATAGTTCCCGGAATAATATTATCACTGTTTTTAATAATACAGGACAGATTCGACCGGGAACCGATCAGATTGCTGCTTAAAATATTCGTTTTCGGCATGTTCGCCACTATACCGACTATGCTAGCCGAAATGCTGGGGCAAAATCTCAATATCTTCTCGGGCATATTGGGGCAGCTGTTTGAAGCTATAGTCGTTGTCGGTTTCGCCGAGGAGTTTTTTAAACGGCTTGTAGTTCTGCGCTTTGCTTATAATAACGAGGCTTTTAACGAAAAACTCGACGGCATAGTATACTGCGGTATTGCCGCTTTAGGGTTCGCTACGCTGGAAAATATTTTCTATGTCATATCGTATTCCGCTTACAGCCCGAACATATGGATAACGCGCGGCCTTTTGAGCGTTCCAGCGCATATGCTTTTCGGCGTCACTATGGGATATTACCTGTCGCTCTCAAAATTCTGCACCGAACAGGCGAAATGCAGGTCGTATTATAATAGATCGCTCTATATACCCGCAATGCTGCACGGTGCCTTTGATTTTATGCTCATGACAAATATGCCGCTGCTGTCGCTCGCCGTTCTGCCTTTTACGGCATACCTTTGGGTAACATCGATAATAAAACTAAGAAGATATTACATTGAGTCAAAACAACGGTCCGATAAAGGATAGTTTTTACTTTATTTAAATTACGTTCCCATTTACTTCACTTCTCCCCATTTTATTATCATTGACCGGCGATGCATATATATATACAATAAATCGGGGGGATCGGGGTCTTGCAGAATAATGATTTTCAAGCCAATCGGCTGCTTAAAAAGATTCCTTGGTTACTTTTAGGGCCTTTTTTTTACCTGCTTTTCCGGCTTTCATCCCTTTGGCCTGATTTTACGGAGAACGTTTATTCCCGCACTGTATACAGCTTTATAAGCCAGGTACTTTCTACGTTTACGGGGCTGCTGCCGTTTTCGCTCGGCGAGATCCTGCTGTATGGTTTTATTCTTTTTGTGATTCTTTATATGATATTGATGTTTATAAAGGCCGTTACCGCAAAAAAGTCGTGGTGGTTCATACTGATAAACAGGACGTTGATTTTTCTTTCCATTGTTTCATGTATATACGCTCTTTTTATCGGACTGTGGGGGTTCAATTATTCCAGGAATACATTGGGAAGCACGCTTAAGTTCGATACTTCTCCCGCAAAGCTTACTGAATTGTATTCGACATGTGAGGTCCTTATAGATAAAGCTAATACATTAAGAGAGCAGGTCCCCGAAAACGAGGGCGGCGTTTTCTCACCCGGTTTTACCCGGCAGGATATGATGAACAGCGCTGCTTCGTATTACGATATGGCTGCCGATGAAACAAAAAACAGTTTTCTCGGCGGAAGTTACGGCAGCGTGAAACCCGTAATATATTCCACCGGCCTCTCGTACGCCCATATATCCGGAGTATTCTTCCCATTTACCGGGGAAGCGAATATCAATAACGACCAGCCGATGCTTTTTTTCCTCTCTTCGTGCCTGCACGAGGCAGCACACCAAAGAGGGTTCGCCCGGGAAGACGAGGCCAACTTTCTTTCTTTCTATGTTTCACAATATTCTAAAAACGCTTCGGTGGAATATTCGGGTACTATGCTTGCGCTGGTGGAATCGATGAATAAACTCTACGAGCAGGATAAAGACCTCTATTTTAAACTGCGTAAAACCTATATCGAAGGAATAGACCGCGACCTGCATTACAATTATTTATACTGGCAGAAATTTGAGAGCCCCGTCGAGGAAACGTCAGAAGCGGTAAATAATACCTTCCTTCAGGCTAACATGCAGGCCGACGGAGTAAAAAGCTACGGCAGGATGGTCGATCTTCTCATAGCTTTATGGAGGAGCGGCGGTTTATCGCCGTGATCGCCGGCAGGAAACAGAAACCTTTTGATTTCCCGTTTATATGCAAATAAAAAAACCGCGGTTTATCGTCCGCGGCTGTAACTGTACTTATTATTATTCAGGCAGTTCTATCATATCCGAAGCGAAAACCACTACCACTCCATCATTGGTCCATAAATAATTTTTATTATCGGTTTTTATGCATTCGAATTTTTGTCCATACTTCTGTAAAATGCCGGTATCCTGTTTCCCGAATTGGGTCGGCGCGCACGTGATATGCCCGATTACTTTGGTTACTTTAGTTTTGTCATACTTTTCATCAATCGTAAAATCCTGAGATATCGGTTCGTTGGGATTTATTTGTTTTATAATAACGGAATCCAGTGTCATGCCGTCCTGCCCTTCTACAGAAACGTTCAGAATAACGTCTTTGTCAAAGTTGGTTTTTCCGGACACAGTGATGGTATTGCCGTTTATCGCAATGCTGCATTCCCCCGTAATATCGCAAATTTCCGGCGTCGTTGATGGATCTGGTGTCGGCCTTGTGAGCTGCGGCGCCGAGCACGCCGGCAATGCAAAAACCGATACCAGCAGGAATAAACACAAGGATATTATTTTAAAGCTTCTTTTACGCATGTTTTACCTCTTTTTAAAATCATCGTACTCAAGTATACATAAAACACGCCTGTATGTAAAGAAAAAACATCATAATGGCAAATTGTATGCTCACTTTTTGTATTATCTTGTTTTATATGCCACGATACTGGTTATATAAAATGTTAAGACAACTTTTATATAAGGAAACACTGATTTAATGAGGGCAATAAGATTTCCGAGATGATTTGTTGTTTGCCAAGAAGCAAAAACGAAGAAATAGCAGCGCTATTGCTAAGTTTTTACGAAGCAGGCATGCGGCAAGTTAGCCGAAAAGAGCATTGCACGAACAGATCAGCCTTTTCATAGGTCAATAATATTTTGTAAGGATAATGATATGGCAATAAAGAAAAGATATCTTGGCGCCCTGCTTATAGATATAGGCATGATAACGCACGAACAGCTCGATGAATGCCTTAAAGTGCAAAAAGACACAGGCGAGCAATTGAGCAAAGTGCTTAAAGCCAAAGGATTTGTTACCGAGCAGCAGCTTATGGAGATACTCGAGTTTCAGCTTGGAATACCGTCAGTGAATCTTGACCTTGAAACTCTTTCCCCCAAACTTGCTAAATATATCCCTGTTTCCCTCGCGAGGAAAAACAGGATGGTGCCTATTAAGGTGGAAAACGAATCGCTCTACGTCGCTATGGAAGACGCCCTCGATTTTATTGCGCTCGAAGACGCGCGCGTAGTATCCGGGATGGAAATAGTTCCAAGGATAGCTTCCGAACAGGCGATAGACTCGGCTATAAATAAGATGTACGGCAACGTGGGCGCTGAAACGGCTATCAAAGAGTTTTCCGAGGAAACTGCGGCCGAAAAAACAGCCGAGGAAGCCGAAAGCACGACCGACATATCGAATGCCCCTATCGTGCGCCTTGTCACTTCAATATTCGAACAGGCGGTCAAAGCGAAAGCAAGCGATATACACGTGGAGCCGAGCGAAAGCAACGTGCGGGTGCGCATGAGGATCGACGGCCAGCTCCTTCCTATCCTTACAATACCTAAAAAAGCACAGTCGGCCGTAATAACAAGGCTCAAAATAATCGGGAATATGGATATCGCTGAAAAAAGGATACCTCAGGACGGGCGCTACAGATTATCTGTAAACGGCGACGATATCGACGTTCGTATGTCGTCCCTCCCGACCGTTCACGGCGAAAAAGTCGTCATGCGCTTGCTCGCCAAACAGAATTTCCTTATATCCAAGGAAAAGCTTGGCTTTTCGAAAGAAAACATTAAAAAATTCGATGCCCTGCTCAATAACCCGAATGGAATAATACTCATCACCGGCCCTACCGGAAGCGGTAAATCCACAACGCTTTACGCGATGCTCACAGAGCTCAATAAAGGTATCGAAAATATAATCACTGTAGAAGATCCTGTCGAGTACACCGTAGCAGGAGTAAACCAGGTGCAGGTAAATTCCAAAGCAGGGCTTACGTTCTCTTCAGGCCTGCGTTCCATACTCCGTCAGGACCCCGACATAATAATGATAGGCGAGATAAGAGACCAGGAGACTGTTGAAATAGCTATAAGGGCGGCCATAACCGGACACCTCGTTCTTTCTACTATCCATACGAACGACGCCCCGGGAACCATATCGAGGCTGATAGATATGGGAGTGCCTTCATACATGCTTGCTTCTTCTTTGGTAGGTATAATGGCTCAGCGCCTTGTAAGAAGGATATGCCCTGCGTGCAAAACCAAATATACTCCGAATAAATTCGAGTTGAGCGCAGCCGGCCTGCCCCCGTCTTACAACAAAGAAATATTTATTGGAAAAGGGTGTTCCAATTGCAATAATACCGGTTATAAGGGCAGGACCGCCGTACATGAGATACTCATTATAGACAGGGAAGTCCGCGAGATGATAACAAAAGGCGCCAATGTAGACGAGATCCGCGATTACGCCATATCTGTTCAGCATATGAACACGCTTGCGGCAGAATGTATATCCCTTATGGCTCAGGGCGAGACAACAATAGAGGAAGTCATTAAAACATCATACACCAACAAGGGAGAAGAGGAATGAACATTATATCGTTATTGGAGGCTGCTGCGGAAGCCGGAGCTTCCGACCTTCATATATGCGCGGGCATCCCCCCCACTATCCGCGTAAGCGACGATCTGCGTCCTATAAGCGATACGGTGATCACTACTGAATCGGCAAGCGAGATAGCAAGGGAAATAATGAACGACGTTCAATGGCAGACGCTTAATGAAAAAGGCGAATGCGACTTTGCCATATCCGTGCCCGGTAAACACCGTTTCCGCGTTAACGTCTATAACCAGAGGCAAAGCCTTGCTATAGCGCTAAGGCTTATACAAAGCAACCCTCCGGATATCAACGCTCTCGGCTTGCCCCCTATAATCACTTCTTTCTGCAACTATAACAGGGGCCTCATACTCGTTACGGGGCCGACGGGCAGCGGTAAGTCCACTACTCTCGCGTCAATGATAGACCTGATAAATAAAACGCAAAAGAAGCACATCATAACGCTTGAAGATCCTATAGAATATCTGCACCGCCATAAAAAATGCATCGTGAACCAGCGCGAAGTGGGAGCCGATACCAACGACTTCTCCGTAGGCCTCAGGGCTTCGCTGCGTCAGGACCCTGACATAATACTCGTCGGTGAAATGAGAGACCTTGAGACCATAAGCACCGCTATAACGGCAGCTGAAACCGGGCACCTTGTTATGTCTACGCTGCACACTACCGGCGCCGCAAAGACTATAGACCGTATAATAGACGTATTTCCGCCGTTTCAGCAGCAGCAGATAAGGCTGCAGCTTTCGATGACGCTTATCGCGGTCATTTCGCAGCAGCTTATAGTAAGCACCGACCACAAATCACGCGTCGTGGCTGTTGAAGTGTTAGTGGCTAATTCCGCAATAAGAAACCTTATAAGGGAAAATAAAGTGCACCAGATAGCGAGCTCAATGCAGGCGGCTTCCGGTACAGGCATGCAGCTTATGGATAACGCGCTTGCAGATCTTTATAAAACAGGTAAAATAACCAGGGAAAACGCTATAGCGTACTCCGTGGACAGGAATTATATCTCGACTATATTATAAATTCATTTTTCAGGGGTGATCGATATCAAGTACCTGTATAAAGCCGCCAACAAGGCCGGCCAGACTATCGAGGGCATAATCGAGGCTAACGACGAAAACGCCGTAATAAGCGCTTTAAGAGGCAGGTCGCTGTTCCTTATCGAGCTTACCGAAGCCAATCCCAGGTCCTCCATGGATATCAATATCGGGTCCGCCAAAATACCTAAAAAGGTACTTGCGGTTTTCTGCCTCCAGTTTGCGAGCATAATGAAAGCGGGCGTTCCGCTTATACAGGCAATTTCCATACTTGAGGAACAAGCTGAAAATAAAAAGATAAAACAAATAATGCAGACGGTCAACGACGACCTGCAGCGCGGCCTCAACCTTTCGGAAGCTTTCGCGATGCATGAAAAAGAGCTTCCGGCCATTATGATCAAAATGATCGAGGCGGGAGAATTGAGCGGTACCCTCGACCTGGCGCTGCAACGGCTGGCGCTCAGTTTTGAAAAGGAGACCGCCATATCCAAAAAGATAAAGGGCGCGATGATGTACCCTGTCATAGTCATGGCTATTGCATTGCTGGTCGTTATATTCCTTCTTGTTACCATCGTACCTGTGTTTACCGGTATATTCGAAAGCTTAGGCAAGGAACTGCCGGGAGTAACGAAGTTCCTCCTCACCCTGAGCGAAGGCATGATAAACTACTGGTATATTATTCTTATAGGTATACTCGCAATAGGCTACTTTTTCTGGATGTTTAAAAGATCGCCCAGCGGCCGGCTCCAATATGACAAGATCAAACTGAAGATACCTATATTCGGAAAAGCCAGCCTTAAAATAATGACGGCTCGTCTGTGCAGGACTCTTTCCACGCTGAACAGTTCGGGCATATCGCTGACCCAGGCTCTTAATATCACATCGAAAGTAGTGGGGAATAAATACGGCGAATCCAAGCTGCTTGAAGCCGAAGACCAGATAAAGCAGGGCAAGTCGCTGCATCTCGCAATAGAAACCGCGGGCATGTTCCCCGGCATGCTTACGCATATGACAAAGATAGGCGAGGAATCCGGTACGCTGGATGAGATGCTTGACAGGGCGTCGGCTTATTTTGAGGACGAGGCCGACACCGCCATTACGAGGGTGACCGCGCTTATCCAGCCTATATTGCTCGTTTTAGTTGCCGGAATAGTAGTTTTCATACTGCTTTCCGTACTGCTGCCCATGCTGAGCATGTATGAAAACATAGGGTAAATTTTTTGGCTGCTATTGTTTCAAATTATTAAATTGGGTTATATAGAAGTATATACACTCAAATTATACCAAAGGAGAGATTATATGAACATGTTCAGGAAAAACAAGAAAGGCTTTACGCTCATCGAGCTGATCGTCGTTATCGCGATACTGGCCATTCTGGCTGCCATCGCAATACCGACCTTCATTGGTATCACGAATACCGCGAGAGACACTGTTAACCAGACAAACGCGAGCCAGATAGCTACCGCATACAACGCCTATCAGGCGCTCAATCCGAATACTCCATTAGCCGGTGAAAAAACCAGCTTCGCGAATGTTGGAGCTCTTGAAACGGCGATCGGGGTCGGCCTCTGGCCTAAGGGACTCTCGGCTACCGATGCTACGGTTGCTTTTGAGGATTGGCTGATCATAACTGGCGGTGTAGCCAACGTGGTAGCGCTTACCAGCGCTTCAGCTGGAACCTGATAAAAACAATTGGTTTTTGGGAGTGAAAGAATTTATTCTTTCACTCCTTTTCTTTACAGCCGTTTATATAATTTTGTTTATATATACCTAATCTGTGTTATATATATATATAAAACTTGAAGGTATTTACAATGGAGATCTATGCAGGCATAATAGTATTTGTATTCGGCACGATAATAGGCAGCTTCCTCAATGTCTGCATATTGCGGCTGCCCGACAGCAGGTCGATAATTACCGGGCCTTCCTCCTGCCCCGGCTGCGGCGCAAGGCTTAGGCCTATCGATCTGGTGCCGGTTTTCAGTTACATATTCCTCCGCGGAAAATGCAGGTACTGCGGCAGTAAGATTTCGGCGCAATACCCGATTGTGGAAGCCCTTACGGGCGCTCTGTTTTTACTTTTGTATATTAAATTTTTATATATAGCTCCGGAGTTTATCTGTACCGTCCCGGTCTACGCCGCGCTTATAAGCGCGCTTATCGTTTTAACGGTAATAGACTGGCGGCATATGATAATCCCCGACGGATTGATTATCTTTATCCTTGTTGTCGGCGTAATACAGCTTGTTGCGGAGCTTATAGACGCATCATTGTTTGAAAACGGCTGGCTTGATTATGTTATCGGGTTCTTCGCAGGCGGCCTTCCCCTGCTGCTTATTGCCCTGTTTTGCTCTTACGTTCTTAAGAAGGAAGCGTTCGGCGGAGGCGACATCAAGCTCATGGCTGCCGCGGGTTTGGTAATAGGGTGGAAATTTGTAATAACATCCTATATAATAGGGATAGTTACCGGTGCGGTATTCAGCGTGATACTTTTATCGACCGGTAAGAAAAAGCGCGGTGACGTGATACCATTCGGGCCGTTTCTTTCACTGGGCATAGCGGCAAGTATGTTCTTCGGCAACGAGCTTATAAACTGGTATATGGGGCTGATGCGGTAATGAAGATTATAAAAAGTAAAAAAGGGCTTACGCTCATTGAAGTAATTCTCGCCGTGGCGATATTCGCTATGATCGCCCTGCCTTTGCTTTCGATTTTTGTGCAATCAATGCGTGTGGACGTAAAAGCGGGCGATGTGCTCAACGCAAATTATATTTCGCAGGATTATCTGGAAAAGCTGGATACCCAAACATACTCGGCTGCGCTTGCAAGCCAGCCAAGCGATGCCCCTGTCGAGGGCTACAGCTTTACGGCGAAGATCCAGCCTTACGGCAGTTTGACATCTTTGTTTTCTGATCGATGCAGTTATCTGCATATCATATTATTTGAAAACGGAAGCGCTCTTTGCGTTATGCCCGACGGCCAATGGCACGTATACACCAGCATTCCCTCGTCATTTATGCTCGTTGTATCAAGCGGAACTTATACCTTTACGGGCGGATATACTTCGCTTACGGGCCCGTCAGGTTATAACTATTGCGCTGTGATAGTGAACGCCATGAAAAAACCCGACGCGACTGCTTTTAACGTTAATCTCGCGGCGAACTGCCAGGGAGTTTTATACTGCAAGAAAGTAGACTCGGGAGAAATAACATTCACAGGCGGGATCTCCTCGGTTTATGAAGACCTGATCACGGCAGATACTTCTCTTATATACATTACGACCGAGTTGTACGATCCCGCGAAGAATTCTATAGCGACTTCGGACAGCTATACATATATCAGGAATTGGTGACCTATGAAAAGCAAAAGAGGGTTTACATTAGTAGAGATGCTTATAGTCCTCGCGGTGGTATCCGCTGTCGGGCTTATTATGTACTCTATCTTCGGCCAGGGCTTCAGTCTGTACGCTCAGGAATCGAAATCTGCCAGCGAACAGGCGAGTTTGCGCCAGGCTTTGTCGGATATAACGAACAACGCCAGGTTGGCCGACCCGGCCACCATAACTTATGACTCAGGCATTCTCAAGATCGACACCGATTCTTACACTTTTCAAAGCCAGTCGATCAAAAAGAACGGCACCGCCATAGCCAAGGATATCGCCTCCTTCACTGTAACGATAAACGGAGGCATATTGGATATAACTATAGTCAATTTATCCGGGAAAAGTATTTCAACTTCAATATCTTTATTGGGTTAGGAGTGATATGTTATGTTAAAAAGAGCACTTAATGTTTTACACGGAAAACAAGGATCGGCATTGATAATAGCTCTGGTAACAACAGTTGTGCTTGCTACATTAGCGCTTGCTATAGTATCGCTGACGATGGTAAACCTTAACGCAAACCAGGCCGACGCGCTTAATAACGACGCCTATTACGCGGCTGAATCAGGCGCGAACAGCGCGATCGAACAGCTTAAATCAGAGGTGTTGGGTTATTACGGGGAAATGATCGAAGCGGACAGCACCCAATACGATATGCTGTACAACAATTTCTTTTCCAATATAAACACACGCGCCGATACGCATTTTATGGAACCGGCATTCAGCGGCATAACAACAGACACAACATTTACTACCGGCGGTTACGACGAGGCTAACGACGTTTATGAGTTTTTGATCTCCAGCACAGCCACTGCCGCCGATGATTCGCAATACCGCGTAGACGCGAAGCTGTATGTTAAAAGAGTGGATATAAGCGTGCCCACATGGCTTACTTTAGACGATGTAGCCTACAAGATAGGCGGTACCCTTAACCTTAACGCGGGGTACGGCGTTTACAACGGCGGCAACGTTGTTGCGTCTACATTGAATAACCCAAAGAACATATACTATAGCGTACAGCCGCCGGGAAAATTCGTTCTTCAACCGGGCGTTGGCGATACTATCATCGACTGTCTTACATACCCCTCGTATACAAACCCGGTGCTCACGCCTACTTATACAGTTACAGCGGCAGGACCGTTAACGCTTGATATGAATACGATTAATCCTAACACAGGTAAAAAATTATTCAGCGAAAAGGCAGTTATCGTTTCCGACCCCGGCGTAAGCTTTACTATCGCCGGCGGCACAGATATGGTGGCCGGCACCATTATATACAAAAGAGGCAGCGGAACGCTGACTATCTCCTCTTCCAACAGCGGCCATGTCGTTACATGCTACAGTGACGATAAAGTAGTTGTCAGCGCAGGGCCGGTGTACGCTAATATCTTCTGCCGCGGCGATATTTCGACTTCGGGCAACTACCACGGCAACGTTGTCTATTCCCATTTTGCTTCTGGCCGGATCGGGAA
>CAZDZY010000030.1:0-17679 GCA_964510055.1 uncultured Christensenellaceae bacterium
ACTGATTACCCTCCCTCCCATACTCCAAAGGGCTTACATCTGAAAATCAATGGATTTTACAGATCAAAGCCCTACAATGGGAGCTTTTTTTACACATACTGTATTATAGTCACCGCGTGTATAAAAGTCAACAAGCGCCGATAAAAGATTTGCTTATCGTACGGCTGTAAATGTTGTTTTGAAAATTATTTTCCGCGCAGCATCCGGAGCGCTTTTTCAAAGTAACCGGGCAGCTGGGCTTTAAAAACCATTTCTTCCCCCGTCGCCGGATGGCGCAGGCGGAGTTCCTTTGCGTGCAGCAGCTGGCCGTTTTCGTGCAGCTTCGGTTTTCCCGGGCCGTAGACCTTATCGCCCGCGACCGGCCTGCCTATGCTCGCCATGTGCACCCGTATCTGGTGCGTGCGCCCCGTCTCGAGCGACGCCTCTATATATGTAAATTCCCCGAACCTTTCGAGCACCTTTACGTGCGTGACGGCGTGCCGACCGCGTTCGTCCACCGCCATCTTCTTACGGTCGCGGCGGCTGCGCCCTATGGGCTTATCTATGGTGAGCTCGTCTTCGCGTATATTGCCGTGCACTATTGCGGCGTATATCCGCTTTGCGCTCCTTTCGGCTATCTGTTTCGAGAGCGACGCGTGCGCCTCGTCGTTTTTTGCTACAACGAGCAGCCCGGAAGTGTCCTTATCGAGCCGGTGCACTATGCCCGGCCGCATCTCCCCGCCTATGCCCGAGAGGTCTTTGACACGGAACAGCAGCGCTCCCACCATAGTGCCCGTAAAATTCCCGGGCGCCGGGTGCACCACCATACCCTGCGGTTTGTTGATAACGGCTATATACGCGTCTTCGTAGACGATATCTATAGGTATGTCTTCCGGAACGGCGGAAGCTTCCCGGGGCTCCTCAAGGCGCACCGTAACGGCGTCGCCCGGCTTCAGCTTGTCTCCGGGCTTCGCGATTTTCCCGTTTACGCTGACTTCCCCCGAAAGTATGGCATTTTTTATCCTCGATCGCGAAAGCGGCATGTTTTCGGCAAGGTACTTGTCCAGCCTGTCCGCGCCGTTTTGTACCGTAATTTTATTTTCTTCCATGCAATAATTCTAACATCCGGGCGCTGCCATTTCAACTCACCCGTCTTTTCGCGCCTTTTGCAGCAGCTTTTGGCAGCAATCGTTCGACCCTAAAAGACGCTCCAGTTTTTTCAGATCTTTTATGTACCTGTCTCCCCCGGCCCATTCTTCTTCAAGGAATTCGCAAAGCTTCCCGCATTCTTTTTTATAATTTTCGCTTACGCTGAAAAAGCACCATTGCGATACTTTCCTGCAGCTTATTATGCCCGACTGTTTCAGCCTGCTCAAATGCTTTGACACGTTCGGCTGCAAGAGCCCCAGCGTCTCTTCGATTATGCAGACGCAAAGCTCGTGTTTTGCGACAAGGTTCAATATCCTAAGCCTCGTCACATCCCCCAGCGCTTTGAAGGTTTCCGAAATATCCATATAATTCACCGGCTAAATCACAGTTCTATTATTAATATTTATATTACATACAAGAAAAAAATGCCCGATAAACAAAATTTCGGGGTCTGTGTAACCAATATTCCTGTATCGTCATATAGTGAATTATAAACGATGGAAAGGGGGTATTTTAATGGACGGTTTCTTCGGAGGCGGCAATTCCTGGTGGCCTATACTGCTCCTGCTCTGCTGCTGTAACGGAAAGGGGTTCGGGGGATTCGGGCACGACGGCTGCGACGGCGGATTTGGAGGCGGCGGCCTCGGGTGCCTGTTGCCGATACTGCTGCTGTGCTGCTGCGGCGGAAACGGGTTTGGAGGTTTCGGCTGCGGATGCGGCCCCAAATGCTGATAAACATACTATAAAGATGAATCAAGCTTAATATAAGCGTTACAGGATGCCTTCCCCTGGCATCCTTTTGTTTTATAAAGCACTTAGGATTCCGGCAGGTACAAAATATTATATAAATGTGCTAAAATACGCCGCACCCGCTATGCATACCAAAAAACCTTCTGCTCAGCAGAAGGTTTTTGATAATAATAGTACTTATCCTGCAGGCTGGACGGATGCCGTTGCGGAGGCTTCCGGATCCGCCGGCGCAGACGCCGACGGGTCGTCGGTCGCAGCCGGCGGCGCGTTCGCGGCGTCTATTTCCGCCTGCTGGCAGGCCGCGATATATCGGTCGACAAGCGCCGGATCTATAGATTGCTTCATCTGCTCTGCGACCTGCGTCGCAGCGGCTTTAAGCGCCGCGATTATTTCCGGCGTAGGTTCGAAAGACTTAAGCAGCTTCTTTTTAAAGAGAGCTTCCTGTTCCGTTTCATCGGCTGCCACAGCAGTCATTTCTTCCTGCTCTACCTGGTTGATAAGCTTTTTGAGCCACTCTTTTTTTACCTCCGTCAATCCGTCGTACTGCTGCTTGTTCATCACGAACAGCCCGACGGGCTGCATGTGGCGCGTTTTTAACAGGTCAGACTGCGAATCGTAAAGTTTTAAGCTGTTAATAACGGCATAAGTGCTTTCCTGTCCGTTCAAAAGCCCCTGCTTGGTTGCTACGAACAGCTGCGGATCTGTAAGCGTGAATACGTTGCACCCAACTTTCTGCCAGAAAAGCTTGCAGTACTCATTATCTTCAACGTTTATCCTTAGCCCTCTTAAGTCTTTTGCCAGAGTAATATGATCTTTTACTTTCAGCGTGAGGCAGCGGAACGATGTGCTGTAAGCTCCTATAAGCTGCAGCCCGGCCTCGTTAAAATAAGGCTGCATCATATCGATAAAGCTGCCGCTTAACATAATATTGCATGCCGAGAGATTCGTGAACATCATAGGTAAACGAAGCACCTGAAGCTGCGGTATTGCCGCCTGCATCATCGAGGCGTCGCCCGTATATATGGAAACATCGCCTGTTCTTACCGCTTCAATGATATCCGCGTCGGTGCCTTTCTCCCCGCCTTCGTAAAAGTCTATAGTCAGCGCTCCTAAAGAATCCGATTCAAGGGTATCAAAACCGCTCTTTATCGCATTGCCCTTGTGTGTTCCGGAAATCACGCTTGCGCTTGCCATGCTTAATACCAGAGGCGGTTCAGTAGGCGAAGGCGCGGGTGTCGGCGAAGGCGTAGGCTCCGGAGTCGAAGTTGCCGAAACCGACGGGGTAACGGTTTCTCCGCCCGAACAGCCCGCAAAAATAGCAAATACCGTTATTGCGCACAATACTATCGCCAGTGTCCTCTTCATTTCTCTCTCCTTTTGATTACCTGTTTTGTATATAAAAACATTCACGGTTATATTTCTGTTTAAACAGCCGGAAGCAATTTTGTCTTTTATTATACCATACTTTTTAGATTTTTAAAATTTCATATACGAAATGGCAGAAATTGTGCGCCATGATCCTGCTGATAAATAAACGTTTAAAACCGGCCGGTTGATCGTTTATTGAAATTCAAAACCGGGATCCGCACTTGTTGCATTTCCTTGCCCGGCCTTTTCTTCTTGCGCCTCCCTGCGGGCATTTGGGCAGCCGCGTCAAAGAATCTAAACTGACAGATACCTTTTCTTCCCCATCGCGCCTTCTGCGTGAAGCAAAGTTCCCCTGTCTGCCTTCTTGGCTTTTCCACAAAGCTTTTGTTCTCATCCTGTTTAAAATATGCGTCCTGCTGTATCTTTGACGTATTAAACCAAGGCATGATCTGCACCCTCTTTTATGATATCATATCACTGTTTATTTATGGAAACAAGTCATAATAACATAGAGGAGGTTTGATCAATGGGTGATTCCGGTTATTATAAGCGCCGCTCGTCAGGTGTAACTCCGCAGCGCGGCCCATAATTGGTCCACGGGTATTTTCAGCCCTTTGCAAACGTAGATGGACCGGTCTACGAGGGACAGCGTGGAATACGGAACGCTTTCCGATCCGGGGAAAGTATCTACATCGTTAAATATGCTCTTCAGGAACGAGTAGCTGTCTGCTCCCATATTTACACAGATTATGAGTTCTCCATCATATCCGTTATATCCCCAGTAATAAGCGCCCATGTTGGCGCTGACAGCCGGCGGCAGCCCGTATTTTTTACCATAGTAGTCCATAGCGCCGACTGCGCCGTAAAGGCTGCAGTATACCCCGCACTTCTTCCGGTCCCCCTCAGGCAGGGAATGGTATACCTCGGACGCTGACTTAGCCAGCTCATCCCAGCCAAGCCGCCCTGCAAAATATGTAGGAACGCCGGTAAACGGGATAGTATCCCAGGTTACGTACTCCGAATATCCTATCGCTTTATTATAATCAGCGGTATCCCCGGGAGAGAGCACGGGGAAGCACACAGGAACGAAAGCGGCCCCTAGCAGGCAGACAGCGGCGAGGTATGCCGCCTTCAAAGTCAATGCGATTCTTCTTTTCTTTCCTTCGGGCGGCTGTACCGCAATATCATCGGTTTGGTCTAAGGGCAGCGGCGCGTTCCGGAAGTTCTTTTCCAGACAGACGGAGCCGAAGGCTAAGAGGGGCAGCAGCGCGCCCGCGAGGGCGTAGAACTTAACAGACAGGATAGCTGCCAATGTGAAGTAAGCCAGAAACGCCCATGCAAAAGGCCTGAATATGCGCCCTCTTCTCGTGAAAAGCAATACAAGGCCTCCCAGCCAGAGAAGTACGGATATAGGGTTCATTACCACAAAAATATACTGAAGCAGAAGAACTGCCGAAGGGCTTACCGTACGGGCTCCTTTGTAAGCAAGCAGGTATTCAATAATGGGAAAACCATGCGCAGCCTGCCAGATAATAAATGGAACGCAGCAAAGAGCAGCAATGCTTATTGATATCCAGAACCATTTACTTGCGAGGTACTTGCGCGCCTTTGTGAGCAGTATGCCTGTGACAAGGCATATCAGCAGAAATCCCATCGTTATTTTTACCATCAACCCTATGCCTGCGGCGAGGCCGAGAAGGATCCATGTGCGCGGGGCGGTTTCGCCTTTAATTATTTTTGCTGTCATGAACACCACAATAGCGGACATCAACTGGTCGAATGCGTCATAGGTAAACATGCCGAAGAATGTCATGAACACAGGCGCAAACATAACCGCAGCGGCGGCAAGCACCTGCGCGAACCTGCCTCCGCCCATTTTCCGCGCGGTTAGGGCGGCAAAAAGCATGGCAAACGAGCCCGCCAATGCCGGGAAAACGTGCATGGCAGTTATTGAATCGCCCATCAGCATGCGCGACAGCGCCATCAGCCAGCCTGTGACCGGCGGTACATCCATATAGCCTAAGGCCAGATGGCCGCTCATGGAATAGTAATAATACTCGTCGAAGAAAAGCCCGTACTGTTTGTTTGTAAACATATGCAGTATAAAATTCAAAGCCATAAGATAGATGACGATGGCTGTAGCGCCGGTAAGGGCTGTTTTTGTAAAGATCTTTTTCATAGCACCGCTCCAGATAAAGTTATCGTACTGATTTTATTATGGGCATTAATAGCTGGTAATAGATAAAACTAGTATAAAAAGGTGATTTATTGTCGACTGTGGGAAACAGTATGTTTTATTCTGGATTATTTTAATATATAAACGTAACGAATGAATTTATACTATAAACAAAAATATGAGTTCGGCAAGGAAATATAGCTTTTTTTGGCCATTACGGATATCAAACATTTCCACCGCGCTATACGCAATATGACATAGTTAAACTAAAATGGCCTGCTTCCGATTCACTTGGAGCAGGCCAAATCTCGCTTGATTCACGGGACTGTTTCGGCGGCAATCGTGTAATTAGACGGATCGACGCCGACTAAAATTCGCAGTTTTGCGGCGTCCTCGCGTATGGTATTACGTCGCGTATATTTTCCATGCCCGAGAGGTATATGAGAAGCCTCTCGAAGCCCATGCCGAAACCGGCATGCTCGCAGCCGCCGAACTTCCGGAGATTGAGATACCAGTACATCTCATCAGCTGAGATGCCCATCTCGTTCATACGGCTAAAAAGCTTGTCGTACCTCGACTCCCTCTGGCTGCCGCCCATGAGCTCTCCCGCCCCGGGCACGAGCAGGTCGACCGCGGCCACCGTTTTATCGTCGCCGTTCTGGTACATGTAAAACGCTTTTATCTCTTTGGGCCAGTCGTATACGAACACAGGTGAATCGAAATGCTCGTCCGTTAAATACTTTTCGTGCTCCTTGGCGAGGTCTCCTCCGTATTCGGCTTTAAACTCGAAATCCTTATCCGCCTTCTGCAGTATCTCTATAGCGTCGCCGTATCTAACCCTCGCTATCTTCGAGCCTACGAGCCTGGTAAGCTTTTCTTTCAGCGGCGTCTTCGTGTATTCCTGCAGGAAGTCTATCTCTTCGCCCGCGTGCATAAGGCAATAATCAACTATATATTTTAAGAAGTCTTCTTCTATGTCCATGAGCTTGTTTATCCCGCAGAACGCTATCTCCGGCTCTATCATCCAGAACTCTGCCGCATGCGTCTTCGTATTCGAATTCTCCGCCCGGAACGTAGGCCCGAACGTATATATCCTTTTAAACGCTAAAGCGAACGTTTCCCCCTCGAGCTGCCCGGTCACCGCAAGCGACGTATGCTTTCCGAACAAATCCTGACTGAAGTCAACAGGCCGCTTTACGTTTTCAATATCGAGAGACGTTACCGTAAACGTATTTCCCGCGCCTTCCGCGTCGTTGCCGGATATAAGCGGCGTATGCACATATACGTACCCGTTCTTCTCGAAATAACTGTGGATAGCCGTGGAAGCTACGCTCCTTAAGCGGAACATAGCCTGAAACAGCCTCGTCCTCGGGCGAAGGTACGCTATCTCGCGCAGGAACTCGAGACTGTGCCGTTTAGGCTGAAGAGGATACTCCTCCGGACAGTCCCCCAAAAGCTCGGCGGATCTCGCCTGTATCTCATAAACATCGTCTCTTCCCTGTGAATGTATCAGCTTCCCGCATACGCGTATGGCAGCCCCCACATGGTATGCGTTTATTTCGGCAAAGCTGCCGATGCTTTCGTCATAAACGACCTGTAACGATTTAAAGCACGTTCCGTCAAAGAAGTCTATAAAGCCGAACGTCTTCTGCCTGCGGTGGTTGCGTATCCACCCTTCCACGCATATTTCCCTGTCAATATACTTTTCAGTATTGCCCAATATCTCCCTCAGATCCAAAGCATCCATAAAATTGCCTTTCTCGTATAGTTTTATTGATAATAAGCTAACTTAATTTTTTCTTCATTTCCACATGCGGTATCATTACCTCGGTGAACCTTTCGCTGCTGATTTCGTACCCCAGCTTTTTATAGAAATCCGTCACCGTCAACCTCGCGTGCAGCATTATCTCTTTATATCCCTCAGAGCCCGACAGGTCTTCGGCGTACTCAACAAGCATCCTCCCGATTCCGCGGCTGCGCAGCGAATCATGCACCGCGACCTGCCTCATCCTTACTATATCTTCATCGATGCGCGTGAGTATCAAAACGCCGACTAATTTCCCCTTTAAAAATGCGCCTATATGCTTGTCTTGCTTCTCGCCCTTTAAATCTTCGTCGTAAATATCAAGGCCGAGCGGCAGCCTCAGTGTTTTATTCCGAAGCTCCAGTTCGTCTTTATATTCTTTTGAACCGTAATCTATCTCTTTAATATCAATATCTCTCATAAATTGCCGCCTTAATATTAGGATCGGAATCCTTTCCGGTAAAATGCGCAGTTTTACCGCGCAATGTCGTTAAATCCGCCCCACGGTCTTTTTTTAATAATACTCCAAAACTCACCGGCAATCAACTTCTGCCCTGCATTTATTGCGTATCTCCCGTTATTATGGTAACATTGATTTACTTTGATTTTGGAGATTGAGCTATGACAGATAAAAGATTATACGATTTAGCATGCAGCATACTGGAATACAGTCTGGACTTAAAGAAGGGGCAGAGGTTTATGGTGCGCGGGCCGCTCTCCGCAAAGCCGCTTATAGCGGCGCTGATAAAGCGCGCCGATGAGATGGGTATAATCCCCCATGTACGCATTTTGGACGAGGAGATAACCCGCTGGCTGCTTATGAACGCAAACGACGGGCGCATAGAAGCCGAGGTCAAATGGGACCTTGATATCTACAATGATCTTGATGCCGATATATATATCGAGTCGGAAGAGAACGATGCGGAGATGTCCGCAATAGACGCTAAAATAATGCAGCGCCGCTCTCAGGCAAGGCGGCCGTGGGTAGAACTGGTGAGCGGCCACAGGAAGTGGGTCATACTCAACTGGCCCACAAAAGGCCAGGCCCAAAACTCGCGCATGCCTTATGATGAATTCTACGATTTCGTTATCGAGGCCACAAGTATGGATTATGCCCAGATGAAAAAGAACATGCAGCCTCTTTCGGAATTGATGTCGAAGACAGACAAGGTAAAGATTGTGGGGCCGGGAACGGAGCTTGCGTTCACTATAAAAGGAATACCAAACGTTATCTGCGCCGGCGTAAATAATCTGCCCGACGGCGAGATATTCACAGCGCCTGTCATTGACTCAGTGGAAGGCGTACTGACATACAACACCCCATCCTCATATCACGGCAGGGTATACAACGGAGTAAGGCTGGAGTTCAGTAAAGGAAAGATTATCAAAGCCTCTGCCGAGAGTAATTCCGAGGCGCTTAACGCTATATTCGACACCGACGAAGGCGCGAGGTACATCGGGGAATTTGCGCTGGGAGTAAATCCGTATGTTACTCGGCCTTTCGGAAGCACGCTCTTTGATGAAAAAATTATGGGCTCGTTCCATTTCACACCGGGAAACGCATATGAGGACGAAGCCGACAACGGCAACCGCTCGGCGATACACTGGGATATGGTCTGCATA
The DNA here is from genome assembly GCA_964510055.1 of uncultured Christensenellaceae bacterium. Taxonomy (GTDB): domain Bacteria; phylum Bacillota; class Clostridia; order Christensenellales; family SZUA-584; genus DTFZ01. The sequence continues at coordinate 8,850 of CAZDZY010000030.1, forward strand.
CAGACGCCCGAATACGGCGGCGGAGAGATCTGGTTCGACGGGGTGCTCATACGAAAAGACGGTATGTTCGTACTGCCTGAATTGAAACCGCTGAACCCGTAAACCGCTGGTTCCAATAAACGATTAAAGCCGTTTCGTTTCGAAAGCGGCTTTTTTCTTATTTGAAATCTTCAGGGCTGAAGTTATAGTATTCAGTGCGGCCTTTAACTGTAAATCCGAAAGATTCATATAAAGCGATTGCCCCGGGGTTATCTTCGTCAACGTCGAGGCACAGTTCTTTTATGCCTTTATTCAACGCTTCAAAAGCAATATGGCCTAGCAGCGCCCGGGCATATCCCTTGCGCCTCTCGCCGGGATGTACGCCGAGCCCGAATATCATGATCCTGCCGTCATACTCGGACGCCGCGCAAAGCCCGACCGCCCTGCCTTCATGTTTGGCGACATATTGGGTACGGTTTTCCGCGGTAACCGAGTTCCTTATTATTTCTTTCTCAAACTCCCTGTCCATGTCGAACGTCGCCGCCCCAAGGCATGAAAGCTCTTCGATATCATTTTCCTGCGCTTTTGCGATCTCAATATTTCCGCAGCCGCTTTTAAGCGGCGTATCACAACTCATCTGCAGTTCGGCATGGTCAAATCCGCATCCCCAATGGCTTACAACTTTCTTTCCCGAGGCGGACGCTCCGTTGCATATAAACAGCCCTTTATTGTAGCCGTTACTTAAAGCCGTATCTGCCGCTTTGTGCAGCAGGCTGCGAAAAACGCCTTTGTTTCTCGATGCCGGGTGCACAAGCGCCGTTATTTCGATCTCTTCCCGGCCAGGCGCAAACATAAACAGCAGCGCTTTTAAGTCTTCGTCTTCTTCATACGTAAATATTGCCGGCATGCCTTTAACGGCGTTCATGGAAGTGTCAAGGTCTACATCGGCTGCAAACCCGTCTTCCCCGGCGCTCTCTTCTATAAGCTTTTTTAATTCAGCCGACAGCGTATTATCCGCATCCAAGTATTCTTTTATTTGCATTTCAGCCTCCTGTTCAGCTTTTTATCGATATTTCGCTGACTTCTTCCGCTATCTTCGGCGTACGCTCGCTGACTATGCCCCAAATGCTTATTAGTATCAGCACCATTCCCGCTACCTGCAAAGCATGCAGCTGCTCTTTGCGCAGCAATACGCCCGCGATAACGCTTATGACCGTGGTCAGGTTGCAAAAGCTGGCGCTTATGCTCGCTTTTATCTTTGACAGCGCGTAATTGATGCAGAAGAATGCTCCTATCGACGATAAAACGCTCAGGTATAAAAGGCCGGCCAAAACGCCCGGTTCGAAGGCGTCGGTAAAATAGGAGCCTATCGTTCCGTTTATTCCGGATTGAGCCAGCCCGATAGAATTGAATAAAACCGCTCCTGCGAATATTATCATGAACGTCATCTCTATGGGAGTGCATTTTTCAGTCATCTTCTTGGCAAGAGGGCTGTAAAGCCCTTCCGCTGTAACGGCTATTATAAGCAGCAAATAACCAAATATATTGCCGCTGGTCCCGAACCCCGCGGTTCCTATTATCATCCCCACCCCGGCAACGGAAGCAAATACGGCGATCCATTGCCGAAAGGTTAGCTTCTCTTTCAATATCCTGATGGAAAACAAGGCTATTGCTATAGGCATAAGAGATATCATCATCCCGGATTCTGAAGACGACGTAAGGCCTATGCCGAACGTTTCGCCGATAAAGTAGACGGCAGGCTGAAGCAGCACGAGCGGCAGCATAGCTTTTATCTTGTCGCGGTTTAAGTTTATCCTGATGATACGGGCAAGGGCCATAATTGCCATTACTATCAACGCAAAAAGGAACCTTAAGCCTAAAAGCTGGAATATATCGAGATGGTCCAGCGTTTCCTTGGTAAACAAAAATGAAAAACCGAATATCACCGAAGATACCGTAAGCGCGATAAGCGCCAAAGCTTTTTTACTCATAAGCACCTCAAACCGAAACATCGTGTCCGCTGACCGAATCTATCTGCTTTCTGCCGGACCTTGAGCGTATGAGCGCAAGCAAAGCGGCGCAGCCAATAAATCCGGCGCCTGATATCGCCATCCACGCGGCTCCAAGGCCGCTCATTGCGATTATCCAGCCTATAACCATTGGTGACAGCACTCTGCCCATACCCGTTATGATGTTTACTATAGAATCGATCCTCCCCCTGTGAGAAGAGGGAAGCATTCCGGCAATAAATACCCCCCAATCTATAGTCATGATGACCTCTCCGAACGTAAATATGAACATCGAGATGTAAAACAGATAAAGTTCTTTCATAAAGATAAGCATCGCAAACGCCACGGCATACATCAGTCCTCCGACGAGCGTTCCCGAGAGCGCTCTCGACCTTCTGACAAACGGAGTCACAAGAGGCGTCAGTATTATAACGAGAAGCCCGTTAAAACTTGCAAGCATTCCATATTTTGAGGAGCTGTTTTCAAACAGCGCTCCCATCTGTAACGGAAGAGCAAACGTCCACTGGCTATACGTAAATTGCAATATCATCATGATCAATGAGAATATTATAATTATTTTTCTCTTCCACAGTACGCTAAATACCGATTCCTCCACATACTTCTCCAATAAAGGCTCTTCCTTCTCCCCCTTTTGTGGCAGCGTTTCACGTACGAACACCATGAACAGTACTGCTGCAACTATTGTAGTCACAGCATCGCCAATAAATAACAGCGGCAGATAATTTTCTAATAACAAGCCCCCTATGGTCGGACCGAACATAAATCCAAGGTTCATGCCCATATACAAGAGCGCGAACGCTTCCTTCCTCTGATCGGCGTTAGTCAAATCCATAGTGACCGCTTCCATCGCAGGGTATGTCAAGGCATAGAAATAAGAGGCAGCCATCATAAGGTATACCGTAATGCCGGATATAGGAATGAATCCGCACGCTAAATACATTGCTGCGCCCATGAACTGAAAAGTTATTATGAGCTTGCGCCTTCCAAATCTGTCGGCAAGAAACCCGCCTAAAGCTGATATTGGCATTTGGGTGAGGAGCAGAAAGGTCATCAGCATACCCGCTTCATCGCTTTTCATTCCCAGTTTCGTGGTAAGGATCATAGTAAGCAGCGGATGAACAAAAGCGCCCATACTGTTGACCATACGCCCCACAGCAAGCACGTATATCTCTTTCGGCAGCCCCCTATATCTTCTATAAAGTTTTACAACTCCGTTAACAGGACGAAGCATATTATTTCCCGGGCTCAAGCCCGGTCCTCCATTAAGCCTTTAATAATACAAAAACGGCCCTGCAAGGGTTGCCTTGCAGAGCCGCTTTCTGCCTGCTCCTTGAATCAGGAGCTTAACCTTGCACTATTTTGTGAAATACGCTGTCTTGAACAGCACTATTCCGAGCGGCGTGTACACAAAGTTCTTAAGGGTAGGTGCACACAGGTACGGATTCGTGTAGTAGTAGAGCGGAACGCACGCATAGGTATCTCTCAGCATGTTCTCCATCTGGACCAGTATATCCGCGCGAGCCGCAAGATCGGATGTCTTGGAAGCCTGATCCAGCAAGCCGTCGAATACCGACCAGGACTGGTCGTTGTTCGGCCCGAAGTTTGCTCCTGCGGAGATCACGCCCTCTTTACCGAGCTGCGGATGGTTATTGCCTGACGACGACAGGAACATGAACAGGAAGTCGTCCGGGTCGTTATAGTCTGCGATCCATCCTAAGCGCGACATCGTGAAGTCGCCCTCCGTGAGCGCTGTCTGAATGACCGCCCATGTACGCTGGTCGACCGTGCACGCTATACCGTACTGATCCCACATGCTCTGTACAGCGGCAGCTATGGCGAGGTTGCCGGACGTCGGGTTGGCGCTGAACATGAAAGAGGGGAAGTCCGTGAACTTTTGGGTGGCTTCATCGAACTTGTAATACTTCTTCAGTATCGTCAGCGCTTCGTCTGTATTGGCTTTCTTATCGGCTTCGGCAGTGCTCCACCAGTCGCCGGCTTTGGCGCGGAACTCGTTTCCCGCACCGTCGGTCATACCGTAAGGAACGAATCCTACAGCGGGCGTCTGCCCACCTGCGGTTACCTCATTAACGATGTAGTTCCTGTCGATAAGGAGAGCCAGAGCATGACGTACGTCTTCGTTCTGAGCTTCGCTCCATCCTTCCCATGCGCTGGCTTCGCTGCTCGGAGCGCCCAGGCCGGGCTTGAAGGACATATTGACGTTGAATTCGAGGTAATATGTCCCGATATAGTCTCCGATAAAGAAGTCAACGTCCATCCTGGCGGGGTCGTTCTTCAAAATGGGGATCTGGGATACCGGTATCGTTGTCGTATACTGGTAAGTACCGGTCGAATAGTTCGCGAATATAGCGGTATCGTCGTCGGAAAGAGCAAATGTAAGCGTGTTGAGCTTAACATTGGCAGCATCCCAGTAATTCGGGTTCTTCTCGAATACGATCTTTTCTCCTACGTTCCATTCCTTCATCCTGAAGGCGCCGTTGGAGATGTAGGTCGCGGGGCTGGTTGCCCAGGCGTCGCCGTTCGCATCGATTATATCCTTGCGTACCGGGAAGAATTCCGGGAACGCCATGAGCTGGTCGAAATACGGGCATACCGCCTTTGTTACTACCGTTATGGTGCCCGCCGCGTCGTCCGCCTTAATGTTCAGAGCGGGCGTCGTGTCGCTATAGCCGTCGATCGACGCAAAGATGTACTGGTAATCGGAAGCCGTTGCCGGGTCGCAGGCCCTGTTCCAGCCATAAACGAAGTCGGAAGCCTTCAGCGGCTGTCCGTCCGACCATTTGAGATCCGGTTTCAGCGTTATGACAAACTGCTGTTTGCCGCCCTCAATATCAGTCGGTTTTACGACTTCCTGGGCGCAATCGGCAACAACGACGAGCTTGCCGTTCTCGTCATACGCATATCCGTACAGGCCGGAAAAAGCGTTGGATATCATGACCGCGCCGTCAACGGAAGAGTTCTTGCCCGGATCCATCGTTTGCGGGTCAGACGCGAAGCATGTGGTCAGGTCCTGCACATCCGCAAGTTCAGGTCCGGTTGGCGTGCTTACTTCCGGTGTTGTGCTTTCAACTGTCGACTGGCTGGGCGTCGGCGTTGGCTGATTTGTATTGCCGCATCCTGCGATCATCGTCAGAACTAACAATACGGAAATCAGCACTAAAAATGTTCTTTTCATTTTCTAACCTCCTTAATATCATATAAACGATCTGAAAAAGACCGTTATAAGCTTTAAAACCCTAAAAACTTCAGGTTTTTCGGGGATCTCGTTTTATGCGTTCCAGCACGCCGCAAAATGGTCTTCGCTGCGCTCGGTAAACGCCGGGCACTCCATGGCGCACTGCTCTGTCGCGTTCGGGCAGCGCAGACGAAAGCTGCAGCCGCTCGGCGCGTTTAAGGGGCTCGGTATATCCCCGCTTAAGACTATCCTCTTGCGTTTACGCTCCTTTTCCGGGTCAACAATGGGCACCGCAGACAGAAGCGAGATCGTATACGGGTGGATAGGATTATTGATAAGTTCGTTGGAATCCGCAAGCTCCACTATCTTACCTAAGTACATGACGGCTATCCTGTTGGAAATATGCTTTACGACCGCGAGGTTATGCGCGATAAACAGGTAAGTTAAATGCCGCTCCTCCTGCAGTTCCTCGAACATGTTGATCACCTGAGCCTGTATGGAAACATCGAGGGCCGAAACCGGCTCGTCGCATACTACGAATTCCGGATTCACCGCAAGTGCCCGGGCAATACCGATACGCTGGCGCTGCCCGCCCGAAAACTCGTGGGCGTACCGGGTAGCGTGTTCAGAAGAGAGATCGACGGCCTTCATCAATTCGGCAATACGTTCCGCGCGTTCTTCTTTTCTGCGGTAGATCTTGTTTATATCGAGAGGCTCTCCTATTATATCCGCTACCGTCATGCGCGGGTTCAAAGATGAATATGGATCCTGAAATACCAAAGCGGCCTTGCTTCTCATTTCGCTGATCTGTTTATCAGTTTTTATTTTTACACCGTTAAAAATGATCTCTCCGTCCGTAGGCTTATACAGGTGCATTATTGTCCTGCCTACGGTAGTCTTGCCGCAGCCCGATTCTCCTACAAGCCCGAGGGTCTCGCCGCGCCGGATGGAAAAACTGACGTCGTCAACAGCTTTTAGAGGCCTGCTCGCCATGAATCCCGTTGAAACATTAAAATATTCTTTAAGGTGATTGACTTCCAAAATTACGTCCGTTTTTGGAACAGCCGCAGCACCGCTATTATTTCTAGCCATTGCTTTGCTCCTTGCGCTCATTCGTTTTTTCTATTTCCACCGTGCCGTTCTCCATGCCTTCCTTTACATTGCGCCAGCAGGATGACAGATGGTCTTCAGAGACCCATATCTCAGGAGGTACCTTCTCGAGGCATATCTTCATGCACGCGTCGCACCGGGGCGAAAAAGCGCAGCCGTCCGGCATACTGAGCATGTCGACCGGCGATCCCGCTATGGGGGTCAACTTCCCTTTGGAGTCGTCGACGATGCTGGGAATGGAGTGCATAAGGCCTTTCGTATACTCGTGGGCTGGTTCGTAGAAAATACGGTCGATAACGCCGCGCTCCACGACCTTTCCCGCGTACATTACAATCAGTTCGTCACAAATCCCGGCTATCACGCCAAGGTCGTGCGTTATAACCAATATTGCCATGCCGAGCTTATGCTGCAGGTCCTTCATAAGTTCCAATATCTGCGCCTGTATCGTAACATCAAGCGCTGTAGTCGGCTCGTCTGCAATCAGTATATCGGGCTCGCAGGCGAGCGCCATTGCTATCATGACGCGCTGCCTCATACCGCCCGAAAGCTCGAACGGATATTGCCTTATACGCTTCCTGGGTTCGTTGATGCCGACAAGGTCAAGCATCTCCACCGCGCGGTTCCTTGCCTGATTGCGGTCCCTGCCCGTATGCAGCATTATGGCCTCAATGAGCTGGTTCCCGATGGTATATACCGGATTCAGGCTGGTCATAGGATCCTGAAATATCATGCCTATGCGGCCGCCGCGTATGGTGCGCATCACCTTTTCGCCGATTCCCACCAGTTCCTGCCCCTTAAGCTTTATACTGCCCGACACGATTTTCCCCGGGTAAGAAAGTATCTGCATAATGGAATATGCCGTTACGCTCTTGCCCGAACCGGATTCGCCGACTATACCCAGTACTTTTCCGGTGTCCAGGTCAAAGGAAACGTCGTCGACCGCCTTTACTTCACCGGCGTCGGTAAAAAATGATGTCTTTAAATTTTTGACTTCCAATAATGCCATTATTTTTCCACCCCCTGCAGTTTCGGGTCAAAGGCGTCTCTCAGACCGTTCCCGAACAGGTTGATCGAAAGAACAATAAGAAAGATCATGATCGACGGAATAATAAGCAGGTATAGCTGTTGATACGGGGGCGCTATCGTGGTCCGGTAATCAGAAGCAAGCGACCCCAAAGACGGCATCGGGATCGATACCCCGAGGCCCAAAAAGCTTAAATAGCTTTCCGTGAAGATCGCCGACGGAATCTGAAGCGCCGCCGAGATAAAGATCACGGAAATACAGTTTGGTATCATGTGCTTGCGTATTATATGGCCCGCTTTAGCTCCCATAGCCTTTGCCGAAAGAACGAATTCCTGCTCTTTCAGGGAAAGTATCTGACCCCTTACCAGTCTCGCCATTCCCACCCAGTACAACAGGCCGAATACCAGGAATATGCTGACCATGCCGGGGCCTACCTTGGCAATGCCCGTGCCCGCCAGAACACCGTTCATCATGATATCCTTGATTGACACCGATAACAGTATGATAATAAGCATATCGGGCAGCGAATAGATGATATCCACTATACGCATCATTATCAGATCGGTTTTTCCCCCGGTATATCCCGATACGGCGCCGTAGATCACCCCGATTATCACGACGATAATGGCAGCGATTATGCCTATCATAAGGGATATCCTCGTGCCGTAAATAAGGCGGGCCGCGTAATCGCGCCCGAGCTCATCCGTCCCCAGTATATGGGGAAATACGCTTTGCCCGTCGGCAATGGCGGCCTTCTCTCTTTCGCTGTATTGGAACGGCTGCATATATTTTGAGCTTAAACTGCTGTTTTCCGCGCTCGTCGTCTTATAATCGTAAGGATAGAAAAAAGGCACGATGAAAGCGATTATAGCGATCAGAATAATGACAAAAAAGCTGACCATAGCTATTTTGTTTTTACGAAGCCTTCTTATGCCGTCCCTGAAGAACGTGGTGCTTTCGCGCATCCGCTCCTGCTGCTGTTTTTCCTCCTCGCTTGCCTTATAGAATTTATTCAGATCCAGCTGCATGCTGAGGAATTGTTTTTTCGGAAATTTCTGACCGTTTGCCATGGATTAACCCCCGCTCATGAGAAATCGATTCTCTTGTCGAGAACCTTGTATACTATATCGCAAATCAAGTTCATACCGATCATCAATATCGCCAGGAATATGGTCGTGCCCATTATCATCGTATAATCACTGTCCTTGATGCTGTCGACGAAATACTTGCCGAGCCCGGCCACCGAGAATATCTTCTCTACTACTATACTGCCGGTTATTATATAAGCGAGCATGGGCCCGGTATAAGTGACCACCGGAGTCAAGGCATTCTTCGCCGCGTGCTTAAAAATAACCAGCGGTTTGGAAACCCCCTTCGCGTTTGCAGTACGGATATAATCCTGGCTCAATACGTCAAGCATCGACGACCGCATCAACCTTATTATATATGCCATCGGGTAGAGCATCAGTGAAATAACGGGCATTACAAATCCGC
>CAZDZY010000030.1:17689-22341 GCA_964510055.1 uncultured Christensenellaceae bacterium
CGGGTCGCCCCCCCTTGTCGGCAGTATCTGCAGCCAGACGCCGAACAGCCAGAGAAGTATAACGCCTACTATGAATGACGGCAGCGATATCGACGCCGTTGAAAATACGAGAACGATCTTGTCTAACTTCGAATCACGCTTGAGAGCCGAAACAGACCCAAGGAAAACTCCCAACACCAGCGCCAGCCCCGCCGCCATAAGGCCGAGCTGCATGCTGGTCTTGAATCCGTTCAGGATAAGATCCATTGCCTTAAAGCCCTGAAATTTAATGGACTCTCCGAAGTCAAGCCTTGCCACATTGCCCAAATAGACCAGATATTGTTCGAACAAGGGCTTATCCAGCCCGTATTTTTTATTGAGCGCATCGATGACCGACTGCGGAAGCGCCTTTGGCTTTATAAAAGGGCTGGAGGGCACAGCATGCATAATAAAAAAAGTGATCGTAATAATCAAAAAAATTGCAAATAAAGAAAGCACCAATCTTTTCGATATATATTTCAGCATTTTTGAGTTCATTGATTAACGACAGCCTCCCTCCGGTTTAAGCTGCATTGTTTAACAACAATCCTTAAACTTACTTTTATAATATTCTCCTGCATTTTTCACCCCATGCATTTGTCAACCGAAACGCTGACCAGATTGTTTTTTAATATTATATACAATAACTTATAAAAAATAAATAAGATTATTTTAATTAAGTTATGGGATTATTTATTTATTTTACCGGTATATTATAAACATACAGCTTATTTCGTATATTTTATCTTCTGATATGCAAAAGCTTTCACATACTGAATATATATACCTTTTCCTATAACAAAAAAATAACAAAATTTTTTTCAGTTTATTGATGTATTTACACGCACGTCAACGCTTTAATCAATAATAAGCAAGATATATTTGTTTTTTATCAGTGATGTCCAGGATCAGTTATGGTATAATACCCCGTATTATTACCCTGTACAACAGCGAGGAGGACAATATGTACAGCTTTTCATCCGATTACAGCGAGGGAGCGCACCCGAATATACTCAAAGCTATGCTTGATTCCAATATGGAGCAAACAGACGGGTACGGTCTCGATAAATACTCGTTAGCGGCTGCGGACGCGATAAAGAAAGCGATCGTCTGCAGGGGCGTCGATATACATTTTATTCCCGGCGGCACTCAAACAAACCTGATCGCGATATCTTCTTTTTTAAAGCCGCATGAAGCTGTCGTATCCGCATTAAGCGGGCATATCGAGGTTCACGAGACCGGCGCCATAGAATCATCCGGGCATAAGATATTGGGTATCGATACAAAAACGGGTAAGATCAGCCCTGACGATATAATGCCCGTGCTGGAATACCATTCCGACGAGCACATGGTAAAACCCCGCCTCGTATATATATCTAATACGACCGAACTGGGCACTGTATACAATAGACATGAGCTTGAAGCGTTAAGCGTTTTCTGCCGCCAAAACGGGCTTTTGCTGTATATGGACGGAGCGAGGCTCGGCTCGGCGCTCTGCTGCGAAGAATGCGGGCTTTCGTTTAACGATATCGCTGAGCTTTGCGACGCGTTCTATATAGGCGGAACAAAAAACGGCGCGCTTTTCGGGGAGGCGTTCGTTATATGCAACGATTCTCTTAAAAATGATTTCAGATATTATATCAAACAGAAGGGCGCGCTGCTTGCGAAGGGCAGAGCGCTCGGCATACAGTTTTTAGAGCTCTTCCGCGGAGACCTGTTTTTTGAGCTTGCCCGCCATGCGAACGAATCCGCAGATATAATGCGAAAAGCGATAGCCGGCGAAGGGTTCTCCTTCCTTACCGATTCTCCATCAAACCAGATATTCCCGATACTGCCCAATAAGCTTGTTCAAATGCTGCGCAAAGAGTATCAGGTCTTTATCTGGTCAAAGCCGGATCCGCAGCATACGTGCATAAGGCTCGTTACATCGTGGGCGACGCCTGAGGAGGAAGCCGAGGCTTTTGCCAAGAGGTTTAAAGAGCTTTGCGTTGAAGCTTTATAATTGATATTTATCAGGAGGTCATTAATGATAGTAACAACTACGCCTTCCGTGGAAGGCAAAAGGATAGTGGAGTATATGGGGATCGTCTTCGGAGAGGTGATATCGGGCGTAGACTTCATAAAAGACTTCGCAGCGGGGCTTACAAACTTCTTCGGCGGGCGTTCCACAGCTTATGAAGGGGAACTCATAGAGGCGCGTCAAAACGCCATTGCCGAGATGGTTTCCCGCGCCCAGGCAATGGGCGCTAACGCCGTGGTGGGCGTGGACATTGACTACGAGGTGTTGGGGCAGGGCGGCAATATGCTTATGGTAACGGCTTCCGGCACCGCCGTTGTTGTGCAATAAGGTGAAATAGGGCCGCATCCCAAATCCCTGGGCTTCTTAACGTGATCTTAAGCGGGAATCGGGCATCAGATATACACGACTTCGAACCGTTCGCATACGACAGGCATTTCTTCGTTGAACTCCCTGCCTATTGATTCGCACTCCATGGTGAAGAACCACTTGTGTGCGCGCCGCCAGAACTCAAGGCTTAAGTCTCCTTCGCCTTCCGTTGCTGCGTGTTCGGCGGTCACCTCACTGAAAGATACTACGTCGACCCGGGTCGTTTTAACGATACACTTCGGCTCACCGAAGAAATCAGTGATGATGCATGCGTCGCCCGCCTTCGGAATGGGCTCGTTTTCATGCTCAAACACCCACGCGCACGACGCGGTTGCACGCTTTTTGCCCGCCAATACAAGCTCCGCGAGCTTTCTTGCGTCTCCTTCGTTGTTGCAGAAATAATACGACGTATACTTTTCAGTTTTATCTCCGGTTGCCTTTTTAAACTTATCCCAATACTCTTCGACCGTCATAATATTGCTCCTGATTGAATTTCTCCGGTAAATGCATTACACATATAAAAGAAGAGCTTTTCGCTCTTCTTAATTACTTTTTAATATCTTTTATTGATATACTGGTTTCTCTGCTGTTTCCTTGCTTTTCTGCATTCCGGGCATCTTATCGGGTCGTTCTCGAAGCCTTTTTCCCTGTAGAAAGCCTGTTCTCTGTCAGAAAAGACAAACTCGGAATTGCATTCCCTGCAAATGATCTTTTTTTCCGCCATTGGGCAACCTCCTTTTTATAGTTCGGTTTTTGAGCTCAACCGTTATATGGAGGTTGTCAAAAAACAGATTAACGCCTTTACAGCTATTTTGAGCCACCTGACTATAGCATATGCGTAATAAAAGCACAAGCGTATATTTTCATGAAAATCAGCACTATATCAGCGCATGAATTTCAGTTTCGGCTCCCTTGCCGCTTTGCCTTCGTCCGGCCTTGAAACAGCGGTATTTGAGGGGGCGTTCTTTACGGCCTCCGGGTCGTTTTGCGCCTCGTTCGCTATGCTTATCATAGCGTCTATAAACTCATCCAATGTTTCGCGGCTTTCCGTCTCTGTAGGCTCTATCATCATGGCTTCCTTCACTATAAGCGGAAAATACACCGTCGGCGGATGGAATCCATAGTCGATAAGCCTCTTCGCTACGTCGAGCGTTGATACGCCGAACTCTTTCTGCTTCTTTCCCGAAAACACGACCTCGTGCATGCACATCGTGTCAAACGGCAGATCATAATAATCGCGCAGCTTTGCCCGTATATAGTTTGCGCCCAGCACCGCCGCCTCCGAAGCTTCTTTCAATCCTTGGGCTCCCATCGTCAGCATATACGTATACGCTTTTACGACCACGCCGAAATTCCCGTAGAACGATCTTACCTTGCCTATCGAGAGCGGGCGGTCGTTATCCAAAATGAATCCTTTATCCGTCTTCACTACGACAGGCTTCGGCAGGAAAGGAATAAGCTCGCTTGATACGCCTACCGGGCCGGACCCCGGCCCGCCGCCGCCGTGAGGCGTGCTGAACGTTTTGTGCAGGTTCAGGTGCACGACGTCAAATCCCATGTCTCCCGGCCTCGATATGCCCATTATGGCGTTCATATTAGCACCGTCGTAATACAGCAGCCCTCCGGCTTTGTGCACCATATCGGCAATCTGCTTGATATTCGTATCGAACAGCCCCAGCGTGTTCGGGTTCGTAAGCATGAGCCCCGCTGTTTCATCGCTGATTACGTCCGCAAGCGCGCCTAAGTCTACCATGCCGTTTTCATTTGACTTTACGTTTATGATATCGAATCCCGCAAGCGCCGCCGACGCGGGGTTTGTGCCGTGCGCCGAGTCGGGTACTATTATATTCCTGCGTTTTAAGTCTTTCCGGTTCTCGTGATACGCTTTTATTATCATCAGGCCTGTCATCTCGCCGTGCGCGCCCGCCGCGGGCTGAAGCGTAAAAGCGTCCATGCCCGTTATTTCGGACAGCATCCTGTCTGTCTCATACATAAGCTCAAGGCAGCCTTGAACGGCCTCTTCGCTCTGAAGCGGATGAACGTTTGCGAAGCCCGGGAGCCTCGCCATCGCTTCGTTTACCTTCGGGTTGTATTTCATCGTGCAGGAGCCGAGAGGATAGAATCCCGAATCCACGCCGAAATTCTTCATCGACAGCGCTGTATAATGGCGGACGAGATCGACCTCGCTTATTTCAGGCAGCTCGGGAGCAGCCTCGCGGATAAGCTCCGCGGGCAGCATCGATACTAT
>CAZDZY010000030.1:22351-30927 GCA_964510055.1 uncultured Christensenellaceae bacterium
AGCGAGACGCCTGTCCTGCCGCTGCGGCTCATTTCAAATATCAGTTCAGTTTTCTTCATGCTTCCACCGCCTTTGCAGCTAATGCATCTATCTCGCCCTTTGTCCTCTTTTCGGTAACGGCAACAAGGTATGTCCCCGAAAGCTCCAGGTAATCCCGACCGAGGTCATAGCCTCCGATGATTCCGTTTGAAAGAAGATGCGCGTTCAGCTTGTTTATGTCTCCGTCGTATTTGACGGCAAATTCCTTGAAGAACGGGGCATCAAACACAGGTTTGAATTTACCCGTTTTGACGAGCGTATCAAATGCATAATGTGATTTATTGAGGCACTGTTCGGCAGCTTCCCGCAACCCCTGTCTGCCCATCGCAGTAAGATAAATCGTTGCCGCGAGAGCGCAAAGCGCTTCGTTAGAGCATATATTCGACGTGGCTTTTTCGCGCCTTATGTGCTGCTCTCTCGTCTGGATCGTCAGCACGAAGCAGCGTTTGCCGTTTTTGTCGACGGTCTCGCCCACTATCCTTCCGGGCATCCTGCGCAGCAGTTCTTCCTTCGCCGCGAAGAATCCGAGGTACGGCCCGCCGAAGCTAAGCGGATTTCCCATAGCCTGCCCCTCGCCTACGGCTATATCCGCGCCCGCTTCGCCCGGAGATTTCAGAATAGCAAGAGCAATCGGGTCGCAGCTTACCGCGAGCAGCGCGCCGCGCCTGTGCGCCGCGTCCGCTATCGCCTTAACGTCTTCGGCTATTCCGAAGAAGTTTGGAGTCTGTATTATGACTGCCGCCGTGTTGTCGGATATCATGCTCTCAATAGCAGCCAAATCAGCGGCTCCGTTTGCGTATCCGAACTCCTTAACGGCAATGCCCTTAAATCGGGCGTATGTCTTCAGCACTTCGCGGCTTCGCGGGCTAACGTTCTTCGCTGCGAGCACTTCGCTGCGTTTCGTCGCGCTGCACGCCATAACTGCCGCTTCCGCCATTGCGGAAGCGCCGTCGTATACTGAAGCGTTCGCAACGTCCATGCCGGTAAGAGAGCATATGAGCGACTGATATTCAAATATAGCCTGCAGCGTGCCCTGGCTTATTTCGGGCTGGTACGGAGTATACGCCGTATAGAACTCCTGCCGTGAAAGCAGGCTGTCTACCACTGCGGGTATAAAATGGTCGTAAGCCCCGGCTCCCAGAAAGCACGCATAGTCTTCAGTATTTACGTTTGCCTTTGCCAGCGCCTTAAGGCGTTTCGTTACCTCTAGTTCGGAAAGCCCGGCGGGCAGACCGAGAGGCCTTTTCAGCCTTACGTCCTCCGGAACGGCTTCAAACAGATCGGAAATGCTATGGACCCCTATAGCCTCAAGCATCTCGCGCTGCTGCTGTTTCGTATTCGGTATATACGGCTGCATTTTACTCCTCCGTCTTGCAGAACTCTTCGTAGCCCCGGGCTTCCATAAGCCCGTTTACTTCGCTCTCGTCGTCCATCTCAATAACAGCGATCCAGCTCTTGTACGGATCGGCGTTGATGCCTTCCGGGGCGTCGCCGAGCCCTTCGTTGACTTCGGCTACTTTGCCCGACACCGGTGTATAAACGTCGGAAGCGGCTTTTACCGAATCGACCGCGCTTAAAACGTCGCCTGCCTTAAGCTGCGCTCCTTCCTGGGGCAGTTCGACGTATACTATCTCGCCGAGGCTGTGCTGCGCAAAATCCGTTATGCCTATATATGCCTTATTTCCTTCTACCTTTACCCACTCGTGCTCTTTTGAATACCTTAAACCTTCAACAACTCTCATACTCAACCTCCGTTAATTTACTTCTTATATTTTTTAGAATAGAACGGCTTTTTAACCACTTCAGCTTTTACATTCTTGTTTCTTATTACTATTTCTATTGCCGTTCCTTCATCTGCGAATGCGCTCTCTACAAGCGCCATGCCGAGATTTTTGTCAAGCGAGGGCGAGTAGCTGCCCGATGTTACTATGCCTATCGTTTTACCGTTTGCTTTTACTTCAAATCCGTTCCTCGCGACTCCCGGCTCGATCATCTCGAATCCAACATTACGCCTCGGGAGCGCCTTCGATTGCGCTATGAGCGCTTCCCTGCCGATAAACGCTTCCTTATCGAGCTTGACGAAACGGCTTAAGGCCGCTTCGAGAGGCGAGATATCTTTCGTGAGCTCATGCCCGTAAAGGGGCAGCGCGGCTTCAAACCGGAGCGTATCCCTCGCGCCTAAGCCCGCGGGCACAAGGCCTTGGTCTTTGCCCGCCGCAAGTATGCTCTCCCAAAGCTGCGGGGCATATCCAGCCGGGGCGTATATTTCAAATCCGTCCTCTCCGGTATAGCCCGACCTCGACACTATCGCGGGAACCCCGTCTACTTTAACATCAGCCGCAAAATGGAAGAACTTGATCCCGGCAAGGTCATATGGCGTGAGCTTTTGCAGTATCTGCTGCGCTTTTGGCCCCTGTATCGCCAGCTGGGCGTATTTATCCGATACGTTTTCAAGCTCCGCTCCATTTGGCTTGTTCTTGAGCATCCACTCGAAATCCTTGTCGGTGTTGGCGGCGTTGACCACTATAAGAAAATCCTCGCTGCTGAATTTATATACTATAAGGTCGTCAACGGTACCCCCGTCCTCGTAGCACATAGGCGAATAGATGATCTGGAAGTTTTCGAGGCCCGATATATCGTTCGTTATCAGGTTCTGTATAAATTTCTCGGCTCCAGTCCCTTTCGCGGTCACTTCACCCATATGCGAAACGTCGAACAGCCCCGCGTTATTGCGCACCTGGTTGTGTTCTTTTATTATGCCCTCGTATTGCACGGGCAGCATCCAGCCTCCGAAGTCTATAATTTTTCCATTAAGCTTTACATGGTTATCATACAGCGGCGTCTTTTTCATATCCTTCTCCTTCTCTCAAAAAATCGCCCCATAAAGTCTCACGGCTTTTTTGGTTCCCAAATTAAAAAGGGAAACGAAATAGCTCGTCTCCCCCCTGTTTCGTTACCTGAGAGATTTCACCTTATCATTAAACTTTGGATAAGGCTTTGCTCCTTCGGTGCCCATACCGCTTTGATCTTCGTTCAGCGCGATATAGCTTTCCAGAGTTTTGTCCGGGTACGGTCCGTTTACCTGAAAGTTTCGCTGCTGGAATCGACTTTTCCATCGCTTACATCTTCGGCGGCGCCTGCTCTTCCGTATCCATCATCCGATATTATTATTTACAGCGATATTATATCATATAAAAATATCTTTGAAAGATATATTTATCATTGTTTACCTGCGTTTTGATTTCCCTTTTCGATCTCCTCAAGCTCTTTTTCGGCCTGCCTCTCGATTATCTTAACGATATGCACTATCTTCTCCGTGATCGCCTCGGTCTTCGCGGTGTTCTCTTTTATCTGATTGATCATCTGCTCCTGTTTCTCGCCGGAAATGTTTTGTCCTTTCAGGATTATCGAAAGAAGTACTAGCTGAAGGAATGTCTGCGCTATCCATTGTATAACAGGCGCAAGGCTTTTTATCTGCAAAGACTGAGTTATAACATCGGGCAGCGAAGTCAGGGCGATGATCGTAAAGATAATAGCGCACCACATCGACCCTACCGCACCAGTTATCCTTACTGCGAGCTTATCCAGCAGCTTGTTTATGCCCCAAAAAGTCTCACGGCTTTTTGGGGACCCCGCGTTAAATCTCTTCATACCAGGCCCTCCCGATATAATTCTACACTTTCAGCAATTCCTTAAGCGTATCAGCGCAGATATTTTCAAAAGATCTGACTACCATATCCGCCTGTGACAGGTCCTGCGGGCTTTCCGGCGCCTTATATCCTATTACCTTCATTCCGGCGGCTTTCGCAGCAAGCACTCCGTTCTTTGAGTCTTCGATCACGACGCATTCTTTCGGGTCAATATCAAGAAGCTTTGCCGCCAGCAAAAAAATATCCGGCGAAGGTTTCGTTTTGCTTACCATCTCCCCCGAAACGATAACGTCGATATAGCTTTTTAGGCGCAGCCGGGTGATCGCGTTCTCCGCGTTCTCTTTAAACGAAGACGTTGCGACCGCTGTTTTAAATCCGCTCCGCGCGCAGTTTTTCAACAGTTCCACCGCCGGCTTTATGGGCTTTAAGCTCCTATTAAGGTATATCTCCCGTGCTATTCGCTCTTCAGACCCGACAAGCTCTTTCAGGTCTTCCGCAAATCCGTATTTCTTTTTCAACTCCGACCAGACGTCAAACTGGCCTTTCCCAACGTAGCTTTTCAGATCCTCCTCAGTAGGGGCGATACCCAGCCTGCTGAATATTACCGCCTCTATCTTCCTGTACTCCGGTTCCGTATCCACGAGCACGCCGTCCATATCAAACAATACTGCTTTACTCAAGACGCCCCCTATATTTTCGCCCCAAAATGTAAAAGCATTTTGGGGACCCCTTTCTAAAATTTGAACAAATCAAACGGGTAATGGGAAGGCTTTATACTGAATTCCATCGTCTCGCCCTTAGTGGGGTGCAGGAAGGATAGGCCGCACGCGAACAGCGCCAACTTATCTTTAACATCCTGTTTCCCGTATTTCATATCCCCGTACACCGCGCAGCCGATATTAGCGAACTGCGCTCTTATCTGGTGGAAGCGGCCTGTAAACAGCTTTACGCGTACAAGGCTTAAGTTTTCCTTGCTGCCCAGCATTTCGTACCCGAGCCCCGCTTTTTTTGCGCCTTCAGTATCTTCGCTGATTATCCGCGCAATATGCTCGTTCTCGTCCTTATAAAGCCAGTTCCATAACTCGCCGCTTTTCTCTTTCGGCGCTGCGGTAAGCACGGCAAGATACGTCTTTTGAAACTCTTTGTTCTTTATCTGCTCCGCTAATCTCGCCGCCGCCTTCGACGTCCTCGCAAACACCATCACGCCTCTCGTCGGGCGGTCGAGCCGGTGCACAAGCCCTAAATAAACGTCTCCCGGCTTGTCATACTTTTGCTTTATATACGCCTTGCAGAGCGACAGCATGTCTTCATCGCCCGATATATCTGCCTGCGAAGGCACGCCGTACGGCTTTTCCACAACGAGGAGATGGTTGTCCTCATAAAGTATATTTATACCCCTAAGGAAACCTTCGTTTTTTGGAGACCCCGTATTCTTGCTCCTAAAAACTTCGTTTTTTGGGGACCCCGTATTCATGCATGCCACCTTGCCGTAGTGCCGCACGGCAGTACTACGTTCGAATGCTTTTGCGGCAGCGCGAGCGTGCCCGATTCTATGCTGCCGCCAAGCCTGCTTCTGATAGCTATCTCGAGCATATTTGCCGTGACTATATCCGAAAGCCCGGTAGTATAAGCGTTTACGATAAAGAACAGCGGCGTTTTCGACAGCAGCTTGGCGCATTCCGCAATGAGCGGGAACAGGCTGTCCTCCAGCTTCCACACATTGCTGCCGCTCCTGCCGAACGACGGCGGGTCCATGACTATGGCGTCGTAGACGCTGCCGCGCCGTATCTCCCTCTGCACGAACTTTAAGCAATCGTCGGCCAGAAACCGCACTTCGCCGCCGAGCCCGGATAGCTGCACGTTCTCCTTAGCCCAGTCGTTCATGCTTTTAGCAGCGTCCACATGCACGACTGAAGCGCCCGCCGCAAGCGCGGCAACTGTCGCCCCGCCGGTATACGCGAACAGATTAAGCAGCCGAACGCTTCTGCCGCTCTCCTTTATGCTTTTCATAATGTAATCCCAGTTCACCGATTGCTCGGGAAAAAGCCCTATATGCTTAAAGCCCGTAGGCCTGATATAAAACTTAAGCTTGCCGTAACTTATTGCCCACCTGTCGGGGACTTTTTTGATAAAACGCCAGCTGCCGCCGCCGGAGGGTGAGCGGTCGTAAACGGCTTGGGGTTTCCAGATGTCGGGCTTCTGCCGCTCCCATATCGCCTGCGGGTCGGGCCGCTGTAAAACTATGCCGCCGACGTCTTCCAGCTTTTCGCCCCCGCCCGTATCGAGCACGGTATATTCTTTTAACTTGTCCGCAAGAAACATGTCTTACCTCCGGGTATATGATAAACGTAAGGATTTCCAGAGTCAATAAGATAAAAAACATGAGATATTGAAAATATAACTTATACTAATCCGACTTCGGGATAAATGAACGAAGAAGAGTTAAAATTAACATGCCTTCCATCTGGCTCTGCCAGTGGAAGGCAAACGAAAAGCCGGAGATAGAATAAAAACAAGCGCCCCGCCGACCGCGCATCAGCGCAGGCGGGGCAAGACTCAAAGCCAAACCTCAGTTTGGCTTTGAAAACTAAAACAGCCGCCCTCAACAGCGGCTGTTTTATCTGCTCAGACCCCCCTCATATATACAAACCTAACCTTTTTTCTTTACTAAAAGCGTTTTATCCTGTATAATAGCCCTATGTAGAGCAAAGGAGCGAATCAAATGAGAAAATTTCTGTTTATCCTTTTGATAGTACTGCTGGGCGTAGGCGTCCTCGCGGCTTGCGCTCCTATCGAAAAGATCGGTTCCCAGGTCGGCGACTATGCGCGGGCCCTTCCAACATGGGTCATAGTTGTGGGCGCAGTAGTGCTGTTCTTCATAGGTTTCGGCATTATCTGGAAGCTCATACCGGGCTTTATAAAAGTCATCGCGCTTATCGTTCTTATCGTCGCTATAGCAGGCGTGGCATACGGCTTATGGACTATTCCTTATGTCGATAAAGAAACCATCGACAGCGCCGGCCATACTATAGAGAATCTTCTCCCGGGCAGCACCGATAAACCATGACAGTAGCGGCGGCGATTCGCCTATATCCCTCTTATTATCACCTCTGATATGTATTTTTGAGCGGCTCCGGCCGCTTCTTTTAACGTTTCTTTGCTGTGCGGTTCGGGCGCCAGCATAACGGTCTTTGCCTTTCTGTACTGCTGAAGGGCGTATCTTTTAGCGCCCGCTATTCTTTTTGCTATGCTTTCAATGTCCGCAACATCCAGCAGCGGCATGAATGTAGTCCTGAACTCATAGTTTACGCCGCTGCCAATGAGCATGTCCGCCGTCTTCCAGATCGGCGTCTCGTCCATGCCGAATGTTACTACCCGCTTTATCTCTCCCGGCGGGGCTTTTATGTCCATCGCTACGTAATCGACCATTCCGAGCAGCTTTTCCGTTATGCCGGGGTTCGTACCGTTAGTATCGAGCTTGACAAGGTATCCTAAACCTTTGACCGTGCCGATAAACTCGGAAAGCCCCTCCTGCATAGTCGGCTCTCCGCCCGATATGACCACGCCGTCCAGAAAATCCCGGTGCGTTTCCAGAAACGAGTATACGCTCTTCGGCTCTATATCCTCTTCGCTTTTCCAAAGGTGCTTGTTATGGCAGTACCAGCAGTCCATGTTGCACCCCGGCACGAATACCACCGCCGCGATGCAGCCCGGGTAATCTACGAACGAATTCTTGACGAGCCCGGCGACGCGCATCACCTCGCACCGGGCACTACAAATTTGACTCTTTCGCTGTACTCTTCCTTCTTGCCTTCGTTGAAGTTCTGCACCGGCCGCAGGTACCCTACCACCCTGCTCCACACCTCAGTCTTGGCGCCGCAATGCGGGCACGTGAACTGTTCTCCCACGAGGTATCCGTGGGTATCGCAAACGCTGAACGTGGGAGTGATGGATATGTACGGCATCTTATATTTCGTGAATATCTTCTGTATTATCTTCTTTGCCGTGGCGATGTCCTCTATCCTCTCGCCCAAATAAAGGTGCTGCACCGTACCGCCGGTATAGAGCGACTGCAGCTCGTCCTGAAGCTCTATCATCTGCATTATATCGTCGGTGAATTTCACGGGCAGCTGAGTCGAGTTCGTATAATACGGCACGTTGGTGCCCGAAGTATATATGTCGATATAGCGCTCCTTGTCGAGCTTCGCCAAACGATAGCTTGTCCCTTCGGCGGGCGTGGCTTCAAGGTTATAATACTGGCCGGTCTCCTTCTGGAACTCCTGCATCAGCGAACGCAGGAAGTGCATTATCTCAATGGCGAACTCGTTGCCTTCCGGCGTCTCTACGCCTTTGCCCATATAGTTGACGAGTGCCTCGTGCATGCCTATTATGCCTATAGTGTTGAAGTGATTGAACCAGTACTGCCCGAAGCGTTTCTTTACCTCGCGCAGGTATACGGCGCTGTATGGGTAGAGGCCCTGGTCGGTCTGCTGCTCTATTATCTTGCGTTTTATCTCGAGCGACGTTTTCCCCGTCACGGCTATTTTGCGCAGCCTCGAGAAAAATTCGTCTTTCGTGCGCGAAAGGTAGCCTATCCTCGGCAGGTTTATTGTGAACACGCCGATGGATCCCGTAAGCGGGTTCGAGCCGAACAGCCCGCCACCGCGCTTCCGGAGCTCGCTCACGTCGATCCGCAGGCGGCAGCACATCGATACCGCGTCTTCGGGCGAAAGGTCGGAATTCACGTAGTTCGCAAAATACGGTATGCCGTATTTGCACGTTATCTCCATGAACTTATCTACCACGGGGCTGTCCCATTCGAAGTCCTTCGTTATGTTGAGAGTAGGAATCGGGAACGTGAATACCCTGCCTTTAGCGTCGCCCTCG
>CAZDZY010000031.1:0-30486 GCA_964510055.1 uncultured Christensenellaceae bacterium
CCTTTCCGGCGCTTTGCCCGGCGCAAGCAGTATGGCAAGGCCTCCCGCTAATATAAGAGCTGCCGCGGCGGCTATCCAGAACCACGGCCTTTTATATACGGGCTTATGATCCTGATATTGGGGAACGGCGAGTTGCTGCAAGCCTTCGCCCGAAGCGTTTATATCGTAGTCCATAATGGCTCCTTTCGCTACGCGGTATAATATTTTACCGCCTCCGGCAGGCTGCGCACGCGTTCGTTCTTCGAAAAATCGATGCTCCCGTAATACGTGCATGCCCCGTCCCGCAGGGCGATAAGCTCATCCGCGAGCGTGCTCATCTCGTCTATATAATGGCTTGTGAATACTATCGTTATGCCCTGCTTTTTAAGATCGCGCAGGCTGTCTATTATTTTGCGCCGGTTCGCTATATCGACCCCGGCAAGCGGCTCGTCAAGTATCAGTATCTGCGGGCGAAGGACCAAAGACGCCCCTATATTGAGCCTTCTTTTCATCCCCCCCGAAAGTTTGGAGACTCTTCTCTTTTCCATGCCTTCGAGCCCTATGGTCTTTAATGTCCACCTGTACAGGTTTTCATCCTTTGACTTCATCCAGTAATAGAGGTTGTCTTTTACCGAAAGCTCCTGCATGAGCGCTATCCCCTGCGGGACGTAGCCTATCATCTCCCTCGCCTTCGCAGGCTGTAAGAGCGCGTCTATGCCGCCTATACTAAGCTCTCCGCTGTCGGGCAGGGAGGCCGTGGCAAGTATTTTAAGCAGCGTGGTCTTGCCCGCGCCGTTCTCCCCGGCTACGGCAAGCGCGCTGCCTTTTTTTACGTTTAAGCTTATATCGCGCAAGATAGCCGTCTTTCCGTACGATTTGCTTATATTGCCCGCTATGATCAATTCGTTGCCCGCCTTGCTTTTTTATAGTGATAAGTATAACATTCAATGAATGTATAGTCAACAATTGGCAAACGCGCCGTCATGCCTAAAATAAAAAATCCCCGCACTAAACCGGCAGCCCTTAATATAAGGGCTGCCCGGTCTGATGTGGGGGTAAAAACAAATAATTATTTCTTGTCGCCGGCAGACGGGTTTATAGCCGCGAAGGGCTCTTTTATTATCTTGGCGCCTTCTTTTATCAGTTCGCCAATAACCATGCTGCCTTTATAGAGCGCGCCTTTTTCCACTTCCATCGAAGCCGCTTTTACGTCGCCCATCAGTTTGGCTGTCCCGTAAAGAAGCAGGCCGCCCGCGGCCGATATGTTCCCGTTTACGGCCCCGGCTATCTGTATGTCCGTCCCCGTTACGTTTCCTTCCACAAGGGCGCTGCTGCCGATGCTTACGGTCCCCGAGGCGTTAATGTTTCCGTTGACCCTTCCGTCGATCTTAATGTTGCTCTTAGTCTGCAGATCGCCTGTAATTACGGATTCCGCCGAGATGTATACGTCCATCTTGCCCGGAACATCCTGAAAACTTGTTTTTGCCATTATTAGCTACCTCCCTGGCTTTTTAATTATTATACCATATATATCGATACATAGTATTGAAACATTTTTTGTATTTTTAGGATAACCGCTTATATCCTCCCATTCGGTTTTTAATCGTCCGGCACATCCTGAAAAAAATCAAGCTCGCCCTCATATGAACTAATGGCCTTCGCCTGGTCTTCTATCTCATATTTTAAGTCCTGCGTCTTCGATAAATTGAGCGAAACATGATATATGGAGACCGCGACGACAGCGGTGCATCCTAAAACCATTATAATAAGTACGGCGACCGCCGCAACTATCGTCCTGCGCTTTACGGTGAAAGAAGCCGACTTCTTTCTCGCGTCCGTCTCAGACGTAAATATAACGCTGTATTGCTCTTTTCTAGCTTTCTTCTTTCGTTTTATCATCCGGCTTTACCTCTGAAACCGGCTCTATGCCGGCCTTATCGTCTTGCGTAAACGGCCTTGCGAAAAATGCAAGCTTCCAATCGCTGCTGCTCCAAAGGTTCCTTATTACTACGCGCCCTCTGCTCCTGCTCGCCTCTATCACCTTATTGCTTCCGATATATATACCCGCGTGGTGTATCTCCCTCCAGCGGCCGCAATTGCAGATCTTTTTCGACCAGAAAACGAGGTCTCCCGGCTGCAGATCTTTCCTTTCGACCACATAACCGTTCCTGAAACAGTACTGCGCCTGCAGCACTGAAGACGTTGGTATCGTTAACCCCGCCTGTTCGTAAGCCCACCGCGTTAAATACGAGCAATCAACGTAGTTGCCGGAGCCTCTCCTCCCGTTGGAATAAGGGTGCCCCAATCGTATCAGCGCGACCTTAACTATTTCAGACCCTTTCGTGCCCTCCGGCAGGGCGGCTATTATAGCCTGCAGTTCTTCCGATTTCATGCCGTCGTAAACATCTAGGCCAAGCACGTCGGCAAAGTATGGATACCAGCTCGGAGACATGAGCTGTTCAAGTTTTCGCTTCTGCTTTCTGTCGAAGTCGTGCAGCTCGGCGTCTTCGGAATACGTGAGGCTGTTTACGTTGACATATATGGTCAGCTTTATTTTTATTATGCTTTCCGTGCCGCTTTCCGAACGGTTTTCCGAATCGCTTTCCGTGCCGCTTTCTTCTGTATAAGGGGCTGTTTTCGTATAGAACGAAGGCTGGTTCATCTCGTTGTAGATCTTTTTCAGCAGTTTTAGATTTTCAGGCGTTATCGTCATGAACCGGAGTTCGTCGCGCATCGTTATAACGGCATAGATCGAGAGGACATCCGCCCAGTTGTTTACTTGATTACCGTCCCCGTCCTCATTTTCGTTATAAATCACCTCAGCTTCGCCAAAGCCCTCGTTTATCTTTATCTCTTCTATCCGCTTATCGATATCCGCCTGAAAGTCCGCGTTTATCTTTTCTATCGCCTCGGTCATCGGTATGCTCTCTATAGCCGGCCCGAGGTTCTTTATGCTTACGCCTCTCCCGGGGGATAACGGCAGCAGGCTTCCTTTTACGGCTTCTTCCTTCGGGGGCAATGCCGCGATCTCTTCCGGCGCTTGCGGGCTAAGGCTTGTTTCAGGGCTCAGGCTGACAAGCCCCGTCTCCTTGTAGATCGCTTTCATCCCTTCGGAATCGATACCGTTCAAGTATCGGGATTGCTTTAGTTCGATCAGTTTGTTTGAATACGAATCAATAACGACCTCCCGGCCTTCAGACTGGGCTTTAAGCGCGTCCGCTTCCACCGAGCTTATTATAGCACTCGAAGAAGTCAAGGCGGCGGCGCCTGCCGAAGCCGTTACGATAACGAATATCGCGCAGATCACGAAAATAAGCTTTCTTTTGGATATGCTGAATACAAAGGGTTTTTTTCTCGCGTCAGTCAGCGAAGAAATTATTACGCTGTAACGTTCCCTCTTTTTTTTCTTTACCATGAGGCACCGATCTCTTTTTTATTAACCGCTATTCTTATTATATAAACAGATTTGGGCTGCTTTAATCAACAAGCCCGCTCGTTTGGCATGACTTTTGCTTACCAAACATGGTTAATCCGGGATAACTGATCCGGATCAAAAACAAATAACATATAATGATGCCTGTGTTTTAACTGATCCTGTAAAACCAATAAAAGCTGAAACGTTATTTCCTATATTATCAGCGAGATCAAAATGCATACGGCAAGCGCCGCACCTGATATTATACCGAACCTTTTCAGGTACTGTAAATCGTTCGCTTCGAAGAAAAAGCTCTTTCTTATGCCTCCCCAGGCAAGCGTATAGTTCTTCAGTATGCTCCAGCGCGTGAAATCGATACGCAGCAGCGCGAATTCGCTCAGCGAAAAGAGCACGAGCATGCAGAACATGGTAAGAGGCAGCGCGCCTATGCCCATAATCGGTATGGCGAGGGTCTTGGCGCTGAACCCCAGTATTGCCACCCGGCTTCTTATCATTGCGTAAAGCATGTACGTATAGAGGAAGAAAGGAATAAAGAATGCGAGCCCGGATATAAAGAACGAAAACGTGGTCACTGCTACATGCGTAAGAAAATCGGGCTTAAAGTTGATTATTTCCTTTGTCTCCCTGAACGAATAATACCTGTCGCTGGAAAAGCGAGGCCTTTCTATTGAACGCAATGCTGCCGAAGTCTTTTTGTCGATGAACTTTAAGTCCCTCGTCTGCAGCAGTTTGGAATAATGCTCTTCCGAAAGGTTGAACTCTTCGTGGGGGTGCAGTTCCGCTATATATACGCCGCTGTAAACAAGCGTGTATATCCTGCCTATCTCACATTTGTTGAACGTAAAAGGCGTCCTTACGAGCAGCCGGAAGACCCGCGGGGTCTCGTCCCTGAGCGAAGAAACGGTCGTAAAATACAGCCGGTATCTGTTAGACCCGGCCGTCCGCTCTTTGGAAAACAGCAGCATGTTTTCGCGCTCGGTCTTTTGCATGGCACGCCCCTTAAGATTTTTATCTATTATCTCATATTTTTCCCAAACATTAAAGGGCTGCGTCAAACATTTTCTTATACCCTAAAAAGGCGTTTGACTTTTTAAAGGCTCCGTATTAACTTTAACTTATACAGGGGGTTGTTATGGAAAGGCAAACGCCTATACTGGACGGCCTTTATGAAATATGCGGCCGTAATACTGCAAGGCTGTGCATGCCGGGGCATAAGGGCGATGCCGGATTCTTCTGCGGGGACGCGCTGAAATTCGATATCACGGAACTGCCCGGGGCAGATAACCTGCTCGCGCCCGAAGGCATCATAGCAGCCTCGCAGCAGCTGCACGCCGGGTTTATCGGCGCGGATGCCGCTTATTATACTACCGGCGGTTCCACCGCCGGCATACTCGCGATGCTGTGGCTCTTCCGCGGAAAAAAGGTGATTTTCCCGCGCGGCGTGCATTTGAGCGCCGCAAACGCCGTATTCATGTTCGGCATAACGCCCGTGTATCTAAGCTCCCCCCCGTCCGATTACCCCTGCGTCGTAAACGCGGATGATATTAAGGCCGCGCTTAAGGCCCACAGGGACGCGGCGGCGGTGTTCATAGTATACCCGAATTATTTCGGGCTGTGCTGCCATATCGAAGCCGCCGCGCAGGCGGCTCACAGGGCGGGCATACCCCTTCTGGTCGACGCCGCCCATGCGGCGCATTTCGTATACTCCCCGCTCCTCCCGCTCGCGCCCTCGTACGCCGGCGCCGATATCTGGACGGAGAGCGCGCATAAAACGCTCCCTGCCATGAACCAGTGCGCGTGCCTTTGCGTGGGGAAAAGCTCGCTTATCGACAAAAATGAGGCAAAGCAGGCTCTGTCCATGGTCCAGACTACCAGCCCTTCATACCTTATGCTCGGCTCGCTCGACTACGCTCATGCCTATATGCGCGACAAAGGCGAGCAGGAACTATTCAGGATAATCAACCTCGGAAGGCGCTGCGAAGATACCGTAAACGCCATCCCGGGTCTTTTCTGCCCCGATATCCCGGGAGTCGAAGCAGCGGACAGGGACGCCCTTAAGATAGTGATAGACGTGAGCGGAACGGGGCATACCGGCATGGCGGTAAAAGATGCGCTCGCAAAGCAGGGCATATATATTGAAGCGGCCGATATGAGGAGCATATTGCTGATGCTTTCTGCGGGCAACACTTCGGCTGATCTCGAGCTGCTGTATGAGGCGCTTCGAGGCATAGAGAAAGTGCGCAGCAGCGGTATATATTTTTCTCCGTACGGTATGCCGGAAGCAACAAAATATTCGCAAAATTCGCGGAGCTGGGGTAATATAGAGACAGTAAGGCTGGAGCAGTCCGCCGGACGCATATCAGCCGCGGCTGCCGGCGTCTACCCTCCCGCCGAGGCGGTTATACAGCGCGGCCAGGTCGTATCGTACGAGATCGCGGGTTACCTCCTTGAAGCGAAGCGGCAGGGGTTCGAGGTCTTCGGCATCGAAGGCGACAGCATACGGGTATTTATGGAGAGAACATGATAAGGAACCATACAGGCAAAAATAATAAGTACAGCTCGGTGTTTTTCGACCTCGACGGCACTATAACGGATTCGGGCGAAGGATGCATGAACGGCATAAGATATATGTTCAAAAGCATCGGGTATAACGATTATGACGAAAGCAAACTAAAGGGGTTTGTCGGGCCGCCGGTCAAAAGGCATCTTGTAAGCGAATACGGGTTCAGCGCGCGGCAGGCTGAAGAAGCCTACCCATTTTACAGGGAATATTGTTTAAACAGGGGAATATATGAAAACAAACTATACCCCGGCATCACAGACGCTGTAGAAAAAATAAAGCAGTCTGGAAAATCGGTGTACATCGCTACGTCCAAGCCGGAACAGCAGGCTCTTATTGTGCTTGAGCATTTCGGCATCAGGCATCTGTTCTCCGATGTCTTCGCCGCGCGGCACGAGAAAGGGATATACGATAAAAACGAAGTGCTGGAATGCGCGGTAAAAAAGCTGAACGGAGCTTCCGGTTCCGTAATGGTAGGCGACAGGTCTTATGATATAATAGGCGGCAGGCACGTCGGTTTCGATACAATAGGCGTCCTGTACGGATACGGGGAAGCTCGGGAACTGATCGAAGCCGGATGCGACTTTACCGCGGACAATACGGCCGACCTTGCCGCTTTTCTTGGGAGGGAATCATGAAAGGGTTTTTTATAGCGTTCGAAGGGGCGGACGGCTGCGGCAAGTCTACGCAGGTGCGCATGCTCGCGGAGTATCTTGAAAGTATAGGCGCAGACGTATTAAGCACCCGCGAGCCCGGGGGGTGCCCCGTTGCCGAAGAGATACGTGAGATCGTATTAAGCAAAGACGAAAAAAAGATGGAGGCTTTAACCGAAGCGATGCTCTACGCCGCCGCGCGGGCAGAGCATGTGCGCCAGGTGATAAGGCCCGCTCTCGAAAACGGAAAACTCGTGCTGTGCGACCGTTATCTGCTGTCTTCGCTCGCCTATCAGGGATACGGAAGGCAGCTGGGCGTAGAAGCTGTAAGGAAGATAAACGAACCCGCAGTAGACGGGTGTCTTCCGGACGTTACGGTGTTCATAAACGTGCCTCCGGAATACGCGTTCAAAAGGATGAACGAGCAAAAAGTGCACGACCGCCTCGAGCGCGAAGAGATGCCTTTCCACGAGCGCGTTTTCCATGGATTCATCGAGCTTTCGAAGAGCGAAGATGTGCTGCCCGTAGACGCCCGGGGCACAAAATCCGAGACCCATGAGATAATAAAGCAAAAGATAATGCCGATACTCAAGGGCGCCGGTGTCATATGAGCGCTGAAGAGAGAAAAGCTTTTTTAAAGGCCGCTGGAACGGCCGATATGCAGAGCGCTTACCTCGTGGTATGCGCTAAGGCAGGCCCTGCCAAAAGGCTGACGGACGAGTTTCTCATGAGGCTGTACTGCAAAAGCGGGGGCTGCGGCAAATGCGCCGATTGCCGTAAAGTCTTGCAGGGACATGTCGATATAATGAGATTAAACGCACCCAAGGTCGACGAGTTCAGGGAAGCGATCGCTTTTGTCGCTGAAAAACCTGTGGCCAAGTATAAAGCCGTAGTCATAGAAAGCGCCGACGATATGACCGACCAGGCGGCGAACAGCATGCTGAAAACTCTCGAGCAGCCGCCCCAAAATACCGTGTTTATCCTCGAGGCGAGGTCGGCGGCGGGAGTGCTGCCCACCGTCGCGTCGAGATGCGCCGCGGTACATCTCGCTCCGGAGCCTGACGCGGAGCTTGAAATAAAAAAAGCTTTGAATCTAGGCGACAATGCGGCGCATGTACTCCGCGACCTTTCGGGCGGGTTTGCCGAAGAGGCGCGGTCGATATATGAAGACAGCCTTTTTTGGGAAGCCCGGCCAAAGGTGCTCGATATCTGCGGCAAACTGCTGAAGCAGGAAAACATGGCTGTAAGCGCCCACGCCGATCTTCTGGAAGCAAATAAAGAGCGGCTCATTCCCCTCCTCTGCGTCATGCAGTCTTATTTCAGGGATATACTTATATATAAAAAGACAAAACGCAGAAGTTTTATATCCAACGCCGACAGGGCGGATGAGATATCCGCGGCGTCCCAAAGCTTTACAAGCGGAGCTTTAAGTAATATTATAAAGGTCATACTTGAAACAGAGAGACGGTTTTTCTTTTCAGTAAACTTTCGGTTGGCTGTCGAGAAATTGTTCTTTGATATACTGGAGGAAAAAAACAGATGGAAAAAGTTATAGGCGTGCGCTTTAAACGGGTGGGGAAAGTATACTACTTCCTTCCCGGCGATATAACGTTCAAAGAAGGGGAGCACGCGATAGTGGAGACCGCGAGGGGCACGGAATACGGCGAAGTCGTGATACCCGAAAAAGAAGTTGAAGATAAAGACATAGTTGCGCCGCTAAAGCCCGTCATCCGCAAAGCTACCCCGAAAGACGATCAAAAGGTTGAGGAGAACGCGCGCAAGGAGAAGGAAGCGCTCGAGACATGCGAAAAGAAGGTGGCGGAGCACGGCCTTGCCATGAAGCTCGTTGACGTAGAGTACACGTTCGACAATTCAAAAATAGTTTTTTATTTTACCGCTGACGGCAGGGTCGATTTCAGGGAACTCGTTAAAGACCTTGCGGGCGTTTTCAAAACCAGGATAGAGCTCCGCCAGATAGGCGTAAGGGACGAGGCAAAGATGATGGGGGGCCTCGGGCCGTGCGGGAGGCCGTGCTGCTGCTCATATTTTTTAGGCGATTTCAACCCGGTTTCCATAAAGATGGCGAAGGAGCAGAACCTGTCGCTTTCGCCCACGAAGATAAGCGGCCTGTGCGGAAGGCTCATGTGCTGCCTCAATTACGAGCACGAGCATTACTGCGAGACGCGCCGCCGTATGCCCCGGCAGGGTAGTACGGTCGATACTCCCGACGGCAAAGGCATCGTCGTCGAAAACAACGCCATTACGGAGAAGGTGCGCGTAAGGATATCGCTGCCCGACGAAAGCGTCGACATAAAGACTTTCGATCTGGCAGACGTAAAATTCTCGCAGCACGACAGCCGCCCCGATACCGACAGCGACGTAGAGATCGACGAGGAGATAAAATCGCTCCTCGATGACTGA
This sequence comes from uncultured Christensenellaceae bacterium, assembly GCA_964510055.1. GTDB lineage: Bacteria > Bacillota > Clostridia > Christensenellales > SZUA-584 > DTFZ01. The sequence continues at coordinate 9,050 of CAZDZY010000031.1, forward strand.
ATTTAAGGAAGCACTGATTAAATGAGATATGCGAGATTGACGAGATGGTTTTGAGTCATGCAAGGAACGAAACCGCAGGAATAGCAGCGTTATTTCCAGGTTTCGTGACGCAGCAGGGCACAAAATCCAGCCGTTAAGATAAAATATCGAATTAATCAGTGTTTCCCAAACGTCTCAGCTGAAGAAAAAACGCGAAAACTTGTCATTGTCTGTTGCAATTTAACGTATATATGTTTAAAATGTTACACGTAATATTAGGGAGGTGAAGGACAATGGCATACATTATTACCGACGCGTGCGTTTCCTGCGGAGCGTGCGAAGGTGAATGCCCGGTTGAGGCTATCTCTGAGGGGGACGGCAAATACGTTATTGACGCGGATGCTTGCATTGATTGCGGTACGTGCTGCGATACTTGCCCCAACGAAGCAATTGAAGAGGGCTGAAAAACACCACTAAAGTAAAAAGGCCGAACGGCCTTTTTTAATTTCCGATGCCAAGCGCGGTTTGCCATATTTATTGAAAGCCGGTCATATCATATGTTTTTATCAGCCCATATGATATCGCTTAAATCAAATCCGTTTTTTTGATACATATCCTGTGCGGCAGCGTTTTCTTACCGGTGAAAAACACCGTTCCGCTATCAGGTTTTAATTGGGGCTAGACAGTGTCCGCCCCTGCTGTCAGCGATTCTATCCATTCCCTGTTTTCCTTTAGCGCGCACCCGCCGCGGCTCTCTTTCAACGTATCATGCTTATCTCTTATATCTTTAAGCAGGCTTGATTTGAGCGCTTGTTTGAGCGGCATATCTTTGATATTCGTATCGGAATACGGCGCGAAAGGGCAGGCCTCGAGTGCGCCCGTGGAGCTTATATGCAAAAACCCCCTGCCTGAAGCGAGGCAGCCGCCGTATTTTTCCTCGTCGCCCGGAAGCGTGACCATGAGCATGTCGTGCTTTTTATAGAGCTCCTCTTCCCGCTCGCGTAAGGTTTTCTTCTGACTTTCGGTAAGGCAAAGATATTCGTCTTCTTTCCCCGACTGGACATATTCTATAAGAAAAGCCGCCCTGCACCCTTTTGCCTCGAGTTCGTCAAGAAAACCAGAGTTCAGCACTTCGCCGTAGTTTTCGCTCGTGAGCGTTATGGACGCGCCGAACAGCCTCCCTTTTTTATCGAGATTCTCCATTACAGCCGTCGCCTGCTCATACATGCCCTCGCCTCGCCGCGCGTCGGTAGACTGCTTTCCGCCCTCTATGCTTATTACTGGCACAAAGTTTTTAGGCAGGTCTTTATAAAGCCCCAGCAGCAGGCCGTTGGTAAACATCACGAACAGCGTGCCGGGATGCATCGCGGGCAGATCGGTTATTCCCTGCTTCATGAGCGGCTCTCCCCCGGCTATCATAACTACGGCGACTCCTAATCCTACCGCTTCGCCAAGGACGCCCTTTATCTTTTCGATATCCATCTCGCCCGACTTATCCCTCTGCTGGCTGCACGCGTAACACCCCTTGCACGAAAGGTTGCAGTCGTTGGTGACGCTTATTATCAAAACAGGCGGGACAACTACGCCTTCTTTCGCGAGCGCTTCCCTTTTCTTCTCCTGCTTTTTCATACTCGAAGATATTTTAGCGAACGCGGCAAAGTAATCGGGGCGTTTCAATAAGAACCGCCTGTTTTTTATCAGCGCTCCCGCAAGCGAATCATTAAACGCTTTTATGCCGTCCATGCTTTTCCCCATTTCAACAATTTATGCTAACATAGTATATAATAGACCATGCCTAAAATAAAGAACTATCTGTAATTTCGGACAGATCATTATTTTCCGGCTTCATATGTTATATGACGCTGAAACCGGTATAAATATTGCATAGATATATAAAAAAGTGTTATTTACTATATTATAAGGTGTGATAGTTGGTATATTCCCTCTGTCGCCTTGTCCATGATGATCCGTATCGATATCCGTTTGTTTTTCATTATTTTTTGTTTTATGCAATAAAAACTTCTGAAACGTGTCTATAATGCAGCGAACACAGCCGCTTGATTTATAAGCGGTTACAAGAAGGAGAAGAAGGAAATGACGATATCGAACCAGAAATACTTAAAAGCGATATTCGAATTGACCAAGCGCGGCGGAAGCGTCCGCGTGGCCGACATCGCGCAAACGCTGTCGGTATCCAAGGCCAGCGTATACAGCGCGCTTAAAAGGCTTGCGGATAAAGGTCTTGCGATGCACGAGACTTACGGCAGCGTTGAACTTACTAAAACGGGGGAAAGAAAGGCGTCGGCGCTCATCGAGTCGTATGAGCGTTTAAAGTACACTTTAGGCGCAGAAAAAATGCCGAAGAAATTCGGATATTTGATCGGCGCTTCGGGCGTGATGCCGTAAGGGGGCAGTTCCTTGACTAAGGAGAACTGATGAGCAAGGTCGGCGAAGCCTTTTCTGACGGCTTCGAAAAATTCAAAAACTATCTGAGGGCTGCTTTTTCGCAGCTCAATGAGTACGACGCGGAAGACATCGTTCAGCAGACGGCGCTGACGCTTCTGGGGCGTGATGACGACGACAGCATCGAATATATGACGTCTTATATCTACGCCGCGCTGCGCAACACGGCAAAAAACCTTTTCAGGAAGAGGGGCAGGGAGATCCCGGCGCAGGAGATAGACACCGGGTTTGCCTCTTCGGCGGAAGACGAATTGCTGGGCGGGGAGCTTAAAGATAAGATAGACTCCGCGCTTTCGATGCTCGACGAAAAATCGCGCTTCGTGTTTACGCAGACGGAATTTGAGGGAAAGAGCTATAAAGAGCTTTCCCAAATTACCGGGGAGCCGATTGGCACGCTGCTCTCGAGAAAAAACCGGGCGGCGAAAAAGCTGATGATAATGCTGGACGAATACATAGAGACCCCGAATACTTCAGGTTTCCGGGGCGGGAGAAAGGATTAGGAGGAATATATGAACGAAGAAAAGTTACATTGCGGGAAAGGGTTCCGTATAATAATGGCCGTAATAATGGGTATATTCGCGGCAACGGCGCTGTCTTTGATAGCGGGCGCATTTATAATGCTCCTGTGGAACTGGCTGATGCCTCATATTTTCGGCCTCGGCACGATAACGTTCTGGCAGGCGTTCGGGCTGTCGCTGCTCGCCAAACTGCTGCTGTGCGGGTTCGGAAGGATGTTCCCGGGGCCGGGGCACAAGCCGGGCCGCCGCTGGCGCGATTATCCAAGGCGCTGGAGCCGTTACAGGGACTGGCGTTTCGACGACGCCTATGAGAAGTGGTGGGAAAAGGAAGGCTCCGGGAGCTTCGAGGAATACATGAAAAAGCAGAAAGAAAACGAAAAGGATAAACCGGACAAAGAATAAATAAAATTTAAATCATACAAGCCCTCTTGTGAACATACATATCTAGAAAATGATTCACAAGGGGGCTTTTTCTATGAAAGAATACATCGAAGACAGGGTAAAGAGGATCGCCGATTACGTGCTTTCCTCTAACGCCACGGTCCGCCAGGCGGCCAGAACGTTCGGCACGAGCAAGAGCACGGTGCACAAGGATATGACCGAGCGATTGCTGACTATATCGCCTCTTACCGCGAAAGAGGTGGCAAAGGTGCTGCGGAAGAACAAGGAAGAACGGCATATAAGGGGAGGCAATGCCACCCGTATGAAATATAAGAACGCTTAGATACGTGTAACCTGTGAATTTTATGGGTTATTGTATAATAAAACAGAAATTTATGCAGGTTTGTTTGATATTGCCCGCAGCGTGATGTATAATACTGTTAGTTTCAGCAGAAAAATTTTAGCTCTCCAATGTTAACTGACTATAAGATTTGCGGGGTGATGCAAATGAGAAAGACGGAATTCATGTTCGGGCTTATTGCGGGGGCAGCGGGGCTCGCGCTGGCGCTGCTCGCGCTTTTTTCTATACTGCCCCCTCCGCCCGGATTTAATAACGGCGGACAAACGTATGCGTTTATATGCCTTGCGGCCAACGCCCTCGGCATTTTAGGCGCTCTTTTTGTTCAGAAATACAACATTTTCGGAGCTTCGTGCATGGCAATCTCGATGCTCACGCTGATGTTTTTTGGTTTTCCCTGGCAGTCTTTGCCCGCAGTGCTGTATATAATCAGCTTTGTGCTGGCCGTAGTGCCCGTAAAGGCGGCCGAAAAAAACATTAAGGAGGAAACAATGTGAATAAAGCAGGCTATTGCATAAGCCTTATAGGCGGAGTGCTCGCGTTGGCGCTTTCAGTGCTGATGATATTGACCGGTCCTTTCTTCACTTTTGGCGACGATGTTTCCCGCTTCTTAACAAGAAACTGGGACAAGCTCGACGAGATGGTATATGAAACCGGCGACTATTACGGAGCTAAACCGCTTCTGAAGGTCGATCTGGCTACTTATATTGAAGACTTTACGGAAATATCAAAGGATATCGACGCTGACGTACTCGAAGACATAGGCGATGAGTATAATGAAAGCGCCTTTGACGACGCCGCGAGGTTTTACGAGAGAGGCGAGGAATATTCGCTGAGCCTTAAGATCGGCGTTATCGCATGCGCCGCAGCTTCCATAATCGCGCTCATCGGCGCGCAGATAAAAAAACAGCGGATCGCGGGCGGCGTGATGGTGCTCTCGGCTGCCGCTCTCACGCTCATCTTCAGCCTTGTCGCAGGCTCCATAATATCGATGGCGCCGGCATCGCTGCTGCTTATACTCGGCGGGGTGCTGCAGTTGGCCAAACCAAAACCTAAGGCAATACAAGACCCTGACGAAATATCAGGCGGGGGGGTGCAGTCATGAAAAAAACAGCTTTTATCCTGGGTTATGCAGGCGGTATAATGGCGCTCGTATTTTCTTTACTGATGATCTATCTTGTGCCCTTAAGCTTCCTCTCTAAAACGGTGGAAGATATAAAAAGCGATATGAAAAACGAGAATGTCGTAGCCTTTAACGAAGTAGCTCTATATTCCGGAAGTCACCCTGACGACCCGATAACCGACTATAGCAAAAGCGGGCTTACCGATTACGCGGTCAAAGTCGCAAGGCAGAGCGATCTTTCAATAAGCGAAGCCGTTTACGAAGATACTATGGCGTTCGCATACAAGACCGCCCTTGACGGCATAGTCAATATCGTGCTCATAGGCGTATCGGTAATATTCGCGGTCTTGGCGTTCATAGGCTCGCTCGTAGTAAGAAAGCATTCCACGGGCGGGGCTGTTTTCATGCTCGTTTCGTCGCTCATACTCCTGCTGGCGGCCATTTATACCGGGACGATTATCCCGATGGCGGCGGCCTCGGTAATGCTTGCCGCGGCGGGCATATTCGCGTTTATACCCGTACACCGGCAGATGCCGGCGGAAGTCCACGCCCGGAACAGGCAAAAGGCGCAGCGGGCAGATATTGGGCAGCCATATCCTTCGCCTGATATGCCTGTATACGCTCCTTCAACGCAATTCCCGCAGGCCGGGCCGCAATATACCGGGCCGCAGCCTCCCGCTGAATCGCCCGCCCAGGCGTCCGCTCAGCAGGCCGGCATACCTTTTCCCGATGAGGACGTACAGGTGTTTACGCAGCCAAACCCCGACGACGCAAAGTAGAAATAAAAACGATCCCCGGCGAGAAATCCTCACCGGGGATCGTTTTTTTGCTCCGCAATTCTGCTCCTTCTATTTTAACTTTTCACCATGCCGTCTGCTGTTATTAAGCCGTTTCGGAATCACCAGGCTTTCTTTCCGGGCGTTTTCCGGCAAAAAACGGTAATTCACAAATTATTAATTGTTAAGTATTACATACGGGGGTATAATATATATGATGAGATCTCGTTACGCTATCATAATTTGTTTTAAAGTAGAAAGGAGATCATCATCATGATACTCGTAACAGGGGCGGGCGGCCATATAGGCAATGTGCTCGTTAAATATTTATATTCAAAGGGCCTTAAAGACTTAAGGGTGTTTGCTTTGGAGAATGAGGACATATCCCATATCCAAAAGTTTGTCAAAGAAGTGGTCCGCGGCGACATACGCGACAGTTACGCCGTATCGGCGGCAATGCGCGGCTGCGAGTATGTATTCCATCTCGCCGGGCTCGTCCAGCTTTCCGGCATCCATAAGAAAATAATATACGACATAAACGTCGGCGGTACGAAAAACGTGGTGAACGCGTGCCTTGAAAAAGGCGTGAAGCGCCTTATTCACGTTTCGAGTGTGCACGCCCTGAAGCTCCCGGATACCGGCTGCATAGACGAGACGCTCGACCCGGTAATCAGCAACTTAAACGGCGCTTACGCGAGGTCGAAGGCTATGGCTACTATAGAGGTGATGAATTCCATCCAGAAAGGGCTCGACGCGGTGATAGTGTTTCCGTCGGGCGTCATCGGCCCTTACGACTTCCGCTCCTCTTTTACCGGCAGCGCTATAAAAGGGTACATAGATTCCAAGAAGACGCAGTATTACTTTGACGGCAAATACGATTTCGTGGACGTTCGCGACGTTGCGGACGGTATATACCGCGCGTGGAAATACGGCGAAAAAGGCCAGGGGTACATAATATCGGGCAGCGTTTCGAGCCTCGAGGAAATAATAAACGCCGTTGAGAAGAGCACGGGCAATAAGATAAAGCGCCGCCGCGTGCCGCAGTTTATCGTAAGGGCAGCCGCGTTCTTCGCCCCTGCTTATTACGCGGCGGTGCGCAAAAAGCCCATACTCACAAAATACTCTATAGACGTGCTCATATCGAACTCGAACTTTACGTACGAAAAGGCGCAGAAGAAGCTTGGGTACAAGCCCCGCCCTATGTTAAGGACGATAAAAGATATGGTGCGCTGGCACCGCGCGGTGCGCAGCAAACTTAATTCGCTTCTATAGTAAACATCCCCCGGCACAGCCGGGGGATGTTTATTCAATATAAAAAGCGAGGATATGCGAGGTATTACCGATGAAAAAGGCGGTCTGTTTATTGGCTGCGGCAGGTATGCTGGCCTGCTTTTCGGGATGCGGGGTATTCGCGGCGGGAAGGAGCACATACCGGATCGTTGCGGAGGCTTTCGACTGGGGCGCGGCGTCGACAAAGGCTATAGTTGAGCTGGGCAGCGCTATAGCGCCTTCCGACCTGTGCGATTTCAGCGTTACTGAGTCAAACAAGCGCGGCCCTGTGGGCGCGCGCGAAATCACCGGAGTTTACCTTTGCGACGAAAACGGGAACAAGATCGACGGGAGTTCGAGATATATAGCTATCGAGATGCGAGTCGACCCTTCGCACGGGACGTTGTTTTATTACAACACCCACACGTATTATAACGTTTGGGACGATGATTACAGGCTTACCATAACCCCTGTAAATGCTACGTCGGAAATATTGAAAAACATGCACGTTGACCCGAAATATACGGGCAGGATAACGCCCCAGGCCGATCTGTTCGGTATGTCTGAGTTTGTTTATAATGGTACAGCCATGGATTACGCCCTATATTCGCCTGCCGAAAGTACCGGGAAGAAACCGCTTGTTGCTGGCTCCACGGCCAGGGGGAAGGGGGGCACGACGTATCCGTCTCACTTCTCGGCAATAAAGTCACCGCGCTTGCCGGGGACGAGATACAGGGCATATTGGGGGGCGCTTACGTGCTCGCGCCGCAATGCCCTACATACTGGCCGGAAAATACCGCGAAAACGAATCGTTTCGGCAATAGATCAGACGGCACCAGCCGCTGGAAAGAACCCCTTAAGGCGCTTATTGACAAGGCCGTATCGGAAAACAGCGATATAGACCCTGGGCGCATATATATCGGGGGGTGCTCCCAAGGGGGATATATGACGATGCTTATGGTGAAGAGCTATCCCGATTTCTTCGCCGCGGCATACCCCGTATGCGAATGTTACAACGCGGCGTTTATTACTAATAAAGACGCAGAAACATTGGCGAAGATACCGATATGGTTCATATACTGCTCACACGACCGATCCGTCCCGCCAAGCTACTATTCGGAGGCTACAATAGACATGCTTGAAAGCGCGGGCGCAAAAAACCTTCACGCTTCGGTATTCGAAGACGTGCACGATACGACGGGGCGGTATGTAAACAAGGACGGGACGCCCTATACTTACAACACCCATTTTTCATGGATATACGTATTCAACAACGAATGCTATGACGGGGAATTGAACTTGTGGGAATGGATGGCTTCACAGCATAGATGAGTTTGAACGGATGATGCAACATTAATGGGCTGTTAGAAACACCGCCTTGGCTGCTGACAAAATCCTTCATGTCATCCTGAGCTTGCGAAGGATCTTTTCTCTCGTATGACACATTTCCGTCTTCAACACTGTAAACTGCTATAAGTTATATAAACGATTCTTCGGTCGCTGCACTCACTCTCGCGAAGCGGACGGAATGACGCTACTAACGAATTTCTTATGAAAACTATATGTTTACCGGTTCCGCGAAGACAATGCGGGCGATTACTAATCGCCCCTACAATGCTGCTAATAGCCTTTCATTATGACCTTGGTCAGCCTACACGCTTATCTTTTCCGGGTCCGTATTTGTAACCTTTCTTATCTTGTCCTGCGCCAGCGACAGCATAAGCTTTATGCGGTTAAGCTGGTTTACTTCGCTCGCGCCGGGGTCGTAGTCTATGGCGACTATATTTGCCTCGGGAAATCTCGCGCGTATCGGCTGTATGACGCCCTTGCCGACTATATGGTTGGGCAAACACGCGAAAGGCTGCACGCACACTATGCCGTCGGCACCTTCGCGCAGCAGCTCCGCCATCTCGCCCGTCAAAAACCAGCCTTCGCCCGTCTGGTTGCCTATTGATAAAAACTCCGCCGCGGCCTTCGCCTTTTCGCTGATAAACGACGGCGCGGAAAACCGCTTGCTGCTTTCCAGCACGCTGCGCATTAGCTTGCGCGAATTCTCTATTATAGATATCGCCGCGTTGCCGAAGTGCGCGAACAGCTTGGGCCGCCCGAGCTTCTCGTGCTTGAAGTTCATGTTGTACGCACAGTACAGCAGAAAGTCTATGAGGTCGGGCACTTTTACTTCCGCTCCCTCGTCTTCGAGCACCTTTACTATCTGGTTGTTCGCGGTCGGGTGGTATTTTACGAGTATCTCGCCCACCACCCCTATTACCGGCTTTTTAATGTCGGTAACGGGGATATTATCGAACTCCTCCACCATATCGATTATGCTGTTCTTAAAGCGCTTTTTCTTCAGCGTCTTTATATTTTCTATGGCAACGTCGTGCCACCTGCGGCAAGCCCTGTCCGCATCGCCCTTGGTTACTTCATACGGCCGCGTGGCTAATGTGAGCCTGTTTAATAGGTCTCCGTATATCATAGCGCGCATACAGCGTTTCAGCAGCGGCAGCGTTATCTTAAAGCCCGGGTTTTTTTCTATCCCCCCTGCGCTTAATGATATGACAGGTATAAACCCGTATCCCGCGTCGCCGAGCGCTTTCCTGATAAAGCTTATATAGTTAGACGCCCGGCATCCGCCGCCCGTCTGCGATATAATACAGGCGAGCTTGTTCGTATCGTACTTTCCGGATTTTACGGCTTCTATAAGCTGCCCGGTAACTATTATCGAAGGGTAGCACGCGTCGTTGTTGACGTATTTGAGGCCTTCTTCCACAGCCGACTTGTCGACGGAGGGCAGCAGTTCAAACCTGAACCCCGAAGCCCGGAACGCCGCGCGAAGGAAATCGAAGTGTATGGGCGACATCTGCGGCGAGAGTATCGTATACTCCTTCTTCATGAACTTTTCGAACACGACTTTTTTGTATTCGAAAGCTTTGTTCTTTACGGCTTCGGCTATGCCGAGCAGCCCCTTCTTCCTGCGCTCCTGTATGGCCGCCGCGAGCGAGCGCAGGCGTATCTTTATAGCGCCGGTGTTGCTTATTTCGTCTATCTTTATGAGCGTATATATCTTGCCGTAGCCTTTAAGTATGTCGTGCACCTGGTCGGTAACTACCGCGTCGAGGCCGCAGCCGAACGAATTCAGCTGCACGAGCTCAAGCCCGGGCGTCTTTCCCGCGAGGTACGCCGCGGAATATATGCGCGTATGGTACATCCACTGGTCGAGCACGCGTATAGGCTTATATTCCCCTAAGTGCGCGACGCTTTGTTCCGTTAATACCGCGAACCCCAAAGACGTAACTATGGATGAGATGCCGTGATTGATCTCCGGGTCTACATGGTACGGCCTTCCGCCGAGTATTATTGCCTTGAATTCGCCGCGCTTGACCCTGGCGACTATTTTCTCTCCCTGCCTGCGTATGTCGTTCTGGAACGCGAGCTTCTCCTGCCACGCGAGCCTTGCCGCCTTTTTTACCTCTCTTGCAGGTATATCGGGAAACTCCTCCGCAAGGCGCTTCGAGAGCCGCTTTATTCTGTCCATAGGCAAAAACGGCATCTTAAGGTCAACACCGTTTTCCTTTATCTCAGGCATGTTGTTCTTTATGTTTTCCGCGTACGACGTTACTATCGGGCAGTTGAAGTTGTTTGCCGCCTTTTTCTGCTCTTTCTTCTCGTACGGCACGCACGGAAAGAATATCGTCTTCAGCCCGGCGTCTATGAGCTTTCTTACGGCCCCGTGCGCGAGTTTGGCCGGGTAACAAAGCGATTCGGACGGTATGCTCTCAATGCCCGCAGTATATACTGAACGCGAAGAGCGCGGCGAAAGCACGACCCTGTACGAAAGCGCGGTAAAGAACGTATGCCAGAACGGGTAGTTCTCGTACATGCCCAGCACGCGCGGTATACCGATATCGCCGCGCCTGGCTTCGCCGGCTTCGAGAGGCTTATACGCGAACAGCCTGTTATATGTGTATTCGTACATATCGGGCAGCTTGCCCGACTCGGCCTTTCCCGCGCCCCGCTCGCAGCGGTTGCCCGATATGAACTTCCGCCCGTTGCCGAAGCTGTTGACCGTGAGGCGGCAGTTGTTTTCGCAGCCGCCGCAGCGCGTGTTCGTCTTGGTTATCTGCATAACGCCGAGCGCCTGCTTTGAAATTACAGCCGATACAGCGCCCGCGGGGCATTTCTCTTTTGCGATAAGCGCCGCGCCGTACGCTCCCATAAGCCCCGCTATAGCAGGCCGCACGACCTCGCGGCCTGAAAGGAGCTCGAGCGCCCGCAGCACTGCGTCGTTCAAAAACGTACCGCCCTGCACAACTATGCCCTGCCCCAATTCCGCGGCGTTTTTAAGCTTTATAACTTTATATAATGCGTTCTTTATGACTGAATACGACAGCCCGGCGGAAATATCGCCGCGTAACGCGCCTTCTTTCTGCGCCTGCCGCACTTTCGAGTTCATGAACACAGTACACCTGCTGCCGAGGTCCACCGGCCGCGGCGCAAACAGCGCCTGCGACGCGAACTCCTCTATCGTGCACCCGAGCGACGCCGCAAACGTTTCGAGGAACGAGCCGCAGCCCGAAGAGCACGCTTCGTTGAGTATGACCTCGTCGATAACGCCGTCCTTTATGCGCATACACTTCATGTCCTGCCCGCCTATGTCGAGTATGAAGTCCGTATCGGGTTTAAAATGCTTCGCGGCGGTGTAGTGCGCCACGGTCTCCACTTCGCTGCAGTCTAAAGTAAACGCCGCTTTCGCGAGTCCCTCGCCGTATCCTGTAGAAGCGGCGTGGGCTATATAGGCTCCCTCCGGCAATATATCGTATATCTCGCCCAGTATCTCTTTTATTATATCGAGCGGGCGGCCTTCGTTCGAGCCGTAATGCGTGTGGAGTATGGCGCCGTCCTGCGATATGAGCACCGCTTTCGTGGTCGTTGAACCCGCGTCGATGCCGAGGTAGCATGCTCCGCTGTACCCCTCGAGGGGCGTCTTTACCACATCCGCAGCGGCGTGCCGCTTTTTAAATTTCTCGTATTCGGCTTCGTCTTTGAAAAGCGGTTTTAAGTGCGCGGAAGTATCCTCAAAAGCCGCTACGTAATGCGTGCGCTCCGCGAGCGATCTAAGGCTTACTTTTTTATTGGCCATTATCGCCGCGCCCGCGGCGACGAACATCTTAGCGTGCTCTGTTTCCATTATGTTTTCCGGGGGAAGCTTCAGCGTCTTTATGAACTGCGCTTTAAGCGAGGGCAGAAAATGCAGCGGCCCGCCCAGGAATGCTATTTTTCCCCTTATCGGGCGTCCGCAGGCAAGCCCGCTTATCGTCTGGTTGACAACAGCCTTGAATACCGAGGCAGCTATGTCTTCTCTCGCCGCGCCTTCGTTTATGAGCGGCTGTATGTCGCTCTTGGCGAACACTCCGCAGCGCGCGGCTATCTCGTATATATGCGTTGCTTTTGCGGCAAGCTCATCCAATCCTTTGGCGTCTGTCTGCAGCAGCGAGGACATCTGGTCTATGAATGCCCCCGTGCCCCCGGCGCATGTGCCGTTCATCCTCTGCTCGGTGCTGCCCGAAAAATACGTTATCTTCGCGTCTTCTCCGCCCAGCTCTATGGCAACGTCGGTTTCGGGTATGAACTTTTTGACCGCGCTGCTCGCAGCTATTACTTCCTGCACGAACGGCAGCCCGAGCCATTTGCCGACCGAGAGGCCGCCAGAGCCGGTAACGCAAGCAAACACTTCTATGTCGCCCAGTGCGGAATAAACGTCTTCCAGCATTGCCGAGACCGCGCTCGTTATATCGCTCATATGCCTTTTATAATAGCCGTATACGGCCTTGCCCTGCTTTATCGCCGCGCACTTGACCGTAGTCGACCCTATATCCAGCCCTAATCTGCAGACAGCCCTGTCCATCGTTTTGATCTCCGATATCCCGCCCCAAAAGTCATATGACTTTTCAAAGGCTGTGAATTAATACCGATTAGTATACACCCCTGTTAAGCAAAATAAAAGAAGATTATGTAAACTTTCATCTGATTCAGATATTATCGAATACACATTCATTATATTGATAAATATATGTTTATGTGAGAGTTATATTTGCCCTCGCCTGAAAATCTTTCCGCGCTAAGCGTTTTGCGGCAGATCGCATTGAACTGTGAAATCCTTGCACTAAGAATCATCAGCAGTTTTAAGTTCATCGGCCAAACCGTCTGCGCGGCTCCGCAAGATCGTTACTTTTGTCACGCCTAAACAGTGAGTTTCGTCTTTTCGGGACCCTCTATTTAGGCTTTTCAGCGACCTTCGTTTTAGCTGAACACCACTGGCACAATACTAAAAATACTTAGTCATCAAACCAAAAGCCCCCGGAAACCGGGGGCTTCGTTTACTTCTATTTGAGATGTTTCACATAGCAGCGCCTGCGCTTGTGCTGCTCGACATCGTAGTTCTTCCAAAAATCCTGTATCTTTTTATTGAGCTCAAGCTCCGGTGAAGACTCCGCGTATTTTACTCCCTGCTCAATGGCAGACGCGGTTATCTCGTTCATAAGCAGCGCCGCAAGCCCGGCTTTCTGATAGTCGGGATGTACGGCGACAAGATACAGCTCTATCTCTTTCGGCCGCCAGGTGGCGTTGAGAAGATGCGCCCACCCGAAAGGCAGGAACCTGCCTTTGCATTTCTGGAGCGCCCTCGCAAAAGACGGGGCGGCAAGCGCGAACCCTACGAGCTTATTGTTATCGTCTACAATGAGTTTTGCGAAATGGGGGTTAAGCAGCGGAGTAAAGCGGCGCAGGTAATCTTTCGCGACTTTTTCGGTATACGGCACTACCCCGTAAAGGTCTTTATAGCACTCGCTTAAAAGGCTGAACACCTGTATAACGATCGGCTTCGCGTCTTTTATGCGCTTGATGGGGAAGAAATGCACGTTGGAGCGCTCCATGACCTTTTTGGCGATCTCCTGCACGCGCACTATACGCTTGTCGCTCTTTTCGGGGGCTTTTACCCTGTATTCGACCCAATCAACGTCTTTTTTATAGCCGTGAGCTTCATAATGCACCGGGTAATACGGGTAATTATATATCGTTACCGAAGAGCCCATGCGGTCGAACCCTTCAACAAGCAGGCCTTCTTTATCGAGGTCGGTAAACCCGAGCGGGCCGTGCGCCTCGTTAAGCCCCAGCTGTTTTGCCCATCCCTCTATGGCGCCGAAAAGCGCGTCCGAAACCTCCATGTCGTCTATGAAATCCATCCTAGTTATGCGGATCTGCTTCTGGTTCCAGCGTTCGTTTGCCGTGCGGTTCACTATGGCCCCTGCCCGTCCGGCTATCTTTCCGTCCTTGTAGGCGAGGAAGAATCTTGCGTCGCAGTATTCGAACGAGAAATTGGTTTCGGGCTGAAGCATATCCAGCTCGTCACCCTTGAAATCAGGCACGTAATACTTCTGGCCTTTATACAGCTCGTCCGGAAAGTTGATAAACTTCTTCAGGTCTTTTTTTTCAGTTATTTCTTTTACTTCAACCATTCCCCAAACCTCACATTCAACATTATAAAAATATTATAGCAAACGCATCTTTATAAGTACATAAAAAAGAATTTTCAGGCCAAAATAAATTGATGCCCGCTGTATAGAATTTTTTTTACTGGCAACAATCATGATATAGCAACCGCTTTTATGCTCCTTTATATTTTGCGCAAGTTAGCGACGCGCAAGAGAACCTAAAACAGGCCGCGAGTACACGCGGCCTGTTTTATGCTCTGCCGGCATATGCCGGATGATACCAGAACCATTTGTATTTTAAAATAGATAAGGCAAAAGAAGTAACGGCTCTCCCAAGACGGTGTTATTACGCGGCCATTGAAAGCTTATCTACCCCAGCCTCTTAAAATCGCTCGCGCTCTTCTTTTTCATAACCTTCGTATCGTAGATGCGCCTCATTATGTAATGCACGAGCAGCATAAGAGCTACGGTCATGACAGCCTGGGGCAGCATATACTCTAAAAACAGTTCTCCAAGAGAAAACTTCAGATCGAGCATATAAGCGAGTATCGCGGACAGCCCCTGCCTGAAAAAATATGCTCCGGCGGCAAACGCGATAGGAAGGAACACTTTATCGATATACCCCACGTTCTTGCGTACAAAAAACGCGGCGGCGCCGGTAAGAAAAAGCGGCATCGCGTTGAAACCGATAGGCCTCATAAAAAGGTCCATGCCCAAACCGCAGGCAAGCCCTATCCACGCGCCGACCATACTGTCGTCGAGTATCGCTAAAGACGCCACCGTGCATATGACGATATCGGGAGCTATACCGGCTATATTTATATTAGGGAATATCGTGTTGGCAAAGATAAGATCGACAAACGTGATCGCAAGCAGTATCAGGTATCTCATCCGAGAGCCTCTTTTATGTCTACAGGCTTTGTGGTGATTATCGTGACTTCTTCGATATGGGCAAAATCGACATACGGAGTAACTATCGCCACGTTGCGCATGCCGCCGCTTTCCGCTTCAGGGGTTGTTTCAGGGCTTGCCCCCGGGCTGGCTTCCGGGCTGTTTTGCGCATTGTTATCGTTGCCTATGCCGGCTGAACTTACTTCCGTGACTTTCCCTATAGCTATACCTTTCGGAAATACTCCTTCCAGCCCCGACGTTAATACCCTGTCGCCCGGGACAAGGTCGGCGTCGAGCGGCAGATAGCTCAAATCAAGAACCGCTTCGCTCTCGTTCCCGGTGGATATTGTTCCCGTAAGTATGCCGTTGTCCCTCGTTCTCTCGACAATAGCCGAAACGCCGCTCATCGAGTCTACTATAGTCATCACGCGGCACCAGTTCGCTCCTACGTCAACTACTCTGCCGACAAGCCCGTCCCCGTTCACAACGGGCATGTCCACTTCTATGCCGTTTGCCATGCCGACGTTTAAAACCATGGTATTGAACCAGAGCCCTGATTCCCTGAATATAACCCTTGCCGATACCCTGTCCTGATCTTCAACCGGCGCATTAAAATTAAGAAGCGCGGCGAGCCTGTCGTTTTCGGATTTTATGTTGTTGTAATCCTGAAGCTGCCCTTCAAGTTCCGCGACCCGCGCCTTAAGCTCGGCGTTTTCAGCCTGCAGGTCCCCGCTTGCAAAGACCCTGGAAAAAAAGTCGGATATCGCGTCGGTCGCCGAATATAAAGCGCTTTGGACCGGAGAGAACACGCTTCCGGCTATGCTTTCCGCCCCCGACATGTTATTCTTCCCCGCAGTCAGTATAAGCAAAACAAGCAGTATTATAGTCGTTATCACCGTTACTACTAACGGCCTGTTGCGCCAGAATGACATTTCGCGCCCTCTTTTCTTCTAGTCTGTTTGGCTGATATTATATCATACATGGACGTTTTGTAAAACAACGGACATAATTAGTTAACATGTCTGTCTTACGTAATCTTTTAACGCCGTATTGACTATGAAGCGCGGCTGTTATAGTATTCTGTTGCGGCATAAAAAGAATTTAAGGAGCAGCATATGGTTTCATTGGCGGCGGCAGGCAGCGACAGCGGAAAAGAACTGTTTGACTTTCTTTTAGAAAAATATCCCAAAGCGGATGAGCGGGCCATCATAAACGCTTTTAAAAAAGGAAATATAACGCTTAACGACAAAGATGCGTACGGGGACGATAAAGTCCATACCGGCGATTGTATCCGCCTTTTTTTAACTGAAGATATTCTCGGCTCTGTACTTGTTCCCAAAATAGTTTATCAGGATGAAAATTTTATTATTGCGGACAAGCCTGCCAGTTTGCCCACGATCTCAGATAACGAAGAACCTAATGCGGTCAAGATGATTGAAGAGGAGATGAAAAGAAGGGGCGAATATAATCTCGAGGCGCTTATCGTCCCCTACCTCATATACCCTCTCGACAGATATGTCAGCGGCCTTATCATACTGGCCAAGCATGAGGACGCGTACCTTTTTTTAGCCCAGGCTATTACCCAGCGGCGCGTAACAAGATATTTTATCTGCCCCGTAATGGGGCATGCGAAAGAAAAAGACGAGCTGCTGGCGTATCATATGCCTGACAAGGCCGGCAGGAGCGTGCGCATATTGGGCGTCCAGCAAAAGAACTCCAAGCCTATCGTTACAAGGTATGCGGCCGTCTCTTCTGCGGATAATATGACGCTGCTTAGCGCGCGCCCCATAACGAATTACCTGCATCAGGTAAGGGCGCACCTCGCTTTTGAAGGCTTTCCGGTATTAGGGGACGATATATACGGCAGCAGGAGCTTCAATAAAAGGCATGGGGCTTCTCATATCGCGCTCTGGCTCAAGACTATTGTTTTCGAGACCGGTACCAACAACAGTTACGCTTATCTTAACAAAAAAAAGTTTGATTCTGAATACTGCGGTTTTCCCAAAAGCATATACGACGCCGGCCTCATATAAATGGACTGATATAAAAAATGTTTTCCCACTTTTTCCATTATACGTATTATATGTTATTTTCGGGTGATTTTTTTAAGATTTCAGCACTTTTTTTGTCAAAAGTATATACAACATTAACTATATGTGTGATATTATACGTCTAGTGCTTAATAGTCTCATACAAAAAAAGCGGGTCTCGACTACAAAAAATTTTGATGAAATTAAAACAGGTTTGACGGCTTTGGGCACAGGCGATCCGCGGAATATACAAAAGCGGGTCATAAAGTTTTTTATATTGCGTTTACGCATTATTTATGGGGTGTTATATGCGGTTCGCGGGGTCCGGCAGCTCAAATGAACGTTGTCCCGGGAAAAGTACATCCGGCGTTCTTAAAAAAGAGCAAAAAAAACTTGAAAAAATGATACTCGAGTCATTTAATAAAGGCGGCACCAATCTTGGGGGCAACGAAGATATATTAAAGCAGAGCACAAAGGTCGATAGACTTATAGTTAAAGAGATGATAGAAAAAGGTTATAAACGCAGCAATGGAGTTACAGAAAAACAATAACAGCTCAGGCTGTTTTTCTTTATTTATTTTACTAATGTTTAGGGGATTATGTAATGTTTAGAAGGAAGGCGTTCCCGTCCGATACTTTTACGTCAGCGGCTTTGGACAGCATACCCGATATGGTGCGCGTGATAGGCGCCGACGGAAAAGTGCTTTACGCCAACAGTACAGTGAAATCTCTCGGGACTGAAGACGGGACGTGCCGCAAAATACCCGGTTCATCCGGCGATTGCAGGAATTGCATAGCGTTAAAATGTATAAAAGACAAGAGCAGATACAGCGCCGTAACGCGCACTAAAAATAAAACCTTTTCTTTGACCGTCTGCCCCGTTTTATATCACGGGACAGTTTATGCGCTCGAGGTGCTCCGGGATATCACCCAGGAACAGAATCTTAAAGAAAAGCTGATGTCTAACAATTCGCGTATGATGAACGATCTGGAGGTGGCAAGAAGCCTCCAGCTTTCGATACTGCGCCATAACCTGCCCAAAACGGCAGGTTATAGATTTTGCGCGGAATTCCTTCCCTGCGAGGCGCTCGGCGGAGATATGTACGACTGCTTTATCGCGAACGACGGGCGCATATTCATGTATGTAGCCGATGTGTCCGGCCACGGCGTAATGCCCGCCATGCTCACGGTATACCTCCGGCAGGAGATGTTCGCTCAGTGCAAAACTCCGGGAATAAGGCCGGTAGAGGTGCTGGGCAACATTCAGGCGTCGTTCGAAGACCTCAACACCGAGGAGAGCATCTACATCACAATATTCCTGATCGCGCTCGACCCTGCTACCGGCGAATTCGTATACGCGAACGCGGGGCATAGCGTGCCTCCCCTTATAGCTGATGCCGGCAGCGTAAGAGAGCTGTTCCTTTCAGGCACGCCCATATGCAGGTGGGCGGGTACTCATATCCGGGAAGAATCGACTGATATGCTCATAAAAGGGGGGAAGATATTCCTTTATACCGACGGCCTCGACGGCATACACACGGGTTTTTCCTCCAACGAGAATTTAAAGCGGATACTGCTCGACCACAAGCTGAAAGGCAAATGGCTGCTCGACGAGATAAAAAAGAAATTCACGCAGACAAAGGCGGACGACGTTACGATGGTGCTCTGCGAGAGGGAATAATAGTACAAAAAAGCGGGCCCCTTCCGGGCCCGCTTTCTATATAACGGATGCGGTATGAAGCCGCATCCGGCAGGAAAAATGTTTCGAATTTCGTACCTATATTATATCAGGCCTTCAATAAAATACAATCGTTTTTCCCCTTAAGTAATATATTTTTTTATTAATTCCAGCGCGCTTTTTACACTTCCCGTTTCATCAAACGACTTCGGATAACCGGCCCCGCAGTCTATTGCTCTTTTTAATGTTTTCGTATAACAACCTTTACCGAATTCACGGATAAAAAGAGCGGTAGCTTTTGCTACGTATTCGTTTTCCCTTCCGTAATAACCTTTAGCGCAAGCATCCAGCTCACCGCATTCATAGCATCCGTCAAGGCCTTTTTCTTTGGCGCATACTACGTTAGGGCATTGCCTGTCTTCAAACAGCGTAGCGAACGAACAGGCGTTATAATCGCTGCGGCATCCTCCGCAGCCCTCGCACAAAAAACAATAGTCGCAGTGGTGCCCGCAGTACGATACCGGGTCCAGGCCTTCCCTCGCTTTCCTGATAAGCGTTTCTTTTTTAACTGTTCCGTTTTCTTCCATCCGCTTCTTCCTCCGGCTCTGTTTCGCTTTTGGCAGGCTGTATTTCCCCTGCGGCCGCGGCGGCCCTTTTTCTTTTCCTGATCTTATGGTGAGCCCATATAGCTGCCCCGGCAGCGCACCCCGCTGCCACAAAAAACGGCCAGACGGGAATAGCGGGCTGCATTAATACGCCGGGCAGAAGAACCGGTTCTGGTAACGCAGTTACCTGTCCGGTATGCCCGGCCGATAACAAAGGAGTTGCCGCAACAAGTTCCTGTCCATCTACAGATATTTCGATATTTCCATTACAGGCTGCCAAGGACAGCCCTTCGGTCTTAGCCTCGGGCGCGCAGCCTGCGAGCGCGGATATCGTAAGCACAGCCAGCGCCGCTTTAGCGGAGCGGTTTTCCGTCCACCGCCGGGGTACAGCCCCTTTTATACTCTCGGGGCTGACTTCATCCCTGCGCGGGTATTTGGGCGGCTTCGCTTCTTTAACCGGGTTTACTTCCATTCAAACCTCCTGCAAAAAATGAAACACTTAAGTTGCGGGCAGTAAAGATATTAACTATGACTTATTATACCATATATCAATTAAGCAGTAAAATCGCGCAAAGCAATGTCCCCCCTGTTGGCATTACCGCGCTTTTCATATACAATAAATTCAATTACTTAAGTTTTAATAAGAATCACCTTTATAAAATTATGATATAATAAGGCAAAATCACAGGTAAACTTATCCGGTCAGGAGAATCTTATGGCAAAAGAAAATTTTTTTCATATATCCGCAAAGGGCGAAATATCTCCGCTTGGATCCCTTGAAGAAGCATTAAAAAAAATCAGATCTGAAGGTTATATCTGGTTACACTATATAGATCCTCAGCCCGAAGATCTTCATGCCCTGCAGGAACCTTTAAAATTAAACGGTATTTCTATCGAAGACTGCTTTGACATGAATACGTTGCCGAAAGTCAACGAATACCCGGAGCATCTGTTTGTAACCTTCAATGCTTACTTCTATGAAAATTGCGAACTGGGCTTTATCGATATCAACCTGTTTCTCGGACATAAATTTCTGGTTTCGGTTATCAGGCAGGATCTAAATAAAAAACATTCTCTGTTTGATGCTGAAACTCTATTAAAGTTAAATATTAAGAACATTAAGAATAATCCGTCGTTTTTGATGCACACCATTCTTGATTTTATCGTGGATCACAAATATGAAGCTATAGAAGCCATTGAAGATGAACTTGTCCAGATCGAAGAAACGATAAACGTTGAATATTCAAAATTCGAACCGTTGGATCTTCAGAGATTACGAAGGTTTTTACTGATGCTTCGTAAAAGCCTTTTCCACGAACGTGAGATATTGCTTAAGATCTGCCGCAAAGATTTCCCCTTTTTTTCTGAGGCTTCTATTATTCACTATAGGAATATTTACGACCATATAGTAAGACTTTTTGAACTTATCGAAATGGACCGGGAGATCGTGACGAGCCTGCTGCAGATTAATCTGTCGATCGTTAATAATAAGATCACCGAATCGGCGAATAAGACTAACGCTTTTATAAGGCGCTTAACTTTAATAACGACTATCTTTATGCCTTTGACGCTTATCTCCGGGATCGGCGGTATGTCTGAATTCACAATGATGACAGGCGCTGAAAACTGGAAGTTCGTTTATCCCGGCCTTATTCTGATCATGACTGTCATTGGCGCGATAAATTATTATTTGCTGAAAAAACTTGAGAAAAAAGACGGAGTTCACGAAAAATAACCAGGGCCCATTCTATTAATATCAGCAATTTTTGATGCTTTAAAAAATAAAGGCTTGCAAAGATTACCCTGCAAGCCTTTTAAATATATATTCGTAATACTTTTATCTCTTCGAGAACTGCGGCGCGCGCCTCGCTGATTT
>CAZDZY010000032.1:0-30180 GCA_964510055.1 uncultured Christensenellaceae bacterium
ACGACGCGCATTCGGCAGGCTGCGCAAAAACAATACTGCGCCTGGAAGGCGGTGAGCTGCATGCGGGATGATGGGCGCGGGCTTGCGGATATGGGCGGCATCCGAATGAAGCGTAAGAATGGCCGTGCCATCGGCACACACCGGCACCTTAAACATGCCTGGCTGATGGCCGGCAGAAATAGAAAAGCCTATGCCAAATTAAGCGTTACCGTAATTTTGTCCTTTACCCTTTTGCTTGCCTACATGGCGATTACCGATGCCAGGCTCTACAACCAGTACGCCAAAGTGTTCGCGCTGCCAAGAGAGGTGGTGCTGTGTTACGGAGAGGAAAAACCCGGGATCTACAACGCTTTTCTGCGACAGGTAAAAGAAAACATACCGGGTGCGCAATATTACAGTTACCTTGCCGCAAGCACAAGCCTGTCGTACTACGACGCCACCGGCTTAAACGCGCAATGCTTTTTCCTGCCTCACGGAGCTGACCCCGTCTACGAGATCGACCATTATACAGGAGTGGACTCGAACGCCCCCGGAGCCTCTTGTGCGGAGCCGGTGCGGCTTATCGGGGAGAAGCAGAATTTCTATCTTCAGCCCGGAGAAGCGATTATAAACGAGAGTTTTTACAACGCCCTGCTGGCAGGCGGAGCTGCCGAACCCATCACCATACCGCTTACCTTCTATTGGGCAGACACGAGCGTTTCTGTATGGGACGTAAAGGTAGCCGGCGTTTGTGCGGACAGTTATTCTGATGAGTTAATACTGCACAAAGAAACCGGCAAACCCTCTGGCTATGTGACGATCTACCTTTCGCAGGCTCAATTGGATCTGCCCGGCACAGGAGATTTCGAATCAACACAGTATATCGCTTTTGTGTCCAGCGATCAGCCGGAGGCGGTAATGGGTTATGCACGCGCGCTGGGCATGGTTGCCCAGGGGGTGGCGGAAGCACAGGAAGAAGCAAGGACAGTGCTTCGAATGGAAACCACATCGAAAGCGTTGACCGCTGCCGTGATGATGATATTATTGGCAATTAACCTCTACAGCAGCTTTTCGAACGTTTTGGAAACCCGCAAATTCGAAATCGGCGTCAAACGCGCTGTCGGCGCGTCCAGGCGGGAAATCACACGTCAATTTCTTTATGAATCTCTGCTGGTGCTGGGGATGGACACCATTCTTTCGGTTATACTCGTTGCAGATGGTATGATTATATATAAACTTCTACAAAAATTTGTCTCGTCGATTTCCTGGGTCGCTTATGTTTCGCCTTATTCGATTGCAATTTATCTGTTTTGCAGCATTGGCTTGACTGTGGCGTTCAGCCTTGTCTTTGCATACCAGGCAACGCAAGTGGAGATTGTCCAGTATCTTAAGGCAGAATAGATATTTCGGCTTTACTAGCAAAAAAACTACCTGTCCATATATCAAAAATTTGTATTTCCATATATGTGGAATCTATATATAATCTGTGGAAATAAAGTTTTTTGGTGGTCTTATGAAAAAGATATTTACTAAAAGCGCGCTTACAGGCGCAACCGCAATAATCATATATTTAATGGCAGCCAATTTCGTGCTTCATGTGGCAACGGGTTTGCAGTACGGCCTCTTCTCCGACGAAAACTATTACTACGCTATGAGCAATCACCTCGATTTCGGCTATGTGGACGTTACGCCCATAACGGCGTGGCTCATGGCGCTCTCGCGTTTTCTTTTAGGCGATTCCATCGCCGCCATGCGCGTCTTTCCGGCATTGGCGGGCTCTTTTACAATGCTATTTGCGGCCCTTACCGCCCGCAAGATGGGAGGAGGAAAGTTTGCGCAGGTTTTGACCGCTTTAGCCGTTATGCTCGCTCCTATGTATACCGCAATATTCAGCACTTTTATATACGACGCTTTCGACCAGCTTATGTCCGCTATAGTCATATTTATGGCGGCAAAGATACTCCACGGCGAAGATTCCCCGAAAACGTGGGTGCTGTTCGGCCTGCTTATCGGCATCGGCATTATGGTTAAGATAACTATTGGGTTCCTCGTGCTGTCTCTCGTATTCGGGCTGCTGCTCACGCGCGCCCGCAGATACTTTAAAAGCAAATGGCTCTGGAGATCCGCCGCTATAGCGTTTGCCTGCTTCGTGCCCTATATAATATGGCAGTGTATTCACGGCTTCCCTATTATCTATTACCTCAGCGTCTATACGCCTACCCGCACTGTCTTTCCCTCGGTATGGCAGCTGTTCTTGAACCTATGGCTTTCCTTTAACCCCCTGGCCGTTCTCCTCTGGCTGGGCGGCCTCATACTGCTCTTTACCAAAAGGGGGCGCGAATTCCGCGTTTTCGGATGGGCGTTCTTGTTCTATTTCGCGCTGGCCGCAGTGCTTTACGTTAAGTTCTACGCGCTGGGCGGCGTATTGCTTCCCGTAACTGCCTTCGGCGCCGTCTGTCTCGAAAGGAATTTCCGCTCCCCGGAGAAGCAGGCTCCCGTAAAAAAGAAAAAATGGCTTTCTCGAACGCTCAAGGGAGCTTACGTTTCGATCCTCTGCGCCGTCGGCCTTGCCCTCGCCCCGCTTAATATGCCTGTGCTTCCCCCGGCCGATACGGCCGCCTACAACAGGGCGGTGGGCCTCTCGCGTTACGTCCGGTGGGAGACCATCCCCTCCTCAGGGCTCCCCATGCTGCTCTCCGGCCGCATCGGGTGGGAAGAGCTCGCCAAAAGAGTGTCGGAAGTTTATTACGATTTGCCCGAAGACGACCGGAAAAACTGCGGGATACTCTGTATGAACTACGGCGAATTGGGTGCCTTAGACTACTATTCGAAAAAATACAAGCTGCCTCAGGCCATAAGCGGGCAATTAAGCTGTTACTACTGGGGTTATGGCAGCTATGACGGCAAATGCCTTATAATGGTTGGCTGCGGAAACGTCTCCACAAGGACGCTTGAATTTACTTTCGAAGATGTGACAGCCGTTAGGGGGCCTCACTTCCAATATGTGTCTTATTACGAAAACGATGTCCCCATTTATATCTGCCGGGGGCTGAAAGTACCGCTCGGTGAATTCTGGGAATCGGTAAGAAGCGTATAATGAGGCAGCTAAGGCTATAAAAAACAGGCTGTCCAGTAATATACGGATAGTCAATTTATACGGTGTCTTAATAAAACTATAGTTTTGAGATGGAAAAGGCTTCACCTTGAGGGGAAGCTGGCGAGCGAAGCGAGACTGATGAGGTGTTTTGGCACGGCACAAAGAGACTGATGAGGTAAACACATCATAGCAGACAAGGTGAGGAATAATTCCCTTCATGGGTTTGGTTTGAAGGTAAAGCGGTATTCAAATGCAGAGATGAATAAGCGATTTATAAGCGTATGTTCTGATATATAATTTTATATTTGATAGGGGCAAGCACACCTCATCCGCCCGGCACTAAATTGCGGGTCTTAGCTTTAGGGTGGCAATTTAGTGCACGGGCACCTTCCCCTCAAGGTGAAGGCTATTTTCAGATAGCCCCTTTAAAATTTAAATAGCCGTTTACGCTATTTTACGTTTGTAAGCCCTCATCGCGAACATATACGCAACGGCCATGATCCCTGCGCACCACGCAAGCGCCGCCCATATATCGCCGCCCACCGGCTGGTTCGATAACAGCGCGCGTATGGCGTCCACTATCGATGTGACCGGCTGGTTTTCGGCAAATGCGCGGACGACCGGCGGCATCGATTCTGTCGGTACAAACGCCGAGCTTATAAACGGCAGGAATATGAGCGGATATGAGAACGCTCCCGCGCCGTCCACCGTTTTAGCGGACAGCCCCGCTATTGCCGCTACCCACGCAAGGGCCAGCGTGAACAGCGCGAGTATGCCCGCCACGGCTAGCCAGGGCAGGATACCCGCCGGGGAGCTGAAGCCCATAATAAGCGCCGCGATGATTATGACGACTATAGAAATGGCGTTGCTTACGAGCGAGGTCAATACATGCCCCCATAAAACTGTGGAACGCGCTATGGGCATGGAGTGGAACCGCTCGAATATACCGCCCTGTACGTCCATGAACAGGCGGTATGCCGTATACGATATCTCGCTTGCGATGGCTATAAGCAATATTCCGGGCAGCAGGTAATTCACATAATTTTCAGTGCCGGTTTGGATGGCGCCGCCGAACACGTAGACGAACAGCAGCATAAACGTTACCGGCATGATAGTCACCGTGATGATAGTATCCATGCTGCGGAAATTCCGGCGCAAGGCCCGCCCGAGCATCACGGCCAGATCGCTCCAAAAATGTTTTTTAGCCGTTTCCATCTATTTTACCTCCTTTTTGCCGACGACCGCGAGGAATACCTCTTCCAATGTCGGCTGTTTCTCGATATATTCCACTTTCGCGGGCGGAAGCAGTTTTTTAAGCTCCTCAAGCGTGCCGTTTACGATGATCCTGCCCTCGTGCAAAATAGCTATCCGGTCGGCAAGCTGTTCCGCCTCGTCCAGGTATTGCGTAGTCAAAAATACCGTTGTGCCGCTGTCCGCAAGCTCTTTTATCATCTTCCATACTTCTATGCGCGCCTCCGGGTCAAGCCCGGTTGTCGGCTCGTCGAGGAATATCACCTTCGGTCTTCCCGCAAAACTCATGGCGAGGTCGAGCCTGCGGCGCATCCCGCCCGAGTATTCGGAGACCCTGCGGCCGGCGGCGCCGGCCAGCCCTAACCGCCCCAGCAGGTCTTCCGCCACATCATTCGGGTTTTTAAGGTGCCGGAGCTTCGCTATCATAACGATATTTTCACGCCCGGTCAGAAACTCGTCTACGGCGGTGGATTGCCCGGTGAGGCTTATAGACTGCCGCACGCTCCCGGGCTTTTGCGCAACGTCGAAACCGTTTACCGCAGCGGCTCCGCCGTCGGGCTTTAAAAGCGTGGAGAGTATCCTCACTATCGTGGTCTTGCCCGCGCCGTTGGAGCCGAGCAGCGCGAATATGCTGCCCTTCTCCACCTCGAAATCCACGCCTTTCAGAACATGAAGTTTTTTATAGGACTTTTACAGCCCTTTGACTTCAATCGCGTTCCCTGTCATTTTGAATCCTTTCTCTTTCCGAATCTGTTCGCTATGTCGCGGTTAAGCGCCTCGCGCCAGTCTTCAGTGTAAGTCCTGGCGTTGCGCAGAAGCTCGTCGCAGAACGCGGCGACGTCTTCGCCGGTGACCTCCAAAACATGCCTGCCGTCCGCCGCGCCGGCCTCGAACAGTTCAATAAGGTCGTAATGTATCTTCAGCATATCGTACCCGGCTCCCGCCGCGAACATCCACATGTGCCGCTGTATTTTCCTGAATACGTATTGATAATCTTCCGGAAGGGCTTTGACCCTTGCCATCTGCTGTTTGTACTCGCGCTTGCTCGCCATCATTTTTTTGATATTAAAATAATTATCGAAAAATTCAGACATTTGATATTGTTCCTCCTTAAATTATATGACTTTTGCAGCCTTTTCACCTGATCTCTTATCAACCGATATCTCTCTTTTGTTTATCCGTAACCTTTCTCATGCTCTCTTTATTGCTTCTCCTTTAGTTCGCTTATTTTTGACGATACGAACTCCCATCTTTCCCAAAACTTTTGCAGCTGCTCACGCCCCGAGCCGTTGAGCGTATAAAATTTACGCGGCGGCCCCATAACCGACGGCTTCTTTTCAATATCCACAAGTTTATTATTCTCAAGCCGCACCAAAATGGTGTAGACCGTTCCCTCAACGACATCCGTAAAGCCGAGGGAGATTAACCGCCGCGTGATCTCGTAGCCGTAAGTTTCTTTGCGGTTTATGATTTCAAGGACGCACCCCTCGAGCACGCCTTTAAGCATTTCCGTCAGGTTTTCCATTACGATCACCCCTTACTATTCTGTATGACTGATATTCTGTATTACTTACTACCAGTACATAGTATCACAGAATAGTCGGATTGTAAAGAGTTTTTTTAAGGATCAAAAGTTTTTAAAAAAAGAATATATTCTATATAATAATATCTTGCAATATATACTGTAGTATGGAATATACTTACATTGTTTAATACAATAAAGCAATAATATATCAGACTGTAAAGGGCTCCGGCTTAATCTAGCCGGAGCCCTTTTCGTATACCGTGCGCTTTATTCTGTCCGTCGGCGCCGATGGACCGGCATTGTTCATTCATCTTCGTCTATATAAACATAGTTTATACCGAGCAGCCCCTGTTTCTCAACTACGGTAACAAAATCGCCCGTATCACGCTCTTTGTAAAACTCCTCAGTTACTTTTAATTTTCTCTCGCTGCCGTCTCCAAGCTGCACTTTAAAATGATATGTGTCCCCGTTCCTGCTTTCAGAAACGTCTTTATCCAGCAAAGGAGTTGTCTTTATTTCGGGCGCGGAAAAGTCGTACAGGCAGTTTATCTGCACGGCTGCCGACGGCGCGTAAAAAAGAACGGCCATTACAATAAGAAACGCAATAGATTTCTTGTGCCTGTATTCCTTTGTGAACCGGAAAAACAAAAACAGGACTGCCGCTGCTATTAAAGCGGATAATATCAAAAGGTTCCTCCATCCAAGTATATCGGAATCGAGCAAAGTGCGTATTAAAAGCACTGCGGAAGGGGCCAGGATCGGTATAGTGATATTCACACCGTTTTTTCTGAATGTAGAATCCTTCGAATCGTCGAGAGAAAGCAGCTTATTATATTTCAGATAAAGAATGAATGTTACGGCGGGAATAATCATGCACGCGGCTGAAAATATCCTGTAAGTGATCCTGTCAAAAGGCAGAAACAGAAACGCCGCCGCGAATATGAACGACGAGGCAATAAGCACGAGCCCTATCTTTTTGATCACGGGCAGTATCTTCCTTTCCTGCTCCGTGAGGCTTCGCAGATAAGCCGATGCCCTTTTTTTCGGCTTGCCTGTAAAGAAAAACGGCAGCCCGGCAAAATATGCCTCCAAGCTCTTTTGAGAAGGCCTGCCAAGCACCGCGTATGAATACCGCTTATCTTTAGTAACGATGCTGAGCTTGCCGCAGCTATCAACAGGTACTCTGTTTACTTTACCTGCCTTGAATTTTATTTCTAAAATATCTTCAGGCGCTATAAAGAAATCTTTCTTGCCTTTAATATATTTACTCTCGTCGGAGAAGTCCGTAATAAGCAGCTCCGGGTCCATACCGCTCACCTCTCCGCCTATGCGGACGAAATATAGCTTTGCGGCGCCTTTTATCAGCTGGTACATCCCCCCTGATCCCGCTAGCACTATGAGCGATTTCCCGCCGAAGCATATCGACTTCTTAAACTCGTCCTCTGCCTCCCGCTCCTCTTTCCCGGCCGATTCCTCGAGCCGAATCTGCGCGGCGGCTTTTTTATCTATTACTTTACCGCTGTTCTTCTCGCGGTCCAGCTTATACTGCTTTATAAGCGGCCGTACTATGAAAAAAGTTACCGCAATAATGATCATTATACCGAACGCCCAGAACGGGAGTTCCTGACCCGCTATAGTGATCGCTACGAAAGCCGCCCCGTATTTTGCGCCGGAGAAAAAGCCTTGCCACCCGCCGAAGATGTACAGTAAGAACCCGAAAAAACCCGCGGTAAGTACGGCAATCGTTATATATCTTATCCACTTGTTTACTCCCATGCCCCAAATGATGAAGGCAGCCGCTGCGAGCGCGACCCCCAGCGTGCACGCTATACCGATAACGACCTGTTTCCGGAATTGCTTTTTCATACTGCTCCTTTAAGAAAGTAGGCTAAGATGCCTTTATTGATTTACTATAGATATTTTATAAAATCATAACTATATTTCGAGACAATAGTCAATCACATAAATATTAAAATCTCTCATAGCGCCCGTAAATAGGGTGTTTTGAGGAGCTTTATTTTTCTTTGGAGAAGTGTCTACGACACCATTTTATGGCCAGGTGCAACATTTAGTGCAATATTAAAAATATTAGCCGACGAAAAGTTTGCATTATGCTCAAAAACGGAAATTCAACTATTTTGTCGCTCAATACAGAGCAAACGTAAAGCTTTACCGCCCAAATTCCATTTTAAATACAAATTAATATCATTTATTGCATCTAATATTCTCCATTGGTATTTAGTATTTTCTCGTAATTCTCTTAAAATAATTGGTTTAACTATATGCTTTTCCAATATTCCTTTTGTACGTGCAATATATGATAATCCAAGTATAGCGTTGGCTCTTACCAATGCATCTCCATGATTTGACAACTCTACGCATTTATCTTGGGCATATTTCCAGTTTCGGTAATATTGTCCCAATGACAAAGGAAGGCGAATTAGATCATCAATATCTCCTTTTTCTAATATACTTTTTATTTCTATATCTGATAAATCTACAAGTGGTTCATAAATATTTTTCATTATTCCTCCACTATAAAAGACAAGTGTTGGTATTTTACTTATTAATAATTTGCATTAACCTTTTTAATCAGGATAAAACATTGAAGCAATGTGCATACCTTACTGCATAATATACCATATAATATCATTTTAGTATAATAAAAAGTGCAGTCAAGGATGTAATAATTATGTAAAGAGAGAGCCAAAAGGTGTGTCAAAGCAACATATAGTGCAACATTAGGTGCAACACGACAACGTCGTATTTCACACGTTTACGCTCGATTTCGTTGTACAAATAGCCTAATATAATATTATAAAAGAAAGAACAGCAGGCGCAAAATACTTACGCCATGTGTTCATACCTCAGTATTGATGTAATCTGTCTGTAATATCATTCTCTATAATGTAAAGAGCGGGCCTGCTGGAAATATGATGCTTTATACTACTGTTTGTGGTAAAATAAATTCGCACCCAAAAACTTCTGGTTTGGGTACCCCATATTCTATATTGGCAGGAGGTTTCCATGAAAAAATATTTGTTTCCTGTAATATCTCTGCTTCTCGCCCTCTCCCTCTGCGCCTGCGGAGCGCCCGCTGCTGAGCCAAGCGTTACCGAAATGCCGACTCCGACCGCAGCCCCGGAGCCCACGCCTTCTCCAACGCCGGAGCTAGGCAGCGAGGGCTGGCCGGGTGACTTCTCTCTCTGCAAAGCGTATGAGGATTATTTCCTAATCGGCACTATCTACGCCGACGCTGTAAGGGCCGGCGCCGAAAAGGAGCTCATTTTAAAGAACTTCAACGCTATAACGCCGGAAAACATAATGAAGCCGGAAAGTGTACAGGCAACCGAAGGTAATTTTACGTTTGACAAAACGGATGTAATGATGCAGTTCGCCGCTGACAACGGGCTGAAAGTCGCCGGACATGTGCTGGCGTGGCATCAGCAGACTCCCTCATGGATGGGCTCGGGCGAACGTGAGCAGGCAATAGAGCAGCTTCGCACCCATATCGCTAACGCCGCAGGTAAATATAAGGGCAGTATACTCTCGTGGGATGTTGTAAACGAGGCTGTAGCCGACGAACTTGCTCTGCCCTCTGACGGCGACTGGACGAAATGCCTGCGCAAAAACCAGTGGTATAACTCCATCGGACCAGACTATATAAAGCTGGCTTTCGAGTTCGCGCGCCAAGCCGACCCCGACGCCAAACTTTATTACAACGATTATAACCTCGACTATAAGAGCAAGGCGGACGTCGTTTACGCGATGGTCAAAGACCTGCGCGAGGCGGGCGTTCCTATAGACGGCATAGGTATGCAGGGGCATTACTCTTTGGATACCTCGGCCGGCTCGGTAAAGTATAGCCTCGACCTGTTCTCGCAGCTCGGCGTGGAAGTCAGCATAACCGAACTCGACATAACGGTAAACAATGCCGGCCCCTCGGGGCTCACCGAAGAACAGGAGATACAGCAAGGTGTCCTTTACGCGCAGCTTTTCAGCCTGTTCAAGCAATACAAGGGCACTATAAAAAGAGTAACGTTCTGGGGCTATGCTGACGATAAGAGCTGGCGCGCCGACCGCTTCCCCTGCCTGTGGAATGCCGATCGTTCGCCCAAGCAGGCGGCATACGCCGTACTCGATCCGGAAAGGTTCTTGGAGTTGCATAAAGACGCTCTGCCCAAAGAGCCCAACATGGCAGCTGCCAAATACGGCACGCCTAAAATAGACGGCAAGATAGACGACGTTTGGGCGGGCTGCCCCGAAGCCCAGGTAAATATCCCCATAATGGCGTGGGAAGGCGCGAAGGGCAAGGCGCGCATACTCTGGGATAAATCCTTCGTATACGTGCTCTTCGAGGTAACCGATCCGGTGCTCAATAACTCGTCAACGCAAGTGCATGGACAGGATTCCATAGAGGTCTTTCTCGACCAGAAGGCTGACGCAGGCACTTCTTACAACCCTGACGACGGCCAGTACAGAGTAAGCTATGTCGGGCTCGAGTCTTTCGGCGGCAGCACCGACGCCAATGGGTTCAAATCTGCCGCGAAGATAACGGACGGCGGCTACCTTGTGGAGCTCGCCATACCGCTTGCAGTCAAGCCCGAAGACGGTATGATAATGGGCTTCGACCTGCAGATAAACGACAGCGACGATAAAGGCATCCGCCAAAGCATGACGAAGTTCAACGACCCGACCAACAACTCATATTTAAGCCCGGAAAAATGGGGCCGGCTGACTCTGGAAAAATAAATACGGATAAACGCGCGGGGCCGCCCTGTTTCCAGAGCGGCCCTTTCGCATTCTTCCCGGTGTTTTATTAACGCAGCAAGCTATTCGCCTTTCGCTCCCTGAGGGAACACCACCACCAGCAGCATCTTAAACTGCCCGGGCGCCGCCACAGCGTGCGGTATGTTAGCGGGCATCACCACCGCCTGCCCCGCAGCCGCAGTGTGCTCGACCCCGCCTATCGTCAGCAGCGCGCTGCCATCCAGTACGTACACGAGCGCGTCCCCTTCCGACTCGTGCGAACTGATCTCCTCCCCAATGTCAAACGCGAACAGCGTGATGCTCACATGTTTGTTCTGCACGAGCGTCCGGCTTACTATCTGACCCTCCTGATACCCGACCATCCCGGCCATGTCGATCGCCTTTTCAAATTCGATATTTTTCAGCATATTCATACCTCTTCTCTCTTACGTGTCTATTCCTGCGAAACGAGCCGCTTTTCTCCCGATATCTGCTGGATCGGCGCGATATCCTGCGTCACCTCGAGAGTACCGAGATACTCTCCCGCCGCGCCGCGCACCGCGTAGTACCTTATATACACGTACTTGCCGCCCATGCGTATCCAAAAATCCTCGTGTGATTTTTTGCCGCTCTTGAAATCAGCCACGATGCCCTCCACTATGTGCACGCTCGCCGGTGGATGGCAGTCCGTAACCTTGCGCCCTATTATTGCCTTCGTGCGCGGGAATACGCGCTCCCTGCTTTGCGAGAAGTACCGCACCGTATCGTCCTTTCCCACGAACGTTATATCGACCGGCAGCGTATCGAGCATGGCGCCGAGGTCTTGCACCGAGAGATACCCCGTGGGCAGCGTTACGTCCGCGGCCTGCCCGGCTGCGGCCTTTACAGGCGCGTTTCCCTGCTTCGGGCTCCATGCCGGAGGTTCGGGTATAAGGCAGCAGCCGATCTCGCCGCTCTGGTCGGCGATATGTTTCCATTCCTCCCCGGTAAGCACTTCCAGCAGCATGGGCAGCATGATGTTCTCTTCTTTATATATCATTTCGGCAATTCTTTCAGCCGCCTCTTCCGCCTTATCGGCTGCCGACGCGTCCCCGGCGGCAGCCAGGCCGGCCGCCTGCTTAACGAGAGCGCGTATCTCGTCGTCAACGCCCCACATCACTTTGGGCGGCGCGGTTATACCGTATTTCTCCATGTACGGAAACAGCAGCATCTCTTTTTTTACATAATGCCTGTCTATCTGCCACAGTTCTTCGATATCCGCCTTCAACGCTTCTAAAGTTCCCGCTCCTCCGGCTTTAAGCGCGGCGATATGCGGCTTAATGCGAGTGCTTATCAGCTGCCCCAAAGCTTTGTTCTCCGCTTTCAGCGTATGCGCGGGGTGCCCCGGCGCGTCTTCCGCGCTGTGCGGCGCATGTATCTGTTCTACCGACCCTTTGAACACCGCGGCATGAACGTCGCACAGCCGCTGGACTTCATTAACCGGCAGCCCCTCGGATATGAGCGCCTGCTCCGCTTCTGATATCTCCGCCGCCTCCACTCCCTGGAATGCGGCCTCAAACTGCGCCTTCACCTCGTCCACGCTCCTGCCCGCGTGCAGCTGTTTTAAAAGGTCCTTTATTACCTGCTTCCTGTACTCCCTGTTATTGATCTCCTGGCTCATATTCTTACCTCCTCGTCAATCATTTCAAATCCGTTATCTTTTAATGCCTGACGGATCTTATCCATTCCTATATTTCGCATCACGGCGCCTTTCGGGATCGTCATAAACCGCCCCGCCGTTGCCAGCATGCCGGGCTTTGTTATCTCTGTAAACCCCAGCCCCCGCATGATGTCAATAAGTTCAGGGTACTGCGCGCACAGTTTTTGTATCGGCTGGCTCAGATCTATGCTTTTCATACCGGTATTCTCTCCTGTTTATTTTATTTCTTTCCTTTTTCAAACAAATCTTATATCGAAAAACTTTGCTTGTATGTTGCCGGGGCAACAAAAATCAAATAAAAAACAGCAGCCTGTTCAAAGAGCTGCTGTTATGTCATTCAATTATTATCCCAGCTTATCCACCAGATCGAGCTTTTCCCAGGAAAGATCCAGGTCCGGCCTGCCGAAATGCCCGTATGAAGCAACCTGCTTATATATAGGCGCCCTAAGGCCCAGCCTCTCTATTATTGCCGCGGGCCTAAGGTCCATCCTCTCGTGTATCATTTTAGCCAGCGCGATATCGTCCATCTTTCCCGTGCCGAACGTGTCAACGTATATCGAAACCGGGCGCGCCACGCCTATGGCGTAAGCTACCTCTATCTCGCACCGCTCGGCGAGACCCGCCGCCACTACGTTCTTCGCTATGTGGCGCATAGCGTAGGCCGCGCTCCTGTCTACTTTACTGGGGTCCTTGCCTGAGAACGCCCCGCCGCCGTGCCGGGCGTACCCTCCGTATGTGTCGACGATAATCTTTCTTCCGGTAAGCCCCGAATCCCCCGCGGGCCCGCCTATTACGAACCTTCCTGTCGGGTTTATAAAATACTTTGTGTTTTCGTCCAGAAGGCTTTCCGGCACCGCCTCTTTTACCACGCGCTTTATTATGTCTTCCCTTATCTGTTCCTGCGTTACGTCGTCTGCGTGCTGCGCCGATACCACGACCGTATCCACCCTTACGGGCCTGTATCCGTCGTATTCCACCGTCACCTGCGCTTTTCCGTCAGGGCGGAGGTATCCTAATGTGCCGTCTTTGCGCACCGCGGCGAGCCGCTTTGTTATCTTATGCGCGAGAGTTATGGGCAGCGGCATAAGCTCTTCCGTCTCGCGGCAGGCGTAGCCGAACATCATGCCCTGGTCGCCCGCTCCCTGCTCGGCTTTGTTTACGCCCATCGCAATGTCGCCCGACTGCTCGTTGATGGAGAGTATTACGCCGCACGTATCCGCGTCAAACCCGAATTTCGCGCGTGTGAAACCTATATCCCTTATAGTATCCCGGGCGATCTTCGCTATCTCCACGTAGCAGTTCGTCGTTATCTCCCCCATTACGAGCACAAGGCCGGTGTTCACCGCAGTTTCGCAGGCAACGTGCGCGTTCTTATCGTCCTTCAGTATGGCGTCCAGTACGGCGTCGCTTATCTGGTCGCAGATCTTGTCCGGGTGCCCTTCAGTCACCGACTCAGATGTGAATAATCTCCTCATGTGTTTCTCCTTAAAATCTTAATTAAAAAACCCCGCGTTTGCGAGGTCAGAAAATATCACTTTCTATTACCTCATCTATCGGGAATTGGCACCATGGCTTTGTAAAGCCGGGTTGCCGGGTTTCACAGGGCCCGTCCCTCCACCTCTCTTGATAAGGGGTTTTTTATCGGATTAATAATAGCATAATAACGTCCTTATGCAAAGCCTGAAACAGGCGCTGTCAGCCTTTGCGAGGCGTTGTACATAAAATACTTTTCCAAGGTGCGTTTTTTATCCTAATATCATGGAATTACTATACGATACAGTCTGCTATATTTACCGCAGCAGTTTCCAGTATACCGCTGTCTCTTTTACTGATATAATTAACGGCGGACAATTAAGTTTTTCAAGGAACGTTTATGAAACGGGTGCTGGGGTATCTTCGCCGCGCGGACGAAGACCATAACATGATAACGGAAAACGACAGGATAGCCGTGGGCCTTTCGGGCGGGAAAGATTCCATGCTGCTGCTGTACGCGCTTAGCCTGTATAAGCATTTCTCGCGTAATAAATACGATATCAGCGCTTTTACCGTTGACTTAGGGTTCGAAGGCTTCGAAACGGCAGCCGTCGGGGACTACTGCCGTTTCCTCGGAGTAAAGCATACCCTTATCAAAACAGGGATAGCTAAGATAGTCTTCGATCTGCGGCATGAAAGCAACCCCTGCGCGCTCTGTTCGAAACTGCGAAAGGGCGCGCTGTTTACCGAGATAAAGAAACAGGGCATAACAAAATGCGCTTTTGCGCATCATCGCGAAGACTGCCTCGAGTCGCTGCTTCTAAGCCTTCTTTATGAAGGCCGGTTTCGTACTTTTGCCCCCGTTACTTGCCTCAGCAGGCAGGGAATAACTCTTTTACGCCCGTTCATATATCTCCCAGAAAAAGAAGTTAAGGCTGCCGTAAGGAAACATGATATCCCCGTAGTTTCGAACCCCTGCCCCGCAAACGGCGCCACAAAGCGGGAAGAAGTAAAAAAGTTGCTTGCGGCTATCTGCGCAAGCAACCCTGACGCACGTGAAAAAATGCTTACCGCGCTTAAAAATACGCGGCAATACTCGCTTTGGGATAAATCTTAAGAAGCGGCCGGAGATGCGGTCGGGCCGGCTTCACCGCTTACTGAGGGCGTTGTCGTCGGGACGCTGATAACAGGCGTCGGTATCGGCGTAGCGGTAGGCTTCGGCGTCGCCTGCGGCACCACATTGGGAAGCTGCAGCACCGGTACAGGCTTGTTTTTATTTGTATAACCGTTATTTGCTATCTCGAACACAAGGCCGTATCTTACCTTGTTTCCAACCTTCTCAAGCGAAAGACACTTCATATCGTAGACTTGTTCGTCTACCTTGGCCTTCGATCCGCTGTAAAAAAACGCGCATGCCTGGTCTTCAGTAACGTCGTTTTTCTCAGCGGGGGTCAGATAGATGACAAGAAGGATATTTCCGGGGGAAGCGGCAAAAGCATTGCCGTGATCGTCCTCGATAGCCGCCATGGTGTCCTGGTCCGATTCAAAATCGCCTATAGCCGTCGGATAAGCCTGGGCCGCGCCGCATGCCCCCAGCGCAAGCATCGCGCAAAATATCAGTATTATCAGTATATTCCTTTTCATAATCTTAAAAGTGTATCCTTATGTTTATATTTTATCATTCTACCAATTATATAACACAAGCCTTTACCTGACAACTGTTTTATCTCACCGTTGTTATTTACGCTTTTTTATGTAATAATTTTTATATGGGCGTTAATAACTCGAAAGTGATCGAATACGCTAAAAGCATTGGCTTGGGAGATATCAGGTTTGCGGAAGCGGCAAGCCCTATTCCTTCTCCAAACGGGGATCTGGTGAGACTCGATTCCCTGATCGAAGGCGGAACTCTTATCGTGCTGTTCGCGGACTATCTCCCCGCGCGCGAAGCAAGCCTTGGAAAGATGGCCCTTTCGCCTTATTATATAGCCTCTGATTTCGCGTATAACGCCGCAAAGCGGCTCGTTGGTTTTCTTAAAGAAAACGGCGTAAGCGCCTTGCTTCTTACTTCTATATCCGCAAGGGCGGCCGCGCTGCGCACAGGCGGCTTCATAGGGGAAAACGGATTCCATTACCATGACAGGTTCGGCTCGTATACCTGCATTCAGACGATACTCGCCGGCTGCTGCGGACCGGAAGAGTATAAAACCGAAAAAATATGCCTTCATTGCGGCAAATGCAAAAGCGGATGCCCTTCAAACGCAATCGGAAAAATGGATGACTGCGTAAGGCGGCATATGCACGGAGTCGTGCCCGAGGCTCTTCGGGGCGGCGTCTATCAGCTTTTCGGCTGCGAGAAATGCCAGGCGGCGTGCCCGCAGAACTGTACAGCGCTGAGCGCGCCGCTCGAATTCAGCCTTGAGAGCCTGCTTTCCGGCGAGTGCACCGGGCGGCTTAAAGAATTGGCAGGCCCCAATATGGCGCGCTCCCGCCGTATAATATCGCAGGCCGCGCTGTATGCCGCAAACTCGAAAGCATATGATCTTGCCGGTAAACTTAAGGAACTTTCGCAGACCGCGGAAGAGCCGGTAAAAACGCACGCTACATGGGCGTATAATGAACTCGAGGGGAAAAATGATAACGCTTAACGCTTACGCAAAACTTAACCTGTCCCTCGCGGTCACGGGAATAAGGGACGACGGGTATCACGAGCTCGATACCATAATGCAGAGCATATCGCTTTGCGATATCGTTTCAATAGAAAAGGCAGGCGGCATAACCATCCGTATGGACACGACCTGGGCGGACGAAGAGGACAATACCGCGTATAAAGCCGCCCAAAGCTTTTTTAAGCATACCGTTTCCGGCGGAGCGTCGATTGTGATAAGTAAACATATACCCCGCATGGCGGGATTGGGCGGCGCCAGCGCCGACGCGGCCGCGGTGCTTATAGGCCTCGACAGGCTGTACGATACTCATCTTGCTCCCGATGCGCTGCGAGAGCTCGGGATGCTGGTAGGCGCCGACGTTCCTTTTGCGCTAACAGGCGGCCTGGCCCGCGCAAAGGGCATAGGAGAGAAATTAACGTTTCTCGAGCCCGGCAAATCTATGTATTACGTTGTCGTCAAACCATTCGCGGGCGTATCCACCGCCGAGGCGTATAAGGCGTTTTCCGGCTCGGCGCATATCAGCATCGATACTGCACAGTTCGCCGTGATAAAAGGCGACGTTCCGCTGTTTTTGCGAAGCTCCGGGAACGCGCTCAGTATGGCATCTCTCGGCATAGCCCCTGATATATTGAAAGCGGCTGCGGCCCTTAAAGAAGCCGGGGCATGTAAAGCGTTCATGACAGGCTCGGGCAGCGCCGTATTCTCCGCGTTTGAAACGGAGCAAGAGGCAGCGCTTACTGCCGGACGCGTAAAAGGGGATTTCGAGCTTTGCGGCGCTTTTTGCCCGGTAAGCTGCGGCGTGGAGATAACAGGAGAAGTTTGATGAGCATATTCAGCGAAACGCTCCGTCAATACCTTGACGAAGCCGGGATAATATATGAGCCGCCGCAGATAGCGTTGTGCGAAGAATATTATAAGCTTGTGGTCGAAGCCAACAAGCGCATGAATCTAACGCGTATAACGGGCGAAGCCGATGCCGCGCGGCAGCATTTCGTTGATGCGGCAAAAGTGCTTAAATTCCTTTCGCTGCCGCAAAGCGGCAGCGTTATCGACGTGGGCACGGGAGCGGGCTTTCCCGGAGTCCCGGTAAAAATAATCCGTCCGGATATAAATATAACACTGCTCGATTCGTCTGAAAGAAAGACGGGGTTCTTAAGAGATTCCGCCGATAAGCTTAATATAGACGTCAATATAGTCTGCGCGCGTGCCGAGGATGCCGCGCGCGGAGCTTTTCGCGAAAGCTTCGATGCCTGTTTCTCACGGGCCGTCGCTCCGCTCGATATATTGCTCGAGCTCTGCGTGCCGTTCGTAAAAACGGGCGGTGTATTAGCCGTCTGGAAGGGTGAAAGCTTTGAAGAAGAGATCTGCAGAGCGCATAACGGGCTGAAAGTTTTAGGCTGCCGCATAAAGAGCACGAATTTTATAGATCCCGGCGCCGTAATACTCATAGAAAAGCAAAAACCCACTGAGGAAAAATACCCGCGCAGGTTCGCAAAAATAAAGTCGAATCCTTTATAATAATTACAGAATTTTATATTTAATTGTTTTATATTATATTGATTAAACGAGCCCGCCGACGCTGAGCGACGTTTGTCCAGTAAAATAGCGGGTTTTTGAACACCCCGTTCTCTATTGGACGCCGAAAACGGGCGTTTTTTTATTTCTCATGTTGCACCTCGTGTTGCACCAAATGTTGCACTACATTGATATTGCATGGTATAGTATTTAATGACATAATTTAAATGGTTTTGTACTGTTTATTTGTAAAACCTCATATTGTCATCCTGAGCCCAAAAGCCTTATTTGCCGGAACACTTTATTTGAAGAGGTGCTTGTGATGGGTAAAAAATTATCGCTGCTGATTATAACATTACTTGCTTTTGTAATGATTTGTTCTTGCGCCGAAACGCCTGAAATTACGCTTAATATTAATAAGGGTATTTATGACTTATCTTCTTGTTTGCCCGGATTTACCCAAGATAGTAGTTGTAATTTATTTAGATATAAGTTAAAAGACATTCATTTAGTCCTTAGTGTCTACGATAAAGCTGCACCTATTGAAAGTATCGAATCGAATGGTATAGACTATTTTGATAAACTGACAGAACACGGTATGGATTATTACTATTTCAAGAGCGGTACAGTTAGCAGTGCTGGAGTTGACGAAACAGTCAATACAACAATCGGTGAATGGACGACTGTGGAGTTAATTTTTTATATTGATGAATACATTGTTACCCTTGAAGGAGGTACAGGCGATGGTGATGTATCAGCTGTTACCCTTAAGCTTGCATTGGATTTACTAAGCAAGACACCAATAGACGGTCTTGAACCGCTGGGCGGCAGCCTATCTTCAAGATACTATAACGGCATCCTGGAATGTAATGTCTCATTAATTTCAAAAGAGAATGCAATTTATCAGAACATATTCGATACGGAAAAAACCGTTATAAAAGAAGAGGCCAGCATCCGTTATCTTGAGAGTATTCGCAAACAATCACCCGATGATCCAAATTCTCGATTTATCGTGTGCGACACTGATAAAGGAGCCTTGTTGATTTCCTGCGGTGTTCCGGGTTTTGAACGCAATAATGTTCCTGCCGAAGCGTTAGACTTTATCGATTTTTCACTTGCGCAAGATATTGCTGAATGCTTAGGAGTTGTTATCACCAGTATCAGGTAAATATATTTTTACTGATGATATTTTTCCAAAGGTTTTAACGCTGCAGATTATGAGCATAATGTAAAATACGAATCGAAAAATAATTTTTCATGTTGCACTTTTTGATGCACCTGCACTTTTTGCTCCCTCGACTATAACGAAATCTCAACACTAAAAAGCTCCAGATCGCCTGAAACAAGCCAATTTTGGAGCTTATGGTTTATTTATTGATCGTCTGTTTCATCGAAAATCCAGTATTATCTTATATATGTACATTCAGAAAACAGCAATCATACATCGCCCGACTTTCTATTTACCGTAGGTGCGGCCTTGGGCTACCCGCTTGATTTCACGATGTTTCATACGCGGCGCCTCCATCGGTACCCATAATGACTATATACGCTGTATATTGTCAAAATTCGTATATATATGCTATACTCACCACATTGCTTAATCGTTTTCGTATATTATTCTGTTAAAGATGGGGGTATATATCGGCATGGATAAAAAGAAATCAAGCCTCGCATTCCTGATAGTCTGGCTCGTGATAATGGCGGCCGGAACTGTACTTATGTTTATAGGGATCACCCATGAAAGCCTGTGGTACGACGAATCGTATTCCGCGGCTCTGGTCAAACATTCTATCCCGGATATAATAAATATAACCGGCGGCGACAGCCATCCGCCGCTTTATTATTTGCTGCTTCATTTTTTCACTCTTATTTTCGGCAATTCGGTCTTTGCTTTAAGGGCGTTCTCGGTCCTCGGCGTAGTCGCGCTTGCGTCGCTGGGCATCGGCCCGGTCAGGAGGGCGCTCGGAAACCGTTTCGGATTGATATACACACTGCTTACGTTCGCGCTTCCTATAACGCTTTCAATGGCTCAGGAAGCCCGGATGTACACCTGGGCGGCGTTCTTCGTTACGGGAAGCGCCCTCTGGGGATATCTTGGCTTTAAGGAAGGCCGCTTAAGAGACTGGATAATCTTCGGCGTATGCACGCTCTGCGCCGCGTATACACATTACTATGCCCTGCTGGCCGTTGTGATGATCTGCGCTATACTGTTTGTTATGATGCTTGCCGGGAAAAAGAAGCTGAAGCCGTTCCTTATAACGGCAGGGGCCGCTGCCGTCCTTTATATCCCGTGGATAATCAAGCTTGCGGCGCAGGCTAGCAGGATCTCGGGAAGCTACTGGATACCCGAAGTGACCGCCGATGTTATCAGAAAGACCCTCATCTACCCTTTCAGCAATAAATTCTCGTACCCGTTACCGCGTCCCTCGTGGTTTCCGCGTGTATCGTGGCTTCCGTCTCCGTTTTCATCCCCTTCCTGGCAGGTTTTTGTGGATATTGTGCTTTACGTCTCCGTTGCCCTGATACTTTTCGGAATAATCTATCGTATAGTCCGCAGGGATGAAAACGTAAAGTTGGCTATCCTGGCCGTCGGAGCCTACGTACTGACAATAGGAGCGGGTATCATCGCTTCCTTTGTCATCCGGCCGGTCCTCGTCGAGCGCTATATGATGCCCGTATTGGGGCTTTTTATTCTGGGGCTTTCCTTTGGTATCGGGAGTCTTGGCAAAAAGATACTGCCCGCGATAGGATGCGCAGTCATAATAGCGTTTACCGTTCCTCAGATCGATTACACGATGTCAAAGCGTTTTAACGGCCCGATGACCGAAGCTGCGGAATACATGGAATCGCGGATACAGCCCGGAGACGTGTTCTTGCATACCGACGAACATACTATAGGGACGTTCTGCTATTACTTCCCCGACAATACTAATTACTATTACCAGCGCGAGGGGTTCGAGGGATTCAGCAATTTCGACGCCTTTGGGCCAAACGGCGTAGTGATAGACTCGCTGGATGAAGTCAAAGGCGAGCGGATCTGGCTTGTGCAACGTTACGGCGCGGGCGATACCATCTCTGCGGGCGAGTGGATAGGGTCCGGAAAATTAAAGCCTCAGGGGAATCAGAAATCTTTCAGGATAGATACTTCGTGGTACAGTTTCATGATACGTCCGATGGCTCTCGGCAGCGCTTCGCCGGTAAAGGCCGTCTCTGCATCTTCCGGCGCTTTGACTGTTACGGTGAGCGGCTTGAAGAACGGTACCGGGAATGTCCTTTTCAATGTCTATATTCAGGACCCCGCTAATACCATAGCGAACGCGGCTGCTAATATTAAGGACGGTAAAGCAGAGGCCGTGTTTGCCGACCTTCCTTTCGGGGAATACGCGATACTGGTCCTTCATGATGAAAACGGCAACCAGCAGGTAGATATGGCGGGCGAGGTGCCCGTCGAGGGGATAGGGTATTCCAATACTTCCGATGCTCCTCAGGGCCCGCCTGTTTACGAAACGTGCAAATTCACGTTCAATGCCGACAACACCGTTATCAGCATACCCGTCTTCTATTATGAAGCGCCGTAAACCGGACAGACTAAATTGATGCGCACATTTTCTATAGAAAAAAATGACAGCCGGATATGCATAATATTCCGGCTGTCCCTGTTTACCCGGCCCAAGCGGCCCCTGACCGCCCGCCTGAGTTACGTATAAAGCGGCGTCTGACCTGGTCTTTGCCCCCACATCCGCCGGCTGGACATTTCGCAAATTTTTAGGAAACCAATCCTTTCACTACTTTGCCTCTCGAGATTCCTCCCGGCCGGGCTTATTTCTAAACCGCGCCATGCTCGCCGATAATCGGTTTACGTGGGTCGTTTTGCCCGCGGCTGGCATCGACTTGCAACCACAGAACCGCCGCCCTATAATTATAAATCTGTCCTTAAAGCGTGTCAATTATACATATGCAAAACGATTTTTCAGTTTTAATTTCCGAGGTTGATTTATTTGCGCTGCGTGCTATAATTATCTATGGTTTTACAGAAATGTCGAAAAATCATTTTAAATTTCTTTTCGGGGAGGTGGTATGCGTGGACACAGGCCCTAAACAGCCACATAGTATAAAAAAGCGGAGTGCATACCACTTGGCAGGCTGAAAATATGCACGCCGCTATCTTGCCCAAAACATATTTTGGGCGCATTTAAGAAAGGCGGTGCATTGCCATGATTCAGTTTTTTAAATCTGAAAACGGAATACTCCAGCCCCACTG
Organism: uncultured Christensenellaceae bacterium; assembly: GCA_964510055.1. Classification (GTDB taxonomy): domain Bacteria; phylum Bacillota; class Clostridia; order Christensenellales; family SZUA-584; genus DTFZ01. The sequence goes on from CAZDZY010000032.1 coordinate 22,219, forward strand.
CGAACTTTGTACAGGTTCCTGGGTGCATTTGACTGATCCAAGCAAAGAAGAGCTTGGACAGATAGCTAAAGACTGCGGCGTCGAAATGGACCTATTATCCGCCGCATTAGACGAAGAGGAGACTCCGCGTATAGACAGGGAAGACGAAGCTACGCTCGTACTCGTCGACATACCGATCGTCGAACCGGAAGGAACGTCGTTTTTATACAATACAGTCCCTCTCGGTATCATAATAACCGAAAACAACCTTATAACAGTCTGTCTTGAAGATTCCACTATTTTCGAGGACTTCTATAAAGGCAGGGTAAAAGGGTTCGATTGTACAAAAAAGACGCGCTTTATATATCAATTGCTGTTCAAGACGTCTTCGAAGTTCCTGCAATACCTGCGGCAGATAGAAAAGGCGAGCACGCAGGTCGAAAACGCTTTGTATAAGTCGCTTAAGAACAGAGAGCTTTTGCAGATGTTAAAGCTCGAAAAGTCGCTCGTGTTCTTTTCGACGTCACTCAAGGCAAACGAGATAGTTCTCGAAAAGATGATGAAAACGAATATGGTAAAGCGTTATCCCGAGGATGAAGACCTGCTCGAAGACGTTATCGTTGAAAACAAACAGGCCATCGAGATGTGTACGATTTACCGGGATATACAGTCGGGCACTATGGACGCGTTCGCTTCCGTTATATCGAATAACCTTAATATAGTCATGAAGTTTTTAACTTCCGTTACTATCATACTCGCAATCCCCGCGCTGTTTGGGGCGCTGTGGGGCATGAACGTAGACGTGCCGTTCGCGGGTATGCAGGGAGGTTTTTGGATAGTTGCGGGCGCCGCGTTCGTATCCACTGTCGTTGTCGCGATATGGCTGTGGCGAAAGAAGATGCTGTAACAGCGCTGTAAGCCCAAAGTGTTTTTGACCGGTTTTTTGGAAAACTATAATAAAAGCAAAAATCGGAGGGATCGATGCCGTTACTTAAATACATCTGTGAAGACTGCAAACATGTTTTTGAAGAGCTGACCAGCCCCGATAATAAGCCGAAATGCCCTGCCTGCGGGTCGGGCAGCACAAAGCGTTTTTATCAGGGCAAATGTTATTTCGGCGGAGCCGGGCACGGAGGCGGCGGAAGCTGCAGCGGCGGGGGCTGCTCTAGCTGCAAGGGGTGCTCCGCTTAGTACGGGGTCCCCAAAAGCCTTAGCTTTTGGGGCAAAAACCGGGGTCCCCAAAAAGCTAAGGCTTTTTGGGGCAGTAAGAGGGGGCCTTATGAGCGAAGGTCACAGGCAGCGGGTGACCCAAAGGTTTTTAAGCGAAGGCCTTGAGGGGTTTGAGGATCACGAAATACTGGAATACATTCTTTTTTACGTTCTGCCGCGCATCGACACTAGGCCCGTCGCGCGCAGGCTTTTAGATGCGTTCGGCAGCCTTTCGGGCGTGCTTGAAGCCTCGGCGTTCGACTTAAAGCAGGTCGAAGGCATCGGGGAAAGGACCGCGGTTTATCTTTCCGTTTTTCCCGAAATGCTCAGGGCATACCAGCGCAGCAGGATGGGCAGCCGGCCGTCTATCAAAACCGTTAAGGACGCGTGCGGGTTCGCAAGGTCGCTGCTGCTGGGCAAAGCATATGAGCAGTTCTATGTCGTCTGGCTCGATACGCAAAACCGGGTCATACATTTCGAACGCCTGTCTGAAGGCGGGTCTTCCGAGTCTCCGGTATATTTAAACAAGCTCGCGGCAGGCGCGCTGCGCCATAAAGCGGTAAAAGGCATCGTTGCGCATAACCACCCGGGCGGCGACCCCGCGCCCTCGAAGGCCGATATAAGCGTAACAATAGATATAGCAAAAGCGCTGGGAACGCTGGGCATAGAGCTTTTAGACCATATAATAGTCTGCGACAATTCATCGTTCAGCTTTCAGGCGGATTCGCTGATAAAATACTCTTTGGAGCACGAAGACGCGTATGACGCGCAATATTCGGAAAGAAAACTTAAAGACCTGCATGAGATACAGCAGCCATAGATATTAAAGAATTATCAGTGTTTATATTAAGGAGGTCATATGACTATAACGTTTAAAGCCGTAGAGCAGCCGGATAAGGATACGATCTCACACATTCTTCGTATAGAAAAAGCTGCGTTCGGCAACGGGGCGCTGACTGATTACGTTGTGATACCGCTCATGCGCCACGGCAGGATATACGTAGCGGTGGACGAAGATGATGTGCCTGTTGCCAGCGCTTATTTCATGCGCGACATGAAGGACCTCGATTTGGCGTATCTTTTAAGCATAGCGGTGCTCCCTGCGTTCAGCGGATACGATATAGGCATAGCGCTTCTCGAATACGCTCTTTCGGATATCAAGGATCTCAGCGTCGCGAAGGTGCAGCTTACGGTCGATCCGGCTAACTTCAAGGCTCTCGCGACATACCGCGAGAGGCTCGGATTCAAAATTTCCGAAAGGTCTTCCGACGAATACGGAACGGGCGACGACCGGCTGACAATGATAAAAGAATTGTAATCTTTATTTTCACAAAAATGATACTTTTCGTTAACCCTTTGTTCATAATGGCAGTGTATATTAAAATTAACAATGCAACCAGCATGAATATATATTTTGAAGAGAGCGCCCGTAAAAAGGCGCTCTTTTCTGTTTACCAAATACGGCGGCCTTTAATGAAATGCGCTTTTAACAGTTTTTGTTTTGTGATATCATCTGATTATGGACAAACTTTATTCGGGGGCTTATAAGCTTCTAAAGCAAGTTAACAAACGCGGCGCAGATAATGTCGATACGTTTTATAGCATTTGGTTTCCCACACTTTATAAGCTTGGTTATGTTGACCGCATACATACAGACGGAAACGGCTCTGATACTTACACTATCAATGAGTACGGGAAAGCCGCTATCCGTAAGCATCAAAGAAAAACATTTAAGAAGTGGTTTATTGCTGTAATCCTATTATTAGGCGTTTTTGTATTACAGTCAGTAATTGATTTATTATAAAATAAATTATATCTGCTATAATGTAGTTAGAGGTGCTTATGAGATTAGACAAGTTCTTAAAGGTTTCCAGGATAATCAAACGCCGCACGATCGCCAGCGAAGCGTGCGACCGCCAGCGCGTTTCAGTAAACGGCAACCCCGCGAAGCCGGGCAAAGACCTTAAAATTGGCGATATAATAGAGATACGCTTCGGTTCGAATACGCTCAAAGTAAAGGTGCTGCAGCTTTCCGAAACGGTACGCAAAGAGGAAGCGGACGGCATGTATCAGATACTGGAGGAAACAAAGCATGAGTAACACAGTAGGGATAGTACTCGCCGCGGGCAGTTCGCAGCGCATGGGCCAGAACAAGCTGTTTATATCCATCGGCGGCAGGACGGTGCTCGAACGCTCGCTGCTCGCGTTCGAGAACGCGGTCTGTTTTGAGCGCGTCATCATCGTCTCCAGAAAGCAGGACATGAACGACGTCGACTCGGCCGCAAGAAAAACGCTCAGCATACCTTACACCATAGTGGAAGGCGGCAGCGAGCGCCAGTTCTCCGTATGGAACGCCCTGCTTGAAGCTAAGGACGCCGACGTCGTAGCGGTGCACGACGGCGCCAGGTGTTTTATAAACCCCTCGGTCATAAAAGCGTGCGTGCGCAAAGCGTATGAAACGGGCGCGGCCGCGGCGGGCGTCAAAACGAAAGACACGATAAAGATCGTAGAAGACGGCTTTATTGAAGACACGCTCGACAGGGAACGCCTCGTCAACATACAGACGCCGCAGGCAATAAAATACGATATCATTCTTGACGCCCATAAAAAAGCCAGGGAAGACGGCTTTGTGGGCACGGACGAATGCGTATTGCTCGAGAGGGCCGGCATTCCAGTCAGCTTTGTGGAAGCGCATTACGATAATATAAAAATAACGACGCAGGAAGACCTGCTGTACGGCAGGGCGATAGCCGGGCAGCAGACGAGAATGGGCACCGGCTACGACGCTCACAGGCTGAAAGAAGGGCTGCCGCTTATCCTGGGAGGCGTCAATATCCCGTATGAAAAAGGTTTGCTCGGGCACAGCGACGCCGACGTGCTCGTCCACGCTATAATAGACGCGCTGCTCGGCGCAGCGGCCGCGGGCGACATCGGGCAGCATTTCCCGTGCACCGACGAGTTCAGGGGCATCAGCAGTATAACGCTGCTCGGGCGCACTTTGGAGATAATAGGCAAAAAGGGATATTCTGTAGAAAACATCGACTCTACAGTGGTTATTCAGGAGCCTAAACTCGCGCCGCATATCGAAAAGATGCGCGCGAATATTGCTGCCGCGCTGTGCATGGAGATAGACCTGGTCAGCGTAAAGGCCAAGACGACGGAAGGCATGGGATTCGAGGGCACCGGGGAAGGAGTATCCGCGACCGCGGTGGCGACGCTGGTAAGGTAAATGCGGCGTCAGGCTCCCCTGTGAGGGGAGCCGTCAGAGACCGGGTCGATTATCTGAAAAGCAAGTATCCAACCCGGTATCCGACTGAATATCGGTTATAGCATCAGTATCAATCAAGATATTAATCTTGATTTTTTTACGGCAATATATAATAATGTACAAAGCCAGTAAACGTTATGTTTAAATACTGAGGAACCGAAAGATTTTAGGGTTTTCAGGCAGATTCGGAGACAATTATGGACTTTTTGCAGATAGAAAAGAAATGGCAGAAAAAATGGGAAGAAACAGGGCTCTATAAGTTCGACAGGTCGAGAGCGGATAAGAAGAAATACATACTCGAGATGTTTTCGTACCCTTCGGGAGCGAAGCTCCACATAGGGCACTGGTATAACTACGGGCTTTCCGACTCGTACGCTCGCTACATGCGCATGAAAGGCTGGGAGGTATTTCAGCCGATGGGCTTCGACGCGTTCGGCCTGCCTGCCGAAAACTACGCTATAAAGACCGGCATCCACCCCGAAGACTCTACGCTTAACAATATAGAGACCATGGAAAAGCAGCTTAAAGCTATGGGCGCTGCGTTCGACTGGGATTATGAGATAAAGACATGCCTGCCCGATTATTATAAATGGACGCAGTGGTGCTTTTTGCAGCTCTACAAAAAAGGCCTCGCTTACCGAAAGGAAGCGCCGGTCAACTGGTGCACGAGCTGCAACACCGTGCTTGCCAACGAACAGGTGATAAACGGCGAATGCGAGCGGTGTCATACTCCCGTCGTTCGTAAGAATCTTACGCAGTGGTTCTTCAAGATAACCGATTACGCCGAACGGCTGCTTGCCAATCTCGACGGCCTCGACTGGCCCGAAAAAACTAAAACCATGCAGCGCAACTGGATAGGCAAATCGGTGGGCGGAGAAATAACGTTCAAAATAGAAGGCGGCGGCGAATTCACCGTGTTCACCACGAGAGCGGACACGCTGTTCGGCTGCACATACGCCGTGCTTGCCCCCGAACATCCGCTCACGCTTAGGATAACTACGCCTGAGCAGCGCAAAGCCGTCGAAGATTACATAGACTGCGCGGCTCGCGCAAGCGAGATAGACCGCCTCTCCACTACGCGTGAAAAGACCGGCGTATTCACGGGCGCTTACGCGATAAATCCCGTAAACAACAGACGGATACCCATATATGCCGCTGACTACGTGCTCGCCACGTACGGCACGGGGGCCGTCATGGCCGTTCCCGCCCACGACGAGAGAGACTTTGAGTTCGCGGCGAAATACGGCCTGCCTATAGAGCGCGTCGTAAAAGCAAAGGGCGGCGAAAACGACGACCTGCCGTATGTGGAATACGGGGTGCTTACAAACAGCGCGGAATTCGACGGTCTTCCGGTTGAAGAAGGCAAGAAGGCGATAATAGAAAAGCTCAAAAAGCAGGGGGCGGGAGATTTCAAGATCAACTACCGCCTCAGGGACTGGCTCATTTCGCGCCAGCGTTACTGGGGCACGCCCATACCCGTCGTTTACTGCGACAAATGCGGCGAAGTGCCGGTGCCCGAGAGCGACCTCCCGGTCCGCCTGCCTTACGACGTCAACTTCACGCCCGACGGAACGTCTCCGCTGCTAAAGTCGGGATCGTTTATAAATACGACCTGCCCGCATTGCGGAGGGCCCGCGCGGCGCGACCCCGACACGATGGACACATTCGTGTGCTCGTCGTGGTATTTCCTGCGCTATCCCGACAACAAAAACTCCCGGCAGGCATGGGACCCCGAGTGGATTAATAAGATTCTGCCCGTTGATACGTATATAGGCGGCGCGGAGCATGCGTGCATGCACCTTCTGTACGCGCGGTTCTTCACGATGGCGCTGCACGATATGGGTTATGTCGGCTTCGACGAGCCTTTTACGCGGCTCGTGCACCAGGGCACCATACTGGGGCCCGACGGCATGCGCATGAGCAAGTCGCGCGGCAACGTCATATCTCCCGACGAGTACATCGAGAAATTCGGCAGCGATGTGTTCCGCACATATCTTGGATTCGGGTTCTCTTACATAGAGGGCGGCCCGTGGAACGACGAGGGAGTGAGGGCCGTATCGAAGTTCCTCGAGCGCGTCGAGCGCATAATAGAGCGCCTTACCAAAGTCAAAGAGACGAGCGGCGAGGGCAAAGCCGAGCTTCTTTACGCGCAGAACTACTGCATAAAACACGTGTCTGAGGATATAGAAAGCTTCCAGTTCAACACGGCTATAGCGCGCATAATGGAATTCACTAACGCGCTCTACAAATACGCCGACGCCTCCCCCGACAAAGAGGTATCCGCAAACGCAGCTAATGCGCTTATTCGTCTCATAGCTCCGTTCGCGCCGCACTTCGCAGAGGAACTGTGGGAAATGATCGGCGAAAAATATTCCGTGTTCAACGCGCAATTCCCTGTCTGCGACGATAACGCTTTGACGCTCGACACGATGGAGATGCCGCTTCAGATAAACGGCAAGCTGCGCGCCACCTTCCGTGTGCCTTCAAACGCATCTAAAGAGGATATTGAAAAGCATATAATGGATACGAAAGAGCTTTCTGCGCTGTTTGCTGACAGGCAGGTCAAAAAAGTGATAATTATCCCCGGCAAGATAGCCAATATAGTGGTGGGCTGACGTGAAAAAAAGCGTTTTCTCCGCCCGGTTCATAGCGGAGGCGGGAATAATAGCCGCGCTTTACTTTGTGCTGACTATAGCGTTTTCTTTTATGTCGTTCGGCCAGCTGCAGGTCCGCGTATCCGAAGCGCTGTGCATACTGCCTTTCTTTACGCCCGCCGCAGTTCCGGGGCTGTTTGTCGGCTGTCTTCTTGCCAACCTTGCGGGTACGCCTTTGGGCCCTTACGATATCTTATTCGGATCGCTGGCAACGCTTGCGGCCGCGGTAATAGCCAGATTCATAAAAAACAAATGGTTTCTCCCGCTGCCAGCCGTACTTATAAACGCGTTCGTGGTGGCCGGGGTATTGAATCACTATCTGCATCTGCTTTATTGGGAATCGGTGCTGTGGGTAGCTGCAGGCCAGATTGCCGCCTGCTATGTACTGGGCATCCCTCTTTTTATCGCTCTTTCCAGGCATAAAGACAAGCTGTTTATAAGAAGATAAGATCAGGAACTAAAATCTCTTTCGATCAGGTTTATCGGATCATCCGCAAAGTTTTTGCCGAAATCGTAAATCTCTTTGAATATCTTAAATATGCCGTATTCTTCGCCCGGCTCCCACATTCTGATATGATGGGCAGCACCTTTATTATAGCCTGTTATACTGACCGTACTTCCGTCAAGCCCTAACCGCTCGTCGGGATGGACATTGGGTATATTCCAGAAATCATTGTCGCTTATGACTTTTAGCAGCATATCAGTGCCGTCTTTATCGATAAAGCGGACTTCATCCAATACTATTGTCTCTTTATTCTCTATCCACTCGTCGCGTACTATCTTGTAAGAAAACCTGCCTGCGCCGTTTTCATATACCCGAAGCTTATAACTGTAATCAGTATGAGCCAGGGA
>CAZDZY010000033.1:0-6702 GCA_964510055.1 uncultured Christensenellaceae bacterium
TCAACTACCGTAAACAGCGCGGGCTGTTAAATCGCACAGAGCGGATGGGTATACTTATACAGGAAGTCGTCGGGCAGAAAATAGGAAAATACTATATGCCAATTTACGCGGGCGCCGCTTTTTCACATAACCTGTTTCGCTGGTCGACCCGGATCGACAAGGAGGGCGGGCTGGTGCGCCTGGTCATGGGGCTTGGTACCCGTGCCGTAGACAGAGTTAATGATGATTACCCTATTCTGTTTTCTCCGAAAAAACCGCAGCTCAGGATCAACCAGACGCCTGATGATATACGGCATTATTCCCCCAACCATGCCGATGTAATAAATCTTGAGAACAATAGTTTTGAAACCGTGAAGATCGCTGACTTGTTAAAAGAGCTGGGGGATCAGATCCCCGATCTGTATCGATATGTTTCCGTGTATAACATGAATATGATGGAAAACAAGAACGCTCTTACATTGGATACTAATAACGACGAGATCGTTGTAACGTTCGACAGTGTTTTGACGTCGGGAGACCTTCCCCGAAAACTCAAGCGTATCCTTGATGTTTTGCAGGAAAAGATGAAAACGCCGGTCGATATCGAGTTTGCATTTGACGGCAAAGATCTGTATTTGCTGCAGTGTCGTTCTCAGGGAGAAGGTACTATGCGCAATCCTGCGCCTATACCGCAAAACCTTGATAGCATCGACGTTGTTTTTACAGCAAACAAATATGTCTCTGACGGTACAATAAAAGACATAACGCATATTGTGTATATCGACGGTGACGGATATGACAGGCTTTCCACCAAAGAAGACTTGTTTTCCGTAGGAAGAGCCGTCGGCCTTTTGAACGAGAGCCTGCCTAAACGTAAGTTTATATTGATCGGCCCCGGCCGCTGGGGCAGCCGGGGAGATATAAAATTAGGCGTCCGGGTCACGTATTCCGATATCTCCTGCACTGCGGCGCTTATTGAGGTCGCATGGAAAAAAGCTTCCTATGTCCCCGTACTGTCGTTCGGCACCCACTTTTTTCAGGACCTTATCGAAGCAAATATTATGTATGTGCCGATTTATCCGGATCAGCCGGGCGTTACATTCCGCGAAAGCTTTTTCAGATGTTCAGAAAACAATTTGGAAAAAATACTTCCGGAATACTCATATCTTTCGGACGTTGTAAAAGTGATCGACGTGCCCGCGTCGAATTTCGGAAAAACACTGGCTATCCACATGAATTCGAACCTGGAGCAAGCTATCGCGTTCCTCACCGACGAGCGCAGAAGCGATATCGGTAAAAATAAAACAGATGGATCCGGGCAGGTAGGCTGGAGAATAACACAAGACAAAGAGCATTGGCGTTGGCGTTACTATATGGCAAAACAAATTGCGGACAACATAGATATGGAGAAAATGGGCGTAAAAGGGGTCTATCTTTTTGGCAGCACAAATTCCGGGAATTCCAGTATGGGCAGCGATATCGATTTACTCCTGCATGTGGACGGTGACTATAAAAAACGCCGCCTGCTGAAAAGCTGGCTGGACGGATGGAGCCAGGCGCTCGCAAAAATCAATTTTCTCCACACCGGGTACGATGCCGATAAACTATTGGATTTTCATCTTGTGACAGACCAGGATATCGCAAATAAGGATTCTTACGCTTTGAAGATCGTATCAGCGATCGACCCCGTGGAAAAATTACGGTAAACGATGTCTTGGACAGAGCAGAATCCGCAATGTTGCTGATCAATTCTTTTTTACTATAGAATCGTATCTCTTATAGATGCTGTTCCCGGGCACAACCCCGCGTACCATGGAAACGGGATAGATAGTGGAATTGCGGCCGACTATAGTGCCTGGGTTAAGCACCGAATTACAGCCGACTTCTACGTTGTCGCCGAGCATAGCGCCGAATTTTTTCATATTCGTCGTTATTTTTTGGTCCATAAAACGCACGCATACAATGCTCTTGTCTGATTTTACGTTTGAAGTGATAGAGCCCGCGCCCATATGCGCCTTGAAACCCAGTATCGAATCTCCGACATAATTGTAATGCGGCACCTGCACTCTGTTGAACAAAATGACGTTTTTCAGCTCAGTTGAGTTTCCTACAACGGCATTCTCTCCAACGATTGCCGAGCCGCGAATAAACGCACAATGCCTGACTTCCGCATTATGGCCTATGATGCACGGCCCTTTTATATAGGCGGAAGGGTATACGTTAGCCGTTTTTGATATCCACACGCCTTCCGCGGTATGGTTGTATTCATCCGGCGAAAGCGTTGCTCCCAAAGCTAATATAAAAGAATTGATCTTGGGCAATACCTCCCACGGATATTCGCATCCGTTAAAAACTTCGGCCGCAATAGTTTCTTTCAGATCAAACAGATCTGCTATTTTTATACCTTCCGTCATTTTGTCAGCTCCTTTATTCGGATAATGGAAAAATCAATTACTTTATTATATCAAAAACAAATGCAAAAAAAAGTAATAATTAAAATAAAAGTATTTTAAAAAAGAGAAATAATATATATAATGTTTAAAGCAATATGCTCCGTACTTTTTAGTTTATAATATAACGATCAAATTTATTGAAAAAGGCGAGGTTAAAAATGGATATAATAATCAGGGAAAATTATGAACAAATGAGTAAACATGCCGCTAATATTATAGCAGGATACGTTAAACAAAAAGCTGATTGCGTGCTTGGGCTGGCAACCGGGGCAACGCCTATCGGTACATATCAGGAGCTCATCAAAATGCATAAAGCAGGCCTTGACTTTTCGAGGGTTAAAACATTCAACCTCGATGAGTATCTGGGGGTAGGCATAGAATTGGATAAACCATATGATATGGATCAGAGCTATGCCCGTTTTATGAACGAAGAGTTTTTCAGGAATGTCAATATCAAAAAAGAAAATATACATATACCCGACGGGAAAACAAGGGAACCTGAGAAGTTCTGCAAGCGGTACGAAGATGAGATCAAAAAAGCCGGCGGTATCGACCTGCAGCTTTTAGGATTGGGAGGCGACGGCCACTGGGGGTTCAACGAACCGGGCACATCGCTTGCATCCAGAACGCATGTGCAGGCATTAACTAAAACCACGCTGGATGACAATTACGAGGCATTTTATAAAAAAGCAAATATCGAAAGGAGCCAGATGCCCCATTTTGCGATAACAATGGGTATCGGCACCATACTTGACGCAAGAAATATTTTAATGATCGCTAACGGTGTTAAAAAAGCGGCTGTTGTTGCCAAATGTATCGAAGGCCCGGTCACATCCCAGGTAACTTCATCGGCAATACAATTACACAGCGGCAGGATAACGGTCGTATTAGATGAACCGGCGGCGTCGAAACTGGAGCATATCGATTATTACAGGCATGTGGAAAACTTAAAGAGCCAATATGGCATAGGAGAAAGCTGAACAGGTAAAGGGCCTCCTTAGCGCCTGTAACTGCGGAGGATATGCGGAGAGGTTAAAAGAACTCTTCCGTTTCTTCTTTTGTGTAAAATAAACGCATGATCTCAGGATCGATATCAGCGTCGTCAGATGCCAGGAGGATCTCCCTGGCATTATTTCGTTCTTTTAGCGCTTTTTCTTTCAGCGAAAGCATTTTTCCCGGTACTTCGGAATCGTCGATCATTTTTTTAACCTCCGAAAAAAGCAAAGCGCTGCCCAGTAAAAACCTGCCTTCATCGAGTATCTTTGACGCGACCATCGAATTAAAGTCTGTAAACTTCAAATTGTTTTCCGCTTTTGAAATATCTTTTATCACATAGTCGATCTCTTCCCGGTAGACCGGATTCATCAGCAAATAAGACTTTTGTTCATAGATAGCCAGATCAAGCTTTTCTATGGTCTCTTCCGGCAGATCTTTATAAATAACCACGATATCAAGATCTGACCCGTTGACCATTTTCCCTGTCGAAGATTCCGGCCTTGGTTCCAGATGAGACATGTTATATACGACATCGCCGGATATAATAAAGCATGCGTTTTCGATTATCGCTTTACGTTCGCTTTGAGAATCAATGATTTTTACCATGATAGACTTTGCCAGTTCCATTTTAGCCTTGCTTATCTCATTTATTGACCGTTCCAGCTGCTTTGCTTTTGCCCGGATCTCTTTGGTTTGTGTTTTTAAACCGATCACCGTATAGTTATAGAACTCCCGCAATATAGAGGGAGAAAGCCTTGCGTAGCTGTTGACCGATTTGGACAGCCTCAAATACCTTTCGCCGATAGTCTGTGTAATGGCAGACTCAGATCGATTGCATTTTTTCCAAAGCGTAAAAGGCTCTATTGCGGTTCTTTCATGCAATTCTTTTCCGGTCAGCGGCCCGTGTTTTTCAAGCAATTTGATAATACTATCCATATCTTCCCTCAATGATACGTTGCTGTGAACTATTGATTTTGCTTTGGAAATATAATATCTATTCTCGTGCCTTTGCCCGCTGTACTGTCCAATTTTATATCCGCTTTATGTATCGCTGCTCCGTGTTTTACTATGGATAATCCAAGGCCCGTGCCCCCTGTTTGCTTCGACCGGCCTTTATCAACACGGTAGAAACGCTCGAACACATATGGCTGATGTTCCGCCGGGATACCGATACCCGTGTCGCTGACGGTAATTACAGGTTTTTCACCTATGTCATCAATATTTATATCAACGCTGCCGCCCGCTGCGTTGTATTTAATGGCGTTATCGCAGAGGTTATAGATCATCTCATCGATTATCTGTTTATATCCGCTCACTATTACATGTTTCCCCTGCACAGCAAGGTTAACTCCCATATTATCCGCAAGCGGTTTTAAGCGGCTGCAGACATCGTCTGCCAGTGCCAGCAGGTCGACTCTCTCCCTGTCTGTCACCATTGCTTTTTCGTCGAGCTGCGATAAACGGATTATATCATCAACAAGTGCGATAAGCCGGTTTGCCTCGTTGTATATACGTCCCGCAAACCCCTGCATATCTTCCGGTTTTGCCACTCCGTTCTTCATTATCTCCGCAAATCCTGATATAGATGTGAGAGGAGTCCTGAGCTCATGGGACACATTCGCGGTAAATTCTCTGCGGCTGCGTTCCGCACTGTTTTTATCGGTTATGTCAAGTATCAGTATTACCGCTCCCAGCGTTCCTTCTTTTGATGTGACAGGGCTGCCGAGCAGCTGATAATATTTGTCTTTGATCTTAAGCTGCGCTTCGGTGCTTGCCCCCCTCCCGGCTTCCTCGCAAACGCTTTTCAACTGCTCCGACCGGTTAAGCGTAAGGATATTATCCCCTGTCTTGATACCTTCCGCCCCGAATATCGTAACGGCGCTTTTATTTATTGAAAGGATATTGCCGCTGCCTGATAACAGTATCAGGCCTTCGCGCATATTCTCGGCAACCGCTGCAAACGCACGCTGCTTTTCAGTTATCTCCTGCATTTTCCTCTGTATTTCCTCATGCTGCCGCTCGATACGCAGAAGCAGGGGGCTCAGTTCATCATATATATCATTTTCGAAAGGGGAATCGAGATTTAACGCATTTACAGGGGCGATTATAAATTTCGTCATGTACTTCGCTATCAATAACGAAAGCACGGCAACACCCAATATTATAAGGATCAACGCAGGAAGCGTTTTCCACAGAAGCCCGAGTACGCTGCTTTGCGACTTAGATATGCGCAGCACGTTCCCGTCGTCGGTGCGGACAGCGTAATATATGATCTGTTCGGAAAGCGTATCTGAAAACCGGCGGCTCTTCCCTTCACCGTCTTTGAGCGCCGCTTCCACTTCCGGCCTGTCCGAATGGTTTTCCATCTCAGCCGCATCCGTCGTATTGTCATAAAGCACAGTTCCGTCTGCCGCAATAAACGTAATACGGTTATTCGAATAGAATCCTTTAAAGTAGTCTGTCTCCTTACCGACACCCTTTAGCTCCTTTAAAAGGTATCCGGATTCGGTTTTTAGTTCTTCCGTTGCGTTTGATTCATAGAGGTTATAAAGTATAAGCATCATTAAAGCTGCCGCTAGAACGACTGCGGTAAGCGATGCGACGAATATGCTGCTAAAAATACGCTTTGTCATATCCTTCAGCCTCCGAATCTGTATCCGACGCCTCGTACAGTCTCTATCAGATCACCGCATCCTCCAAGCTTCTGGCGCAGCGTAGTTACATGGACATCCACTGTCCTTGTACCGCCTTCATAGCTGTAATCCCATACGGATTCCAAAAGATGTTCCCTTGTGAACGCAGTCCCCCGGTTTTCTAAAAGAAGACAGAGCAATTCATATTCTTTAAGCGTGAGCGTTATATCTATACCGCTCACTTTAACGATATGCTTCTGTTTATCTACAACAAGTTCTCCCGCTTTCATTAAACCTGAGCCTGATTTCGTGTTTGCCCGCCGGAGAAGCGCTCTTACCCTCGCTACAAGTTCCATCATGCCAAAAGGTTTTACGATGTAGTCGTCCGCCCCCGAATCGAGGCCGATGACCTTATCATATTCCGTCCCTTTTGCCGTGACCATAATAACAGGCAGTTCCGCAGTCTTTTTATCTGCTTTCAGCTTTTTCAGTATGGTCAATCCGTTATTATCGGGAAGCATTATGTCAAGCAGGACGAGATCGGGCATCAGCTTTTTACAACCAGCATAAAAAGCATCAGCGTCTGCGAAACCCTGCGCCTCAAATCCCGATTGGCTGAGCGTATAGACAACAAGGTCCCT
>CAZDZY010000033.1:6712-29984 GCA_964510055.1 uncultured Christensenellaceae bacterium
ACTGATATCGCAGTCGTCCTCAACATAATAGATCACAACATTTCTCCTTTATGTACACCGGTAATAGAATACTCGACCCATTCGGCAATGTTCTCGGCGTGGTCTCCGATGCGCTCGAAATATTTTGCGACCATCAGCAAATCTATAGCCTGCTCCCCGTTGTCGGCGTTTTGATGTATGCGTTCTATCAGCTCGTTCTTTACGACTATGAAAAGGTCGTCGATTATATCGTCCATTTCGATTATTTTTTTGGCAAGAACGGGATCTTTTTTTATATACGCGTCTATGCTGCCGGTCACCATGCGGATGGCGGTATCCGCCATCTGCGGAAGGTGTTCAAGTTTTTTTATGTAGGGGGTGCCCGCAAGATATATGACTATACCCGATATGTCCGCAGCCTGGTCGCCTATCCTTTCCATGTCGGTTATCATCTTGAGCGCGGCTGATATCAGGCGGAGGTCGCGCGCTACAGGCTGCTGCTGAAGCAGGAGCTTTAAACACAGCGCTTCGATATCGCGCTCCTTTTGATCTACTTGTTTGTCAAACTCGATCGCCTTGTTTGCGGCGTCTACATCCTGATCCATCAATGCCTGCGACGCGCTTTCAATAGCGTGCTCTATGAGCGCGCCCATCTCCAGCAGCTCTTTATTCAGCAGACTAAGCTGCTCGTCAAACTGGTTTCTCATTATCCGAACTCCTTATAATATAATCCTCAAAAGCACATATCTTATGGTTTCCGATCTATTCAATATCCCTTGACTTTAATTTATCAAACAGACAAAACTCTTTTTATCCGAATATTCTTAGCTATAGTATATTTCCATTTTAATACCGAGGCAAGCGCTTCTAGTCAATATCGGACAAGAGGCATTTGCCGATTATTCTTATTGCCTTTTTTCAGCCAAATCTTCCCGTAATATAATCGCTTGTGCGCTTATGCTTGGGGTCCGCAAAAAGTCCTTCAGCATCGCCGTATTCAATCAAGTCTCCCATCAGCATAAACGCTGCCTTGTCGGCTATTCTTACGGCCTGCTGAACTGTATGGGGCGCTATTATGATTGTGAACTGTTCTTTGAGTTCCCGGAGCGAATCCTCTATCTTTGCGGTCGATACCGGGTCGAGCGCGGAAGACGGCCTGTCGAGCAGTATAACTTCCGGCTCAAGCGCCAGTACGCGCGCTATGCACAGGCGCTGCTGCTGGCCGCCTGAGAGCCTTGCCGCGGGGGTATGCAGCCTGTCTTTTACTTCGTCCCAAAGCGCTGCCATATGTAACGCTCTTTCCACTGCTTCTGTTACGTCTGCCTTAGCCCTTTTGCCCATACGCGGCCCCAAAGCGATATTATCGTAAATCGTCATAGGCAGCGTGGTGGGCACGTCGAATACCATACCTACCCTTCGGCGCAGATCCGTCACATTTATATCCGGGTCGTATATATTCTTACCATCGATCAATATCTTGCCTTCATGCCGTGCGTCGGGTATAAGGTCTCCTAAGCGGTTGAGCGAGCGGAGCAGCGTGGTTATTCCGCTATTGGCCGGGCCGAAGACAGCGAGTATCTCGTTCGCCGGAATTTCCAGGTTTAAACTGCGAATAGCCTGTTTTTCTTTATAAAAGAAGTTAAATTCTTTTATGACTATCTTAGAATTATTCATTGTCACCTCAGCGCCTTTTAGCTACGAATCTGTTGACGAGCATGTTGAAAACTACGTTTATAAGGAAAATAAGTATTATCAGCAGCGCCGCCGTCCCGAACGCTTTCTCCAGCGAGATGCCCTCCCTTGCGAGTATGTAGAAATGAACCGCCATCGTGCGCATGCCCAGAGCCGAGCCCGCGGTGAGTATTACGGCCGCGGTCTCTGCCACGCACCGCCCAATACTAAGGATGATACCATTGGCGATGCCCGGAAGGGCCGACGGGAAAACCGCCCTCGTTATCGTCTGCCACTTCGTGCCTCCCAAAGAGAAACCGACCTCACGGTACAGGCGCGGCACTGCGCGTATCGCCTCTTCCGTAGTACGGATTATGGTAGGCAGTATCATTATTGCCAATGTGAGCCCGCCCGAAAGAACAGACCAGCCTAAGTTTAGGTATGTTACAAAAAATATATATCCGAAAAGCCCGTAAACTATGGAGGGTATGCCCGCGAGCGACTCAGCGCTGAAGCGTATGATGCGGGTTATCCTGCCCTCGCGCGTATACTCCGTGAGGTAAAAGGCGGTGCCTATGCCGAAAGGCGTCGCCACGATTACCGCTACCAATGTAACCAGCAGCGTTTCTATTATAGTCGTGGAAATGCCGCCCGTGCGGCCCATGCTGCGCGGTATCTCAGTCAGGAACTGCAAGCTTATCTGCGGTATGCCTTTTATCAGTATGTAGATGATTATAAACAGAAGAATAACTATAACAAGTATGGCAGCCAGCCAGATCAACACTTTTACGACCCTTTGCGCACTTTTCGGATTCAGTCTCATTTCGCCCTCTTTCTGCGAACGATATACTGGGCAGCGGCGTTCAGTATCATGATAATGACGAAAAGCACTATGCCTGTTGCGAAAAGCGCCTCCTGATGTTCGCCCGACGCGTAACCCATCTCTATTCCAATATTCGTTGTCAATGTCCTTACCGGGTCGAGTATCGATTCGGGCAAAGCGACGGCGTTCCCGAGCACCATTATGACCGCCATTGTCTCCCCTATCGCCCGGCCTATTCCCAGTATTACGGCTGCTACTATCCCCGATTTGGCCGCGGGCAGCAGCAGCGAACGAATCGTCTGCCAATGCGTAAGCCCCAAAGCAAGCGCGCCTTCTTTATAATGGCGGGGCAGCGCGAGTATTGAGACTTCCGTGATACTGATGATCGTGGGCAGTATCATAATGGCGAGAATTATAGACCCTGCCAATATGCTGAGGCCCGGCCCCCCTAAGTTGTTGCGGATAAAGGGTACGATAAAGATGACTCCCCAGAACCCGTATACCACTGAAGGTATGCCCGCGAGCAGCTGTATGGCCGGTCTGAATATGTTCCTGAAAGTGACCGGGGCAAATTCCGCGAGGAAAATGCTGCAGCATATGGCGACCGGCACTCCCAGTATCGCCGCCCCCAGCGTTACCGCTATCGTGCCGACGATCATCGGGAATATGCCGTAAGCGCCCTGGCTGGGAGCCCATTTCATCCCGAATACGAAATTGAAAAAACCGACCTTGCCTATGACGGGTATTCCCTCGATGATAATGAATACAGTTATCACCGCCAGCGCCGAAAGCGTGGAAAGGGCGATAACTAGGAACACGCGTTCCGATAATTTACCCCTGTCTTTTTTCATTTTCCCGTACCTTTCGACGGAGGGATGAGCCCCTCGTCCGCCAATATTTTCTGCCCTTCCCGCGAAAGCGTAAAGTCTATGAATTCCTTTGCCGGCCCGGCCGGTTCGCCCGAAGCTACGAACAGAAACGGCCTCGTAAGGTTATAGCTGCCGTTCTCCACGTTTTCCCTCGTGGCCGCGACGCCTCCCAGCTTCAAAGCTTTAATGTTTTCGTTTACCAGCCCCAGCGATATGAATCCTACAGCGTCCGGATCATCGGCGACCAGCTGCCGCACAGCGCCGTTCGAGTCCTGTACTATGGCCTTCGGTGAGATCTCCGCTGTTTTGCCCATAACGAGTTCCGTAAAAGCGCTCCTTGTCCCCGAGCCTTCTTCGCGCGTTATGACGTGGATCTCATGCTTACGGCCCCCTACTTCGCTCCAGTCAGTTATCGTTCGCGAGTAGATGCCGCGTATCTGGTCGAGCGTTAAATCTTGCACCGGGTTAGCCGGATTCACTATTACCGCCAGGCCGTCCCTCGCTATTTCCACAGACCACAGGCCCTTTTCCTCTTCTTTGAGCGCGCGGGAAGACATGCCTATATCGGCGACGCCCGACTGGGCGGCCGTGATGCCCGCCGCCGACCCGCCGCCCTGTATATCGATCGCCGTGCCTGCGTTAATGATCATGTACTCTTCGGCTAAAACCTCGGCGTAGGGCTGTACGGAAGTAGACCCGGCGACGATGACGCCTGTCCCGGATTTCCGGCCGCATCCGGGCAGAAGCATCGCGGCCAGCGCAAAGACCGCTGCGGCGGCGGCCGCGCTTAGCCTTATCGGTGTGCTTTTTACGATCCTACGTTTCATAAATATATCTTCCTCAATAAAATAAAAAGTCAGTTCTCATCCGAACCGGCCTGTAATATAGTCTTCGGTGCGTTTGTCTTTAGGAGTGGAGAAAAGCTCCATAGTCTGGGCATATTCCACCAGCGTCCCCGCTTTATCCTGTTCCATCATCATAAAAGCAGTCATATCCGATACGCGCCGCGCTTGTTCCATGTTGTGCGTTACTATAATTATGGTGTATTTGACTGACAGTTCCTGCATCAGTTCTTCGACCTTAAGCGTGGATTCCGGGTCGAGAGCGCTGCACGACTCATCCATCAATATTACATCGGGTTCAACAGCCAAAGCGCGGGCAATGCACAGGCGCTGCTGCTGGCCGGGGGAAAGGTCAAAAGCGGGAGATTTAAGTTTATCTTTTAATTCATCCCACAGCGCCACCTGGCGCAGGCTCCGCTCAACTATGCCCGCCAGCTGAAGCTCGCGTTTTATACCGTGGTGCCTCGGGCCGAAAGCGATATTATCATACACGGACATCGGAAAAGGATTGGGCTTCTGAAAAACCATCCCAACCTTTTTTCTGAGCGCGACGACATCCGTGTTTTTATCGTAAACCGAAACGCCGTCGAGCAGGATGCTGCCCTCTACCTTTGTGCCGGGTATCAGGTCGTTCATACGGTTGAAGATACGAAGAAGCGTTGATTTGCCGCAGCCCGAAGGGCCTATTATTGCCGTAATGGCACATTCCAGGATATCGATATCGATATTTCTCAAAGCCTGGAAACTGCCATAGTAAAGATTCACCGCTTCTGCTTCTATCTTGATCTTTTGCTGGGTTTTTAGCATTCGTTTTTCCATTTGATATCCCCAAATTAATCTCTTCTATTTTAAAACAGTAATCTTCTAAAATATACAATAAACAACTATCGTCATTATATTCAGTACTTCCGGCCGCTTTATCAGCACAGGCCGATTTTATTTGATCCTACCCCGTTTTTGTTTAAGAAAGGTACAGCTATTGTTAAATGTTTGTAAAATGACGTGAAGATATAATTTGTTTCGGTAACAAGCGCCTCCTGTATATACCCTATAGTTTACTATTTACGATCCGGTATCCGGCGAAGGACCCAAGACAAGAATAATAACTCTTTTTGTTGTATGCTAGATTCTCTGATATAATGGCATTATTATGAAGATATTTTATGCGTATAGGGAGTCATTATGAAGGTTTTTAAGCTTAACCAATCCAACATCCCCCGCGTAGCTGAATTAATGGCCTATATAAAGCCCGACTGGTGGGACTATGCGGGCGCTTTTGGCCAGCTGTCAGATATCTGCAGCACGGCGTACAACATCGGCTGGTTTATGGGAGAGGATGAGCTTCACCCGAAAGGCTGGCTGCTCTGCGCCGACTATGAATGCTACTCTACTTTAAGCTTAGAGTGCTTAGGCTATGACGAGGGCGGCAGGTTCGTGATGGAGCATCAGATACGCCCGCTGCTCAACGAGGCCGAAAATTACGCGCGCGGCAAGGGCTACCGGATATTGCGCTACATGACAGGTTCAACCGATATGTCGTGCCACGGCCGCCCCTTAGGCGAGTATTGGCGGGAACTTCGCGATCTTAAGTCTTTTGGGCGTAAGCATTTCGACTTTTTCGCGGAGTACGGATTTCGCCCCGCGGGCTTTATGCCCCACTGTTTCGGCATAAACCACCACTGCATATTGATGATAAAGGAGCTTTTATAGTTTTACAGGGGCATAAGTGGATCGTAGAATTAATTTATATGGGATTAATGAAAACGGTAGTGATACATCTCTTAAAGGAGAACGAATAAATGAGCGATATCGTTATCCTCGAAGCAGCCCGGGATGATTTTAAACGCATATGCGAACTCAACCGCACGGCTCTTGGGTACGATTACCCGGAAGATAAGACCCTTGATAGGTTAAAGGTTGTACTCGGGAGGCCGGCAGACAGGGTATTTATTGCCGAATATATGGGCGAAACAGCTGGCTACGTCCACGCGGCCGATTACGAATGCGCATATTGCGATTCCCTCAAAAATATCATGGCTATAGCGGTGGACGAACGATACCGCGGACTGGGCGTAGGCAGGAAACTGCTTGAAGCGGCCGAATGCTGGGCAAAGTCGTGCGGCTGCACCGGGGTGAGGCTCGTCTCGGGCATTGCCAGGACGGATGCCCACAAATTTTACCTGAGCTGCGGGTATACGCTGCGCAAAGAGGCCAAAAACTTTATAAAGTTATTTTAATCTTGATTTATGTATTTTATGTGACAATAACATTTAAATTCCTTTATATAAGACTTTTATTGTGATAACATATATAAAAAATAGTGTAACAGAGGTGATCGAATTTGGGGAATAAAAGTATAAACTGGAAAAGGATAAAGAAGATAGTTATAACGCTTGCCATACTGGTCTTTCTGATCATTTTGGTTTCTACAAGCATCTATACGGTAAACGATAAACAGCAGGGCGTCGTTACCCGGTTCGGAGCGGTAACGCAGATAAACAATGCGGGATTGTATTTAATGCTGCCCTTCGGTATAGAGCAGGTCTATATTGTAGATACGAACGTTTATCAGAGGATAGAGCTCGGCTACCGCACCAACACTTCGGCAGAGGGCGGATACGACGTTGTCGAAAGCGAGAGCAAGATGATAACAGGAGACTACAACATAGTAAATGTCGACTTTTTCATAGAATACAAGGTGTCTGACCCGAAAAAATATCTGTTCTCTTCATACGAACCGGAACAGATACTCCGCAACCTGATACAGAGCCAGGTGCGCAACGTTGTAGGCTCAACGAACGTGGATTCAGTGCTGACGGACGGAAAAGAGCTTATACAGCAGCAGGTAAAAGAGCTTGTTACCGAAATACTTGCGAAATACGACATAGGCCTGATGCTCACCGACATCAAGATACAGGACAGCGAGCCGCCGACTGAAGAAGTCACCGCCGCGTTCAAGCAGGTCGAGACCGCCAAACAGAACGCCGAAACCGTTATCAATGAAGCATTGGCTTACGAAAACGCCCAGAAGCCTAATGCGAAAGCACAGGCGGATAAGCTGCTTCGCGACGCCGAATATCAGAAACAAAGCAGGATAAACGACGCTACCAAAAGGACCGCGCTGTTTGAGGCTATGTACAGCCAGTACGTCAACAACCCCGAAATGACGAAAGCAAGGATGTACTACGAAATGCTGACTGCCATGCTTCCCGGCGTAAAGATATACATCGATACGTCGGAAGGCGGCGTTAATAAGTTACTGCCGCTTGAAAGCTTAGTCGGCGCCGGACAGCAGTAAGGAGGGTATAGCCATGAAGAAAACAGTGATAAAGGTTTTAATAGCGATAATAGTACTTATAGTGATAATAGTCGGGCTGTCGAGCTTGCATGTCGTGCAGGAAAACGAGTATGCCTGCATAGTAAGGTTCTCCAAGATCGTGGATACGAAGGACTCTCCCGGCTTAGTCTTACTGACCCCGTTCGTCGACAGCGTAAGGACATTCCCGAAAGCGGTGATGTTCTATGATATACCGCCTTCGGAAGTGCTCACGTCCGATAAACAGAATATGACTGTGGACGTCTATATACTTTGGCGTATCTTTGATCCCCTGAAATTCTACCAGACGCTCGGCAGCACAACTGTGGCGGAAGAGCGCCTCGACGCGATGACGTACAACGCACTTAAAAATATTATGGGCACGCTCGCGCAGGAAGACATAATAAACGAAAATCCCACAGCCACTCGTAACGACATTTTCGCCGGCATAGCTTCCAGCGTCGACAAAATCGCCGCCAACTACGGAATAAAAGTGGTAGATATCAAGATAAAGAGGTTCGACCTTCCCAAAGCGAACGAGCAGGCAGTATTCGCGCGCATGATCTCCGATAGAAATCAGATTTCTGAGAAATTTACTGCCGACGGAAAATATGAGGCGTCTGTGAAAAGGAACGACGTCGATAAACAGGTAGGCATCATAGTCTCTAACGCCGAGGCGGAAGCCGCGAAGATAAAGGCCGAGGGCGAACAGGAATATATGAGGATGCTTGCCAAGGCTTACGATACTCCGGAAAAAAGGGAGTTTTATGAGTTTATGCTCAAGATCGACGCGCTTAAAGCTTCTCTTAGCGGCGCGGAAAAAACCATTATACTCAGCCGCGATTCCGTGCTCGCAAAACTTTTGCTGCAGGAATGGTCAGATAAATAAATAGTCAGACGTTAAGAGCCCGGACAAAGCCGGGCTCTTATTTTATATTTGATTTTTATGAGCGGTATGGCGGCATGGGGTATGCTTACGCCCGTTCCACGCGCATCAGGAACAGCGTTTCGCCCTTGCTGTCTTTAAGCTCATGGCGTGATATAAGCCCGCCGCAGTCCGCCGCCGCTTTGGCCTCTATATCCATACCGAGCAGCGCCTCGCGCTTAAAGGTGCATTCTATACGGCGTATGTCGCCCTTTGCCGAGCCTTCCGGCAGCGTGCCGAGCGCCCAGCTCAAATAGACGGTGTTGCTTAAGTGGCCGTTGCCGTCGATATCTTCAGCGCCTACGCGGCAGCGTGTTTCATACTGCGCGTCTCCCAGCTCTTTGAGGTTCCCGAATTTCAATACCTGATGGTCCATACTGCTAAAACCGTACGCCTCTTCGAGCTGACGCGTTATTTCCACCGGACTCCGCGCTTTAAGGTCGAGCAGCGTCCAGCACGACCCGCCGTTTATTATCGCTTTTCCCGACGCTTCTTCCAAAACGAACCGGCGGTACGCGAAAAGCCACTTTTTGGCCACCGGCCATGAATTTACGGTAATGCGTTCTCCTTCTAACGGCCAGCGCTTTATGTCGAGGCTGTTTTTGACGAGCACCCACCCCACCCCTTCGCCCCGCATATAATCGGGACCCACGCCCAGTTCTTCTGAACGGCCGACTATCGTTTCTATCCACATATCCATCAGCGCCTCGGGCTTTAAAGCTCCGTTTTTGCCGCAGTCCCGCGCTTCTATGATATACGTTTTGCTTTCCTTCACCATATCTTTCCTCCCCGGCATTAAGCGGATTATACCACAAACGGAGCCTCTAAATAAACCTTATGATAAACCTTTTCGCGTGTGATATAATGGTCGAAATCACTGAGAGGTACAACATGCATATCGATATAGAAAAAAAAGACGGCAGGCTTTCAGTCCGCAGCATGGATTGCGATTGCGGGTATAAGCACAATACCCCGGAGATGGATATATACATAAAGCGCGGTATAGCAGGCGGCTGCCCGGACCTCATCGCTCAGGCAGGCCTCGGCAAAAAAGTGCTTATCGTCGCCGACGGCAATACATACGATATCGCCGCAAAGGAAATAGAAACGCGCCTTCGGGGAGCGGGGTATTCCTGCCGCGTATGCGTTCTGCCCGGGGAGAGGATAGAGCCCACGCCTGAAAATGCCGATGTCATACTGTCGGCCGCAGGCGGCTGCGATTTTCTGCTTGGCGTCGGGTCGGGCGTTGTGACCGACCTTACAAGGCGCGCCGCTTTCCTTTCAGGGCTGCCTTTCGCCGTCTTCGGTACGGCCGCTTCGATGGACGCATACACGTCGGTGACTTCCTCCATGCTTCAAAACGGAACGAAAGTCTCGGTTTACGGCATTGCCGCTAAGCTTCTCATGTTCGACCCCGCAACTCTTGCGGGGGCGCCTATGCTCATGCAGGCGGCGGGCGTGGGCGATATGTTCGCGAAATATAACGTGCTTGTTGACTGGAAGCTGGGAAACGCCGTAACAGGGGAAGTTTTCTGTCCGCTGTGCGAAAAATTGCTGACGGCTGCGCTCGATAAATGTTCTTCAAGCATAAACGAAATTAAAGCCCGTACCGAAACGGGGATGGAAACGCTTATCGAATCGCTTTTGCTGGGCGGCCTCACGATGCTGATAGCGGGCAGCACGCGCCCGGGCTCTTCTTTAGAACATAACATGGCGCACTACTGGGAGATGTGCCATATAGCTTACGGCACGCCCGCACCGTCGCACGGGCTGAGCGCGGGGATCGGGCTCATATACGCTTTGCTGTTTCATGATATTTTAAAAAGCGTTGATCTTTCCAAGATAGATAAACAGAGGATAAAACAGGGAAGGATGTCGAAAACACAGAAAGAAGCTTTTATCAGAGAATCCTTTCCTCCCGGGGTCGGCGAAGAAGTAATGAAGATAAACCAGTATTGGTTTCTCGAATGGCCGGAGCATGAGAAGCGCGTCGACAGGCTGGCGGGCTTTCACGAGCAGTATAAAAAGATCGAGGCGATGCTGCCCGATCACAAATATATTATAGAATGCCTTAAAGGTTTCGGCGCCCCCGCCTGCGCTTCAGAAGCGGGGATAAGCCCGGAGCTGCTTGAAAGAACGCTTTTGTGCGCCAAAGATTTCAGGCCGAGGTATAACGGCGCTGCTGCGCTTTCAGAGCTTGGGCTGCTCGGGGATAGCGTAAGAAATATACTCGAGATTGAAAAATCGTTATCAGGCTAAACAGGCCGGATCACGATGCGCTCGGCAGCCATATCGATATCCTCAAGCAAAAGCAGCGCTTTATAATTGTCTACACGCTTTTTCTCGGGCTGGCGCGTCGCTATGGCCACGCCGCACCCGACGACTATTATGCTGAGTTCCTTCATCATTCCGCAAAGCGCATTAAGGGTGCCCCCGCCCGATATAAAGTCATCGATCAGCAGCGCCCTCTGGCCCGACTTGAGGACGCGCCTCGATATCGACATCGTTCTTATCCTTTTCGATGTGCCGGTCATGTAGTTTATCGTGACCGCCGAGCCTTCCATAATGGTGGAATCGCTTCTCGCTATCACAAGCGGTTTTGAAAGGGCGCGGGCTACCTCGAACGCGAGGGCGACGCCTTTGGTCTCCACCGTTACTATAAAGTCGGGATTTGTCCTCATATACATGCCCGCAAGTATTTCCGCCATGGCGCATACGTATTTGGGGTCGGAAAAGATATCTACGGTATAGATATACCCTCCGGGAAGTATCCGGGACGGATCGGTAAGCTTTTCAGCCGCTTCATTCAGCACTTTTCTTTTCCTGTCTTCCGGGACCGAAGGAATGTATTTGACCCCGCCCGTAGCCCCGAGCGCCACATCCAGATCCCCCAGTGAATACTCGTTCATAGTATCTCTTATCATCGAGATATCTTCGCTTATCGTTGATTTTGCGGCGCTGAACATGTCGCAAAAAAACTGCAGGGGATAAGACTTTGAAGGGTTCTTGGTGAGTATCCCTGTGATAACTGTTATCCTTGTTTTCCTGTCCGTCTTTTCCACGTTACACCTCCCTCATCTGCTTTACATATTATTATAGGGGTTTTCGCTGTTTTTTTAAATAGTTATACGCCATTTTTGTTGATATCAGGCCTTTTAATGGAGTATAATGCATTGCGAACGGTTCACTGGCTTTTAAAACCCCATATCAAGCGAGGTATGTATGATCGATCTTAAGCAATACAAAGGCAAAAGCATTCATTTTATAGCCATCGGCGGTTGCAGCATGAGCGGCCTTGCGGTTATTCTTAAAAACTTAGGATACAAACCGAAAGGCAGCGACATAATAGAGTCCGCCTTTACCAAAAAACTTGAAAGGGAAGGCATACCCTTTTACATAGGCCATAAAGCGGATAATATAGGCGACGCTTCCCTTGTCGTATATTCCGCTGCGATAAAGCCGGGCAACCCCGAATACGACAGGGCCCGGGAGCTTGGGCTGCCTATGATCACGCGCGCGCAGCTACTCGGGCTTATAAGCAGGCAGTACGAGACTGTGATAGGCATCGCGGGCTGCCACGGGAAGACCACTATAACTTCTATGACCGCGCTTATCCTGCGCGAGCTGGGCGTCGACCTTACAGTCCATGTCGGCGGCATGGTCGATTTTCTGGGCGGAGGCGTAGCTGTAGGCAAATACCCCGCGTTTCTTACCGAGGCGTGCGAATATGTTGAAAGCTTCCTCGAGCTTCGCCCCACAAACATACTCGTAAACAACATAGACGACGACCATCTCGATTATTATAAAAACATAGACGAGATCTACGGGGCTTTTCATAAATTCGTGT
Source organism: uncultured Christensenellaceae bacterium (assembly GCA_964510055.1). Lineage (GTDB taxonomy): Bacteria > Bacillota > Clostridia > Christensenellales > SZUA-584 > DTFZ01. The sequence continues at coordinate 18,985 of CAZDZY010000033.1, forward strand.
CGCTGCTCCCCGAAAACGGAACGCTTTTTGCGTACGCGCACGATCCGCTGACACAAAAACTCGTGAAAGAATGCGGCAGGAGGGTCGTTACATACGGATTCGAAAACGCGGATTACATAGCGGCGAACGCCGAATACGACGAAAACGGCTGCCCTGCTTTTGACGTTATATCCCCTAAAGGCAAGGCGAGGATAAAGCTTTCGGTCGTCGGAAAACACAATATGGCGAACGCCCTCGCGGCGGCGGCCGTATGCAGCGAGGTGTTCGGCCTCGACCCCAAAGACATGGCAAAACCGCTCTTAAAATATCATCTTGCCGAACGCAGGTTCGAGCACATAGGAGAAAAGAACGGTGTGGAGATAATCCACGACTACGCGCATCATCCTGGCGAGATACAGGCCTGCCTTGAAGCCGCGTCGAAATACCCGCATAAAAAGCTGTGGGTAGTGTTCCAGTGCAACTCGTATACGCGGGCAAAAACGCTTAAAGACAAATATGCCTTAAGCTTTAAAGATGCTGATATGGTGCTCGTGCCCGATATCTTTCCCGGCCGTGACATAGACAGAGGCGAGATACACGCTAAAGACCTCGTAGCGGCTATATCGAAAAATTCTCCCTGCGAATACATACCTACGTTTGAAGCGATAAACAAATATCTTGAAGAGAACGCTTCACCCGGAGACGTCGTGATAACGCTCGGCTCGGGCAGCGTCAACAACGAAACTAAAAAACTCCTTTAATACAGTGTCAACCGGCAAACTCAAACGTATTATGTATAAAGGAGTTGTTTCGTTTGCCCGGAGAGATCCATACACACCGTTTTAAAGGAGTTACCGTTTACATTGACGGCCATCTGCACCTGTTTTCAGGCGTCTCGGGGGCGAGCCCGAACGTGCCGGGGCATGTCCATAGCATTGCCGGGCAGACCTCGGTCAATTTCGGCCATCTTCACGGTTTTTCGTTTATGTCACAGGGCCCCACTTATGTTGATCGGGAGCATTACAAGCATTATCACTATTACGAGGGCATAACAGATATTGCGTTCGGGCACAGGCATCCAATGAGCGGGACAACGTTCGTATTGGGAGAATGAACAAAAAGCTGGGTATAAAAGCCCAGCTTTTCTGAACACTCTATTAAACATTTCTTTAATACATGCTTTTATTCGCTTGCGAGCCAGCCTGAGAAGACGGGTTTTGCTGCGCGCTCCCGCCCTGCTGGGATGCCTGCTGTCCTGCTTGAGCGCCGCCCTGGGAGCTTGTGCTCATGCTGCTTATTATCTGGGGTATCTTGTTCAATACCTGTGTCATATTGCCCGGCGTGCCTACCGGCGCCATCAGCACATTATCTTTGTCGATAACTATGATAGCTTCCGCCGAAAGCTTCGCGCCGATACCAAGCGCGCCTCCCGACATTCCGCCTCCCGCTGATTTCGTAGTATTATTCATATTGCTCTTCGACTGCGTATCGCCGCCGCCGTAACCCAATGTAATAGCCATTACGGGCAGAAACGTCTTATCCCCCTGCATTACAGGCTTCCCTATGAGCCCGTCTTTTTGAGAAAAGTTCTCCATGTTAGTAAAAAGCGTATCGACATATTGGTTTATGTTCTGATCCATTCGTTTTTCCTCCATTCTTTTTTTCTTTTATTTTTAACGTAATTAGATATTGTATTCCCGAGTATTATTTCAGCGGAGCCCCGCGCGTGCATATAATCTTCCGTCGAAAAAAAATCCGGGTGCATATCCACCTCGCTTAAATTCAAAAACCCAGCCGCGATGCCCAACGCGCCGCTCGCTATGCCCGCCAAAAAAGGGTTTTTCATGCCGTAATAGACGTCGGCTTTTTTATTTATTATCACGGCCGACTTAAGCCAGACGAGCGAGTTCCCCTTCTTCTTTTGCTTCTGAATTTTTTTCTTATATATCCTGTTTTTAAAAAGATAAACTTTAAGCAATACTGCACCGTCGAAAGTAACGTTGATCCTTATTATTTTAATGAAAACGACGCTGACGGACTTGCCCGCGCTGCTGAAGTCAGCGAAAACCACGAATTTAAGCGGCAGCATCAATACCGTTATTATCAAAATTATTAAAATCAACAGAAAAAGAATAAAACCCATAACAATAGTTTGGGTCTATTCGCGGGTAATATGCTCTTTGTATGTTTGTAATTATATACTAATATTTCATATGTTTTTTCGCGAGTTTAAATCCCGCGTTGCAGTCCAGCGTCGCGAAATAATCGTCCGGCGTTTCCGCGCGGCGTATCATCTGCGTACTACCGTCCTCTTTCAGCAATATTTCAGCTGACCTCAATTTTCCATTATAGTTGTATCCCATGGAATACCCGTGAGCGCCTGTGTCGTGGATATATATTAGGTCTCCGATGTCGATTTGCGGAAGCATCCTGTCTACAGCGAATTTATCGTTGTTTTCGCACAGGCCTCCCGTTACATCATACTTGAAGTCATACGGCCTGTCTTCCTTCCCCATCACGGTTATATGGTGGTACGCCCCGTACATCGCCGGCCGGATCAAATCGGCCGCGCAGGCGTCGAGTCCTATGTATTCCTTATAGATATGTTTCTCATGCACCGCCTTTGCCACAAGGCAGCCGTACGGCCCGAGCATATACCTGCCAAGCTCGGTATATATGGCGACGTCCCCCATCCCCGCCGGCACGAGTATTTCTTCAAACGCTTTTCTTACTCCCTGCCCTATCGCGTATATATCCGCAGCCTGCTCTTCCGGGCGGTACGGTATGCCTATGCCGCCTGAAAGGTTAATAAACGAGATGTGCGCGCCCGTCTCGATCTTCAGTTCCGCCGCGGTCCTGAAAAGCAGTTCCGCCAGTATGGGATAATAATCGCCCGAAACCGTATTGCTCACCAAAAATGCGTGCAGCCCGAAATTCTTTACACCTTTGTGGATCAGCTTTTTAAAGCCTTCGCTCAGCTGCCTGCGCGTAAAGCCGTATTTCGCCTTGTCGGGAGTGTCCATTATAGCGTTTTCAAACGCAAAATCGCCGCCGGGGTTAAACCGGCAGCAGACAGTCTCAGGTATCCCCGCAATCTTCTCCAGGTAATCTATATGCGTTATGTCGTCGAGGTTTATTATCGCCTGCAATTTTCGCGCATACACAAAATCCTCTCTCGGCGTTACGTTCGAGGAAAACATGATATCGCTTCCACTAAAGCCCACAGCTTCAGCTAACATGATTTCCGTATACGACGAGCAGTCGGCTCCGCATCCTTCCTCTTTCAATATCTTCAGTATGGAGGGGTTAGGGTTTGCCTTTACCGCGAAATACTCCCTAAAGCCCTTGTTCCACGAAAAAGCGTCTTTTAGTCTCCAGGCGTTTTCCCTTATCCCCTTTTCATCGTACAGATGAAACGGCGTCGGGTATTTCTCCGCGATCTTTTGTAATTGCTCATGGCTGACAAACGTTTTTTTCATTGACCTCTGCCTTTCGTATCCTCTGTTTTAAAATTCTTTAATATATTAGATAACTGGTTAGAATCTAAGAATGTATACTATGCTAGCCAATTATTCTTATAAAGTCTTTTTCATCAATCATTTTTATTCTGCAGCCTTTACTTATAAGTAATTTCGCTTTTTTAGTTTTACTGCTTTCTCTTCCGCCGGCAAGCTTCGAATAATCGTTTATTCCCATAACTAAAAAGTCTGCATCTTCCGTTAACGTATCGGAAATCAAGCCTCCGACATTAACAACTCGCTGCATTGCTTCTTTACGCGGCATACTTAACAATGTTCCAGTGAAGATAATTTTTTTACCATAGAACTCATTATCCATATCAAAGTCTTCTGTTTCAGGAGAAATCAATGAGCTATCTATCCTGTAACTGCTTCTGACACTGCATGGCCTGTAACCGCTGGAGTATAGCTCTCCAACCCTTAATCCAATAATGTTCGATAATCCTATGATATCGTTCGAATTGTTTTTATTAAGAATTGCTAATAATATATTTGCGCACGCCAAAGCATCTTCTTCAGCGTTATGATGTTTAAACTTAAAATTCAAAAATCTTGATATTGTATCAAGTTTATAATTCTCAAGACAATCCCACGTTTTAAGCGCTGCTTTATATGTACAGAGATATTGAATTTCCGGATAATCAATCTGATACAAATCTAGTACATGTCTTAATGCTGACATATCAAACGATGCGTTATGTGCAATAACAATATTGTCTTGTATTAATGGTAGTAGCTCTTTTTCGTATACTGTATTAAATTCTTCCGCATCTTTGACCATGCTCTTTGTTATTCCATGGATCATAACATTAAACGGGTCAAAATAATTATAATCTTTATGCGGTTTTATAAGCCAATATTTCTTGTTTACAATTGAACCATCTTCAACAATTGCTAACCCTATTGCGCAGATGCTGCCAATAAAACTGTTTGCTGTTTCGAAGTCTATAGCGGCAAACCGCATGCTTTCCCCCCTCTTTCGGTCAATATAAGAACCAATTTCGAATCCTTAAGCCTTTATCATCTCTTCAAACTGCTTCTCGTCTATCACCGTTATGCCAAGTTCCCGCGCTTTGTCGAGTTTGCTCCCCGCTTCTTCGCCCGCAAGCACGTAGTCCGTATTCTTGCTGACCGAGCCGGACACCTCTCCGCCTAAAGATTCTATCAGATCCGATGCTTCCTTGCGAGTATGCTTTTCTAGTGTCCCGGTGAGCACTACCTTTTTGCCCGAAAACGCGCTTTTCTTTACTGCCTTGCGCTCGAACACCGGCTTAACTCCTGCCGCCTCCAAACGTTCTATTATCCTTTGGGCGCGCTCGTTGCTGAAAAACTCGACGATATTCTGCGCGAGCGTAAGCCCGATTCCTTCGATAGTTTGCAGCCCTTCTATATCCGCTCTCATCAGCTCTTCTATGCTGCCGTACTTCTCGACTAAGTCTTTAGCTGTCTTCGAGCCTATACCCGGTATGCCGAGAGCGTATACGTAGTTCGCGAGCGGCCTTGCCTTGGTTGCCTCTATCGCCTTCTTGAGATTCTCGACTTTCTTTTTACCGAATCCCGGAAGGCCTTCTATCTTTTCGTAGTCGAGGTAATACAGATCGGAAACGTCGCTGAGTCCCAGCTCGTCGTAAAATTTCTCCGCGGTCTTATCGGAAAACGTCGTTATGTCCATAGCGTCGCGCGAGGCGAAATGCGCTATAGAGCGCGTCAATTGCGGGCGGCAATACAGCATGTTCTCGCAGAATATGTGCGCCCCTTTTTCCACAAGGTGATACCCGCACGCCGGACACTTGTCCGGCGGCGTTATGTCTTCCGACTCAGGCAGATACTCGGCCACGCCCATTATCTCGGGGATAACGTCGCCCGAGCGCCGCAGGAACACGCGGCAGTTCTTCTTAACGCCTTTCTTCTGTATATCACCGAAGTTGTTGAGTGTCGCGCGGCTCACAGTAACGCCCGCAATGTCTACAGGCTCGAGTACTGCGTTCGGCGTAAGCTTGCCCGTGCGCCCCACCTGCCAGACGACGTCTTTCAGCAGCGTGGTCTTCTCGTCCGCAGCGAATTTATACGCTATCGCCCACCGCGGAAACTTCTGTGTGAACCCGAGCCGCTCACGCGCGGCAAAGCTGTCTATCTTTATCACGATACCGTCTATGAGGTAATCGAGGCCGTTCCTGTTATTCTCCACTTCATCAACACATTGCATCGTTTCGTCTACACTGCGGGCTTGCTTTATATATCCGCTTACCGGAAATCTGTTCTTTCGCAGGAATTCCACCATCTCCGTGTGCGTTGCGAACTGCTCACCGTCCTTGTAGCCCACGCTGTAGCAGAACAGGCTCAAATTCCTTCTCGCCGTTTCCGCCGGGTCTAGGTTTCGCAGCGCCCCGGCCGCCGCGTTCCTCGCGTTCTTTAGCGGCTCGTCTGCGGTCTCGTTGTATTCGCGCAGCGCGGAAAGCTTCATCATGCCTTCGCCCTGCACTTCAAGCGTCCCTTTAAAAGGAATTGAAAGAGGCACGCTCTTTATCGTCTTTACCTGCGACGTTATGACCTCTCCGGTTACGCCGTCACCTCTCGTCGCGGCGGATACGAGTAAACCGTCTTCATAGCGCAAATTTATCGTAAGCCCGTCGAATTTGTACTCGACGATATACAGAAATTCTTCATTCGTAAACTTTCTTGCCCGCTCTTCCCACGCGGCAAGCTCCTCTTTCGTGCGCGCTTTGTCGAGGCTGAAAAGAGGCTTAAGATGCCGTATCTTCTCGAACCCGGGCAGTATCTCGCCGCCCACGCGCCTTGTGGGCGAATCGGGGCGTATATATCCCGTCTCGCCCTCGAGCAGCTTAAGTTCGTCGTAAAGCTCGTCATACTCCGCATCGCTTATCGTCGGCGCGTCTAATGTGTAGTAATTGTACATGTGCTTCGTCAGTTCTTCGACGAGTTCATCTATCCTCTTTTTATTATCATCCATACTATCACCCGACTATCTTCAATGGCGCGAACGCTACGAACATCTTCTTCTCGCCCTCGCTCTCGAAATTGACGACCGCAATCTTCTCCTCGCCTTCGCCGTTCGTGGATACTATCATCCCTTTGCCGAACTTCGGATGCTCCACACTGCCGCCCGCGATAAACTCGTCGGGCATGTGGTCCCTTGACTGCTCCTGTCTTTTGGGCATCTCGAACTTCGGAAATTGATACGTGCCGTGAGTCTGCTTTTGGGAAGTCGAAACGAAGGCGCGCTCTTTGACTTCCGCCGTCTCGATGCAGGTTTTGGGCACCTCGCCCAAGAACCGCGAACGAACTCCCGGAACATAGTCGAACCCGCCGGACGTACGCACGAGCCTCATGGCGCTCCACGTGAGGTAAAGCCTCTTCTTCGCGCGCGTCATGCCCACATAGCACAGCCGCCTCTCCTCCTCTATATCGCCTTCCTGTATGCTCATCTGGTGCGGCAGCAGCCCTTCCTGCACCCCCGAAATGAACACGATTGGAAACTCCAGCCCCTTGGCGCTGTGAAGCGTCATAAGCATTACGGCGTCGTCCGTGTCGCCTATCGCGTCTATATCCGATATGAGCGCGTTCCTTTCCAAAAACGCCTCCAATGTGGGCTGAGGTATGTTCTTCTCGAAGTCCGCTACGCTGCGCAGGAATTCCTCTATGTTCAGCATTCGTATCCTGCCTTCGGGAGACGTATCAGAAGCGTACTCCGTCTTCAGGCCGGACTGTTCAAGCACGTCTTCCACAACATCGAATACGGTTTTTTCTTTTATCTCTTCACGCAGCTTGTTTATCATCTGCGCAAAAGAGGCAAGCGCTGCCGCGGCTTTTTTAGGCAAAAACTCTCCCGCGTTCTCCGACGCCTGCAGCATCGTCATATTCTTCTCATATGCCGCCGTCCGCAGCTTATCGAGCGTAACGTCGCCTATGCCCCGTTTGGGCTCGCCCACAGCGCGTATAAAGCACAAATCGGCGTACGGGTTGCACAAAAGGTTGAGGTACGCGAGTATGTCCTTTATCTCCTTGCGCTCGTAGAAACTCAGGCCTCCGTATATCACATACGGCACGCCGCGCTCTTTGAACTTGTTTTCCAGCATCCTCGACTGGCTGTTCATGCGGTATAACACCGCTATATCGCTCGCTTTATATTTTCCTTCGCGTATAAGGCTTTCGGCTTTGGCGGCAATGAAGCGCGCCTCTTCTTCGTCGTTGTGCCCTTCAAATTCAAGCGGCTTCTGGCCGGTCTCCACGAGCGACCATAACTCTTTGCCCATGCGCCCCCTGTTATTGCGTATGACCGCGTTCGCGGCGTCGAGTATGTGCTGGTGAGAGCGGTAGTTCTGCTCGAGCCGTACTACCGTCGCTCCCGGAAAGTCTTTCTCGAACTCGAGTATATTAGTTATGTCCGCGCCGCGCCAGCCGTATATCGACTGGTCGTCGTCTCCCACCACGAATATGTTGCCGCTGCCTTTGGCCAGCATGCTTACTATATCGTATTGTACTTTGTTCGTGTCCTGATATTCGTCTACCATTATATATTTGAACTTATGCTGATATTTTTCCAGCACGTCTTCGTTTCCTTCAAACAGCAGCAGCGTTTTCAAGAGCAGGTCGTCGAAATCGAGAGCGTTACTGCTCTTAAGCCTGTCCTCGTACTTCGCGTATACCCTCGCCGTCGTCTTGTTTATGTCGCCCTCGCCGTAAACATCGCGAAAGCGGGCAGGAGTTACCTTGTCGTTCTTCGCGCGGCTTATCATCGCCCTCGCTGACTTAGGATTGATAAAATCCTTGGAGACGTCCATCTCCTTCAATATCTCTTTGACTATGGTCAGCGAGTCGTTCGAATCGTATATCGTGAATCCGGGCTCGTACCCGAGCCTTTCCCCTTCCACGCGCAGTATCTTCGCGCACATCGCGTGAAACGTGCACACCCACATATCCCTTATGTCGGCGCAAAGGGACGCTATGCGCTCTTTCATCTCGTCGGCGGCTTTGTTTGTAAACGTTATTGCGAGTATGTTCCACGGCGCCGCGCCCTTTTCGAGCAGGTAAGCAGCCCTTGTAGTGAGCACCCTCGTTTTGCCGCTTCCCGCTCCGGCTAAAACCAATACCGCCCCTTCGGTTGCAAGCACAGCTTTTCGCTGCATTTCATTTAAACTGCTAAGATCCATCAATCCATGCCTTCCAGACGTTTTAATACCATCCCGTATCCGCCCGTACCGTACTGCAGGCATTTGTTTACGCGGCTTATCGTAGCCGTGCTCGCGCCGGTCGATACCGATATGTCGTGGCACGTATGCTTTTCCTTAAGCAGCGCAGCCACCTTCATCCTCTGCGCTATCGATTTAAGCTCGGTTATCGTGCATATATCCTCAAAAAACATATAGCATTCATCCACTGTCTTAAGCTTCAGAATCGCCTCAAACAGCGTGTCCATCTCTTCCGATTTAAGCATCGATTCGTACATATTTCCCTCCCTCAGACCACCGTATTCTTAAGCGTCTCGAGCCCCTCTATGTTTATCTCTATCGTGTCGCCCTTCTGCATCGGGCCTATACCTTCCGGCGTCCCGGTCGCAATAACGTCCCCGGGGAGCAGCGTCATACACCGGCTTATAAAGCTTACCAAAGCATTAACCCCGAAAAGCATGTCCGCTGTATTCCCGTCCTGCATGATCTTCCCGCTGAGAAAGCTTTGCACCCTCTTGTTTTCGGGGTCGAATTCCGTTTCTATATAAGGCCCGAACGGGCAGAACGTATCAAACGATTTTGCCCTCGTCCATTGCGCGTCCTGTTTCTGGATATCCCGCGCCGTTACGTCGTTGAGCGCCGTATATCCGAATATATAACCCGCAGCCTCACGTTCTGAAACGTTGCGGCATGTCTTTCCTATGACTACGGCCAGCTCCGCCTCGTAATCCACGCGCGTTGATATTTCAGGGTATACTATGCTTTGTCCGTGGGCTAAACAGGCGGTCGAAGGCTTGATAAACAATATAGGATTGCCGGTAAGCGTCTCTTTCAGCTCCCCCGCGTGCTTTGCGTAATTGAGCCCTACCGCCACTATCTTCGAAGGCTCGGCAGGAGTAAGAAGCTCTATTTCGCCAAGGCTGTATTCCTGCCCGGTAAAACGTAACTCCCCGAAAGGCAGCCCGGCCAAACGTTTTACGATCCCGCCCTTCAATTCCGCATAAAATGTCTGCCCTTGTTTAAACGCCCTTAATGTTTTCATAAACACTCCCTGGTAAAACAACCTGAAAACTAAAATTTTCGGTATAAAATAAAGAAGCTTTAAGCTTCTTATATTTTATCACATTAGCATGCGAATGCATACCCCGAAAAGCTTTGAGGCTCTTAAAGGTACCGTATCAAAAGAGCGTTTACTCTTCTTTTTGGATCCTCGAAACGGAAACCTCGTATGCCGTCCTCGACACCTTTTCCCCTGATTCGAGCACCTTTTCGTATTCCCTTGACTGTACCCTCCCGAACACGGATATCCTGTCGCCTACCATAAAGTCGGCCGCGAACCTTGCGTTCCTGCCCCAGACTATGCAGGGTATGTAGTCCGACTTGTTGTAAGCCCTGTTTACCGCCACCAGCATATCCGTTATCTCCCTGCCGAAAGGGGTGATGCGGTATACCGGGGGCTTACAGACAAAACCCGTAAGCTCTATCTCGTTTACCTGGTGCGTCCTCTCTTCTATCTCGCGGGCAAATACGGTCAGGTACAGCCTAACCTTGCCATCAACAAGTTTATTGTAAGAGCGCAGCTGTCCTTTAACGCAGACCTCCGACCCTTCGGAGAGCGGATGCCTCATAAGCAGCCTCTCGGATATCGTAACGGGCAGTACATCCGCTTTTTCGCTTAACCTCCCGCACTCCAAATAAAACGTATAGAACGCTTCCCCGAATATTTTGTGCGAAAGAGAAAGGTTTTCAAGTTTTCCCGCTATGCTGACGCTGTTTGTAGATTCATTCATATCTTTTCCTCAAAAAACCGCCCCCTGGTTTAACCCGGAGGTTTTGGATAAGTGCTAATCCTGGAATATTCTTTGCGTGCCCTGCGCGTCAACGAACGTGCCTTCGCCCAGCAGCATTTCGGACAGGGGAACGATCTTATATCCGTCTTCGCGCAGCCCGAGTATAATAGCGCCGAGCGCTTCGGGCGTTGCAGCCATGTTGTTCTGGAACATTATTATGTCTCCGCTCTTTACCTGCGAGAGCACTCTGTCTTCTATCTTTTTAGCGTCGTTTAAACTCCAGTCTTTCGAGTCGATGCTCCATTTGACGGGGATATATCCTTCGTTCTCAAGCGCAGCGATGCTCTCTGTGTCAAAATCTCCGTACGGTATCCTTATGACCTTGGTATCAAACCCTGTAAGCTGGAAAATAAGATCTGAAGCGTCGTTCGCGTCGGCCGCTATCTCGCTTGCCGCCATGCCGGGGTATCTCGTATGGTTCATGGAATGGCTGGCTATCTCATGGCCGGCCAAAGCTATATCTT
>CAZDZY010000034.1:0-29713 GCA_964510055.1 uncultured Christensenellaceae bacterium
TGATCCTTTTTCATACGAGATACATATTCTTTTCAGCGGCAAGAAAAAACTTGTCGAGTTTATCATATCCGCAGAAAACATATCTTTTATTCATGATGATGCGAATGCTTAGATCATTTCATTACTTTATCTTATCTTATTATCTAATTATCTATTTCATTATATAGTTTGCCTTTTTTCATGTTTACCATTAGTTTAACACTTTCAGTGTTAACCATTTAGTTTAACACCTACGGTGTTAACCATCAGCTTAACACTAACCGTGTTAATCATTTAGTTTAACACCGTAGGTGTTAACCATTAGTTAATTTTTTTTACCAAAATTAACGACGGCTCCATTGCGGCTGCATATAAGCGGTTATATAATGTACCCATCGGAGGTAACAGAACATGGGCAAAATCCGTATAGGAGCAAAGATAGCGGCAAAACGCAGGGAAAAAGGAGTTACGCAGGAAGAGCTGGCTTCGTTCCTCGGCGTCTCCAAACCCGCGGTCTCCAAATGGGAGTCGGACCAGAGCTACCCGGATATCACGCTGCTGCCCGAACTTGCCGCGTATTTCAACATGACTGTGGATGAACTCCTGGGCTACGAGCCCCAGATGTCCAAAGAGGATGTTCGGAATATGTATACCGCGATGTGCAAAGCGTTCGCGTCCGAGCCGTTTGAGGCGGTATACGTGAAATGCCGGGAATACGCGAAGAAATACTATTCCTGCTGGAGCGTGCAGTTTCATATCGCGCTGCTGTATGTAAACCATGCGCCGCTGGCAGGGGAGAAAATGCACGACGTCATACGTGAGGCTATAAGGCTGTTTGAGCGCGTAGCGGGCGAGAGCAGCGATTTAAGCCTTGCAAGACAGGCAGTCGGCCTGCAAAGCTACTGTTACCTCATACTCAATCAGCCGGTAAACGCCATCGACCTGCTTGAAGACTTGGAAGAGCCGATAATGGACCGAAGGCCTCTGCTCGTAAAAGCCTATCAGATGAAGGGCGACCTTAAGAAGGCCAGATCCATACTTCAGGGGTATATCTATACGCAGCTCATGGGCGTACTGGGCGCCATCCCTGATTTTATGGGCGCGTATATGGACGATCCCGTTAAAGCAAAAGAAGGTCTTGAAAAAATAATAGATATGGGCAGCGTTTTCGAGCTTGAGTCCATGCATCCGGCTATCTACCTCTCCGTTTATCTAGCAGCGGCTCAGGTGTTCGTAATGCAGGGCAATAAAGAGGACGCGCTTAATATGCTGGAGAAGTATGTGCACACTCTGAAAGCGCCCGGGCTGTTCCCGCTGAAGCTGCACGGCAGCTCGTTTTTCGACATGCTCGAAAGCTATTTCGATTCGCTCGATCTCGGAACGTCGCCGCCCCGCAGCGACGAAGTCATAAAACAGAGCGCAAAAGACGCTGTGCTCAAAAACCCCGGCTTTGAGCCGCTGAAAAACGAACCACGGTTTTTACAGCTTTCAGAAAAGCTGAATGAAATATAAGGAGTAATAATTATGGAACTTGAACAACTGATGCAGTATCTGCCCTTTTTGATACCGGTCGCGGTGGCCCAGTTCGCGCTGATGATCACCGCGCTCATCCATGTGCTGAGGCACGACAATTATAAACACGGCAGCCGCGTACTCTGGATAATCGTCGTAGTGCTTGTCGGCATAATCGGGCCAATACTCTACTTTACGCTGGGACGGAGCGATGACTGATGAACGTATTGGAGCTTAAAAACGTATCCAAACATTTCGGCAGCCTCGAGGTGCTGCGCGGCTTAAGCTTCTCAGTTCCCGAGGGCTCGGTTTTTGGCTTCATAGGCAAAAACGGCGCCGGCAAAACGACAACGATGAAAATGATACTCGGCTTTCTGCCGGTATCGGGCGGCGAGATAAACGTTTGCGGGGAGTCGGTTAATTTCGGCTCTTCCCGCACGAACCGTTTTATCGGCTTTCTGCCCGACGTTCCGGAGTTCTACGGCTATATGCGCCCTAAGGAATATCTGCGGCTCTGCGGGCAGGTCATAGGCCAGAGTTCAAAGGAGATATCGCAGCAGACTGAAGAGCTCCTGGGCCTTGTGGGGCTTGACGGCGTTAACCGCAGGATATCCGGGTTCTCGCGCGGTATGAAACAGCGCCTCGGTATCGCGCAGGCGCTCATAGGCAAACCGCGCCTGCTCATCTGCGACGAACCTACTTCCGCGCTCGATCCTGTGGGCCGCCGTGAGATACTCGATATCATGCGCAAGATAAATAACCGCACTACTATCGTATTTTCTACCCATATACTGTCGGATGTGGAACGCGTTTGCGACACGGTAGGCATATTGGACAAAGGCCGGCTCGCTCTCGAAGGCCGCCTGGCCGATATCCGCAGCACGTACAGCAAGGACGCTGTGCTTGTAGAGTTGTCTTCTCCTGCGGACGCCGCAAAACTGATACGGCCGCTCGCGTCGCTGCCTTCGGTATTAAACGCCGAAGCAAACGAAAATATTGTTACCGTTAATCTGCGCAGCACGGATAACGGCGAGGTGCTTTGCGCGATCGCCGCGCAGCGCGTGCCTGTCGTTCGGTACGAGGTGCTTGAACCCACGCTGGAAAACGTGTTTATGGAGGTGATCAAATGAAAGGGTATGCCGCGTTCGTCCGCAAGGAGCTTTTGGAGCAGCGGCGCACATATAAACTGCTCATAATGCTTGCGGTGTTTACCATTTTCGGCACCATGAGCCCATTGCTCGCAAAACTAATGCCGGATCTGTTCAAGTCGATGGAGATAGAGGGCATGACGATCACGATACCTGAACCTACGTTTATAGACGCGTATGCGCAGTTTTTCAAGAACGTTACGCAAATGGGAGTCATCGTGCTGCTGCTTGTATTTTCAGGCAGCATGTCGCACGACCTGTCGAAGGGCACGCTCACGAATGTGCTGGCAAAGGGCCTCCCCCGCGCTTCAGTAATCCTGTCCAAATACACCGCCAGCCTTGCGCTGTGGACATTGAGCCTCGCGCTTTCCGCCGCTGTAAACTACGTCTATACGCTGTACCTTTTCGGCAGCCATACTGCGGCAAACCTGATGCTCTCATTGCTTTGCCTTTGGCTCTTCGGCGCGTTCCTTATAGCGATAAGCGTACTCACAGGCACGCTGTTCAAAGGAGGATACAGCGGCCTGCTCGTTACTGCGGTAATACTGGGTTTGCTTTTGCTGCTAAGCGCTTTTCCGGGAGGCTCAAACTGGAACCCGGTAACAATGGCTGGAGTCAACCTGGGGCTGATCGACGGTTCCATTTCGCCGGAAGGCGTCATGCCCGCCTTCTGGATCACTCTCGGAGCTTCGGTAATATGCATCGCGGGCGCAATACTTGTTTTCCGCAAAAAACAATTGTAATCTGATCATTGATCTTTACTCTTGCGGCTGCCGGACAGCTTTTAAGTATATCAAAAGGAGTTTTCTTTCCATAGCTTAAACTTTTTTGATCCCCCGGCAATGCCGGGGAGTTCATAACATTAACAGCCCGGGCGGTAACGGCCTGGGCTATTTTAATATGTTTCTATATTCACCTTTAAGAAGTCTTCGAATATCCGCCGGCGGTATTAAAAATTCCGGCTCGCCGGTCATACCGGAAGCCACCTCGTATTTTGCGAATGTTATATGAAGCTTTCCTTCGCAGATAAAAAACTTCGTATGCTTTGAAACGCCGGGGAATTCGCCGGGAGGCACATACCGCTCTATGTCTTTTGCCATTTCGCAAAGTATGGCCGAGTCTATGATCTCCTTATAATCCTCGTTTTTGAACAAGTCGCTTAAAGTTATAAGTTTATTCTTTTTTATATCGACATTGTAGTATTCCGTCTGCGGCATGCCCGGCCCGCCGTCGTAAAGAAGCGCCGTTACCTTAAGCGATAATATGACCTCAGCCGACTTCACCTCGAATTCAGCGAAAAAAATATACGGCCACGGCTCGAAATCTTCTTCCTCCGCCTGACGCCATAATCTATCGGCGGCTTCTTCCGCCGCAGCCCGCGCCGTATCTATCTGGTCCTTTATCTTTTTGTTCAGGACTTCTTCAAATTGTTTGTCTTCAAGCCCGGATATCACGGGGACCTGTATGTCAAGGGTCAGTTTGTCCGTTCCGCTGTTCTCCGTAATAACGGTAACAGCAATGCGCTCTGAAAAAGGCTCTTCAGCTTCACCGCCCGGCCCGGCTGAAATCAGGCATACGGCCAAAATAATATCCGCCGCGGCCGCAAGTATCACTGCCAAGCGCTTTCCGGGCATACTCTCACCTCATATATCCCTTTTTATAAGAATATACTGTACCGGGAGGCGGAGTTATGCAGCGAAATGAAAAGATACTTAAAGTAGTATACTGCGCGTTGTTTATGATATCGGTAACGAACCTCGGCCTGCCGTTTATAGACACTTCGTCGGAGTGGTTCAAAGGCCTTGTTAAGCCCGCCTGGCAGCCTCCCGACATAGTTTTCCCGATAGCGTGGACCGCGGTAAACGCATGTATAGCCGTCTCGATGTCTTTAATAAACCTCGACGAAAAGGCGAGCAAAAGAACTCTTATTTTCTACGCGCTGACCGGAGTATTGAACGTCTTTTGGATATATATTTTTTTCTGCCGCCAAAATATCGGGGGGGCGTTCTTTCTCCTTATAGCGATAGCAGTAACGGTAGCCCTGCTGTTTTCGGATTCGTACCTTACTAAAAAAAAGGCCGGATATCTGCTCATTCCCCTGCTATCCTGGCTTTGCTATGCGGTCTACCTCAATTACGAGATAGCGTTCCTTAATTAAAAGCCTTTTAAGTATTACAGGCATGGAGAAAAACGGCGAAAACCGTTTTTTTCAGTGACTTTGTTACTTTTATTTGCCCTTTTTTCGGTGCTATAATTCTACGAATTAAAATTCCTTTGGAGAGATATATGAAATCAAAAAAGATCAAACTCATATCCGAGATAACGTTTTGGACAGGCATAGCTTTAAGCGCCGTCTCGATATATATTCTGGTCTCTTCGGGCATCAATACCCCTGCCGGCGCCTGTCCGATAAACAGCGGACGGCCTTTCATGGCAGCGGCAGTGGTCTTTTTGTCGGTTTCGCTCATAACCTCTTTTTTTACGCGCAGAAAAAGACCCAAATAATTAATCCATTCTCCCTCTTGTGCTATAAGTCCGCCGCTGCAAATTAGCACTAAAGAAGCAATATGGTCCGCACAGACTTCTTTCTTATCATAGAAGCTCCGGCGTAACCCGATTGCTGCAACAATACCAAGACAGCTTTATCGTATTTACGCTAAACGACAATATTATTACATGCCGCAGAAGTATCGCATCAATTCATGAAGAAGTTGAGGACGACGGCAACTGCGCACCGCATTTTTTATACTGTCGGCAAGCTCTCGCAAATTCTCAGGTGTATACCTTTTGAACGGTTGCTTGCTGAACGGTTGCAGCTTGGATATTTGCATGGATGCAATGCCATTCGATTTTTCATCCTGCTATTCGCTCGATTTGAAAAGGTCAAAAGCTTAATCGATGAGTCTTTTGCATTTCAAAAAGAGGAATACATCCTTCACGACGAAGGGTGGGACCTAATCTCTTCATTAATTCAACTATCGGACATCGAACCGTCACTGGCAAACGCCATGTCCCGCGAGAGTCTTTTGAAGCAGCTGCTGTCACCTCTCAAAGAGGAATATGACTACATTATCTAGATTGCGGCCCTTCGCTTGGGCTACTGACAATCAACGCACTGGCTGCAGCAACGAATGTCCTGATTCCCGTACAAGCACATTATCTGTCGGCAAGAATATTGGTCATTATACAGAGCAACTTTTCTGGTTGGTTGTATCCCCCATACATATAGTAAGATCGGTTTGCGAATCGATGTCTACGATAAGAAGCTTTTGACTGATGTTTTTTTACGTTATGTTAAACTTCACATAGCGTGGGAAAAGAACTATAAGTAAATAGGCGAAACCTTTTTTATCTTTTTCGTACCGGTGCTGGACTCGAGTGTTCTTAATATGAATCTGAGAACATATCAAACCATAGCATAACCTCAAAATGTTTCGCTTTAAAAACATCAATAATAATATAAAGTCTTGTTACGCAAGATTCTTTGTATTTTTTAGTTTTAGTTTTTCATTTTTTAGTTTTAATTTTTCTTAACTAGTAGGATATACAGATAATAATAGACAACATAAATGATTCACGTTATACTTATAGCTATGAATTCCAATAACTTATTAGAATGAACTTTGCCAAAATCCTTTGTATATTAAGTTTAATCTTTACCACTGCATGTCGTCTCCGCGGCTTTCCGGATAATGGCATGAAATGTATTGTGAGGGATACATAATGATACTGAAGCCGAATTTTCAAATTAGTAAAAGACAGTTATTGATAAACATTTTACAGGCAAGGCATTTCCATGTGAAGTGTTTAGAAATTAAGTTTTTGAGCTTCAACATGATGTAAACAATTCAGATAAGCCATAGTATTATTATATATTATGGCATAGCAGGTGTTGGAAAGACTAGTCTTCAAAAACGTCAGTATTGAACTGATACACCTGAATTTTATTAAACGGAGGAATAGGAGTATATGCTAAAGCGAATAATCAATGTTGGTTTGTTGGTTGCGTTTTCTGTAATGATCTTGATGTTAGCAGGATGCGCAACGGAGGGATCTGCTGAGCCTTGGGCTAATATATTTACAGAAGCACCAGCGCTTAACGCACTTGAGAATAGTACGCCCGAAGTGGTGTTTACGCCAACACCCGAATTGGAGGCACTGGCGTTCGAGTGGGCGTATGATAGTACTTATGGTTGGATCAACGAAAGCTCTTTCCAGCGTGAGTGCATTCCGGTCATAATAATTTGGCCGGATACGACCATGCTCATGTCTACTAACGAGCTCGAATATATGGACATTTTTGAGGGCATAGCGGTGCCTGGGGAAGACGGGCTTTCCTATACGTGCAGTTACCACAACTATGGCGTAGACAGTTCGTTCAAACTGATCTATCAGAAAGACGGTTTGTGGTCAATTGATGGAGATGAGGCTTCGATCCCGTTCCTGATGTATGAAGCACTCTATACACCATGCGATGTACAAGAAGCACTGGAACGAATCGATATAATTAAAAATACCGAGTTTATGGAACCCGATAACTGATCACTGGTATGGTATAAAAGGGTGAGGATAATTTAATGAATTGAGAAGGTATGTCGGACAGTTATAAAGAAGCGACGGAGCCCGGTTTGTCTTTTCGTGTTTATTAAATCATTAATCGTTCTGTTGCGGAAGTGCCAATGGCAGTAAGGTAGCAAATACTCTCCTCGATCAGACGGACTACCAGTGGCGGCACTACGGTACTTTGCTTGAACACTACGAAACAGTCATGGATAGCTTCGTGCTAATCGCTAACCAGCAGGCGGAATGAGTAGGTTTCTTGATATACGCAAACGCAGTACTTTAAGATTAACTCCGGTAATACATAGCCTGACAGATTTGATTGTACTCTTTGTCAATTTGTCACATTACTAACCTGATAAAGGATTTGTATATATCTTATAATTCGATTTAATTCCTTATCTTTCCTGCATTTTTAAATAATTTGCTAAATAAGTTTAATAGAATATGCTATGGCTCTACGGGCCGTTTCGTTATGCTCCTTAATGCGTAAAGCAGATACTGTTCTTATTTATCATTTTGTAAGGCTAATCATTAATAATTTGAAATGTTTCCGGCTTACATATATCGGCATACATTACCAGTAGAAATTGTATTATAAGCATATTATACTTATTTATGCTATTTAAAGGGTGGCTGAGTAAATTTGGCCGCTTAATCGCTTACTAGGTATCAACGGATCAATGGATAAGAGAGGGTTATATTCAAACTTACCCGGCCTGCGCGCATTTTTTTGCCCCGCGCATAATTTGACCGCTCTAACAAACAATAACAACGAAAACTTTTTAAGGAGGACAAGTATGAAGGCAACAGGTATAGTGAGACGAATAGACGAGCTTGGCAGAATAGTTATACCAAAGGAAATACGGCGTACCTTAAGGATAAGAGAAGGAGACCCACTGGAGATATATACGGACAGAGAAGGCGGCATAATCTTAAAGAAATATTCTCCTATAGGCGAGCTTGCGGCGTTCGCGCTGGACTTTGCGGAAGCGCTTTCATCCACCTTAGGGCTGACGACAATAATCTGCGACAGGGATACCGTACTTGCAGCCGGCGGCGAATACAAGAGAGACTATTTCGAACGCCCGGTAAGCAGTGCGCTTGAAGACAGCATGAACGCAAGGACAGTAATGAAAAAAGAGGGCACCGGTACTATACCGCTCGTCAGCGGGGAAGACCAGTCGCTGACTACGGCGCAGGTTATCGCTCCCATATCCATGGACGGGCAGCCGATAGGCGCAATAGCCGTCGTATCGCGCAACGGTTACGCTATCGGGGAAGCCGAGCAGAAAGCGGCGGAAGCGGCGGCGGCATTTTTAGGACGTCAAATGGAGCAGTAAGCGGCTTTTGGCTCCCATATAATTAATGGGAAATAAAACGATCCAGCACTAAACAACAACCGGCTGTAAAAATGTTGTTTAGTGTTGGATTGATTTTTTTGCTGAATGCAGAAAAAGCCGCGGAAGAGGCAACCGCGTTTTTAGGACATCAAATGGAGCAGTAAAGCTATTGAATCATTCCCGAATATTTGAGAAAGAAAAGATCCAACACTAAACAACAACCAGCCGTAAAATGTTGTTTAGTGCCTAGGTACTAAAACCTTAAACAGGCGCAGATGATTAAAACGCCTGTCGGTTTTAGTGCCGGGTTGATTTTTTTTATTATGGAATGTAGAATTGATAAAAATAAGGAAACGCGTTTCCTTGATATATTTTGGAGGGTATTTTGAGCGGAACACTTGCGGAAAAAATAATAGAAAAACATTTGAGGTCAGGCGGCAGCGCGGCTGGAGAAGAAATATCTTTAAACATAGATTACACGCTTACGCAGGACTCGACGGGCACCATGGCGTATCTTCAGTTCGAAGCCATGGGCGTGCCCCGGGTTAAAACAAAAAAGTCTCTGGCGTATATAGACCACAATATGCTTCAGGCAGGGTTTGAGAACGCTGACGACCATAAGTATATAGAGACAGCAGCAAAGAAACACGGGGTTTATTTCAGCAGACCGGGAAACGGCATATGCCATCAGGTAAACCTTGAAAGGTTCGGGGTGCCGGGAGCAACGCTCTTAGGCTCCGACAGCCACACCCCAACGGGCGGAGGCATAGGCATGATAGCCATAGGCGCGGGAGGTCTCGACGTTGCCGTGGCGATGGCGGGCGGAGCTTATTTTCTGCCTATGCCGAAGATACTCGGCGTAGAGCTTAAAGGAAAGCTTTCTTTCGGCGTCTCCGCGAAAGACGTTATACTGGATGTGCTGCGCCGAATAAGCGTAAAAGGCGGCGTCGGGAAAATAATCGAGTATTTCGGGGAAGGCGTTAAAACGCTTTCCGTGCCCGAGAGGGCGACGATAGCTAATATGGGCGCGGAGACCGGCGCCACCACTTCCGTTTTCCCGAGCGACGAGGTAACGAGGGCGTTCTTAAAAGCGCAGGGGCGGGCCCAGGATCACGCGGAACTCAAAGCCGACCCCGATGCCGTGTACAGCGAAGTTATTACGATAGACCTTTCTGAACTCGAGCCTATGGCGGCGGCGCCGCACAGCCCCGACAGCGTAAAAAAGGTGCGCGACCTCAAGAATATAAAGGTTGACCAGGTGTGTATCGGCAGCTGCACTAATTCTTCTTATCTCGATATGATGCGCGTGGCCGCGATACTCAAGGGCAAAACTATAGCCGACGGCATGAGCCTCGTGATATCGCCCGGCTCGCGGCAGGTGATGACTATGCTCGCGCAAAGCGGCGCGCTCGCGAGCCTTATAATGGCAGGGGCGAGGGTGCTGGAATGCGCGTGCGGCCCCTGCATAGGCATGGGGCAGGCCCCAAAAACAGACGCCGTATCGGTGCGCACGTTCAACAGGAATTTCTGCGGGCGCTCCGGGACGCAAAGCGCTAACGTCTACCTCACAAGCCCCGAGACGGCCGCGGCAACGGCGCTTACCGGATATATCACAGACGCGCGGGATATAGGCCTCAAACCGGATTCGCTTGATATAGATATACCCGAAGCGTTCCTTATCAACGATAATATGATAGCCGCCCCCGACAAAAACGGCGAAACGGAAGTCGTGCGCGGGCCGAACATAAAGCCGTTCCCTCTCGGGAAAGCTTTAGGTGACACAGTTTCGGGCGAAGTACTGCTGAAGATGGAAGACAACATAACGACCGACCATATAATGCCCTCGGGAGCGAGCCTTCTTCCTTACCGCTCCAATATCCCGCACCTTTCCGACTTTTGCTTAAAGCCGGTAGACGCGGCATTCCCCGCGCGGGCGAAGGCAAAGGGAGGCGGTTTCCTCGTGGCAGGCCAGAATTACGGGCAGGGCTCTTCACGCGAACACGCGGCTTTAGTGCCGCTCTACCTCGGCATAAGGGCGGTAATAGCAAAGTCGTTCGCGCGGATACACATGGCCAACCTCATAAACTCAGGTATACTGCCGCTCGTTTTCGCTGACGAAAACGACTATGATAACGTAGACAACGGCGACGAGCTGATCATTAAAAGCGCAATACAAAAAGTTATGGGCGAAATAAAATTTACAATCGGGAATAAAACGAGAGGAACGGAATTCGAGGTAAGGCTCGACGTCTCCGAACGCCTGCGCGGTATACTGCGCGACGGCGGGCTTCTCAATCATACAAAAAAGGCGTCGGGAGAGAAATGACGCAGGAAATAAGCCTGTGGTCCCTGTTTTGGATCACTTTTAAGCTGGGCGCCGTTACGTTCGGAGGCGGATACGTGATGGTGCCTCTGTTTATGGGCGAGTTCGTGCAGAAACGCGGCTGGCTGGAGCAGGAAGACCTGATGAATATGATAGCGCTCTCCCAGTCGGTTCCGGGCGCCATAGCTATTAACTGCAGCGTGCTCGTAGGCTACAGGCTTAGAAAAGTAAAAGGAGCTTTTGTTACCGTTCTCGGCTCTATGCTGCCCTCTCTTATCACCCTGACCATAGTCACGTTCATATATCAGGAGTTCCGCGGCAATGATTACGTGGAAGCCGCCCTGCGGGGCGTTCGCGCCGCGGTGGTCGCGCTGCTCGTTTCGGCTTTCTGGAATTTCACAAAGCCATTCCGAAAAGACATTTTAGCTATAATAGTATTCGCCGCCGCTCTTTTGCTGTCGCTGTTTACGGATATCAACAGCATTTACATCATACTCGGCGCTATAATCTACGGCATAGCTGCCGGCATACTGCGCGTAAAAGACGCCTCTAAGCCTGGCGGGAAGGGCGGCACGGTATGATGGCGCTTAAGGCATACTTTACATTATTCAAAGAAAATGTTTCAGCCGCCGCTGCCGGCGGCGCGAATATCATGGATATATTGAATATGTTCTGGATATTCTTCAAAATAGGGCTTTTTTCGATAGGCGGCGGTTACGCGATGATACCGCTAATAAACAGCGAGCTCGTAGCATTCGGTTTTATGACTCATACGGAAGTGACCGATATCGTCGCGATATCGCAGATGACGCCGGGGCCTTTCGCGATAAACGCGGCGACGTTTGCGGGCGTTAAGACAATGGGCTTTTACGGGGGCGTAATAACTACTGCCGCGGTAATACTGCCTTCGTTCATTATTTCACTTATACTTGCAAAATACTTCTTTAAGTTCGAAGACAATATAATCGTCCGCCGCGCGATGTGGGGCCTTCGCCCCGCCGTGACCGGGCTCATAGCCGCGGCGGCAGTACTGATGGCCCTGCCTGTAATATTTCCGGTTTTGCAGAATGAGGCGCAAATCGTGTGGGCGAGACTTGACCTGGCGAAACTGCTCGGAGGCATCGACATCCCCGCTGTAGTTATCGCCGCCGCATCCGCTATAGCGATAATGAAGTTCAAAGTGTCGTCCATACTCGTGATAGGCATAGCGGCGGCCATCGGCATATTGCTTAAGCTTATCGGGATATAAATACTTTCTAATACCCCTTTTCTATACTTATCAGGTTGTCAAGCTCTCCCGTATCGGTATACTTTCTTAAATTATCGAGGAATATCTTTAATTGGCGTTCCTTGTTTTGCGGCGACCTGCCGCACGTATGCGGCGTTATAACGCAGTTAGGAATATGCCAAAGCTCGTGGCCATTGGGCAGCGGCTCGGTCTCGAAAACGTCGAGGCCCGCCGCGGCCACATGCCCACTTTTCAGCGCGTCAGCGAGCGCACCCAAATCTATCGCGCTCCCGCGCCCCACGTTTACTATATAGACTCCTTGTTTGAGCAGCGCAATGCGCTCCCGAGAGAGCAGCCCTGCCGTACCTTCTGTTCCCGGCATGCACAGCGCGAGAAAATCGCATTTCGGCAATGCTTCGTCTATTTTATCGGCTGTATATAGCTCATCCAGATAATCCGGCTTTACCGCGGGCGTGTTTTTTACCGCTATCACCTTTGTACCGAGCGCTTTGCACTTCTTCGCAAGCGTTTGCCCGACATCGCCGAAACCCAGTATCCCGACTGTGGAGCCCGCGAACTCGCGCGCAGGCGTCCTCGGTTTCCATATCTCTTCGCCCTGCTCATCCCGGTGCAGATACAGGTTGTGCTTAAGCGACAGGAACATGCCTATTACGTACTCCGATATAGGCGGCCCGTAAACGCCTCTCGCGTTAGTAAGCTTTAATCGGCCGCTTTTTATCTCCTCCATTTTGAGGTACGGCTCGACCCCCGCCCAGGGCAGGTGCAGCCACTTAAGGCTCTTCATACCGCTGAGTATCCTGGGGTTTACGTACCCGAAGATTATCTCAATCCCGTCTTTTAGTTTAGCGTCTATCTCTTTAGCGCTCCCGTGTATTATCTCATGCTCCGGGAAGGCTTCCCTGATTTTCTCCAAATCTTCGTCATCTATCGAAAAATCAATGAATGTGGTTATGTATACGTATGCCATTATGTCGTATCCTTTTAGTATTTATCGTAATGCACCTTTGCCGAGTCAAGCCCGGTATGCGGCTCCGGCTTCGCAGCGGGCCAGCCTATAGGGAGAAGCACGAACGGTATCACGCTTTCCGGTATGCCGAATAAATTCCGCAGCTGCTCTATCCTGTCCTGCTTCGGGTACAGCCCGAGCCAGACGCCGCCCAATCCCTGCGCCTCGGCGGCGAGCAGTATGTTTTCCGCGGCAGCAGAGCAGTCCTGCATGAAGAATTCTTTCGCCGACGCCTTATAACCCTCAAGGTTTGCCATCACGAGTATCCCCATCGGCGCTCTTTCAAGAGGCCCCCAATACTGCCCCAGCTTTGCGGCGGCTTTCTTCTTCTCCCCGTCGCGTATAACGAGGAACTCCCACGGCTGCGAGTTTCTCGCCGAAGGAGCGTAAAGCCCGGCCTTAAGCATGTTCTCTATCGCCTCGTCAGGCACCTGCCTGCCGGTGAACTCCCTCACGCTGCGCCTTTCCAGTATCGTTTTCAAAGCATCCATCTACTTCTCCTTTAATGCCGCCGATCGATCCTGCGGCTGCCCGAACTGCTTTTCGAATGTCCACATCGCGTCCGGCCGCGGGTCTTTTTTCAGATACACCGCGCGCAGCGCCCTCTCTTTTAGCTTCCACGTCGTCAGCCTCGAGAGAGCGTAAAGCAGCTTATACCCAAACCCCGGCGATATCCTCACCGGCGGGTTCTTCATCTTCGCCGCTTTCAGCACAGCCTTCGCGACAGTCCCGGGGCTGTACGCAGCCTTTTCTGAGTTTATTACACACAGGGCTCTTTCGAGCGGCTGCCTGTACGCGGTATCGCATGTCTTCCTGGCGTACCTGCGGCTTTCTATGAATCCCGATACGGTATTTCCCGGCTCCACAGTGCACGCCCTGACGCCCAGCGGTTTCATCTCGAGGCGCAGAAGAGTCGTCATGGAAAACAGCGCGGCTTTGCACGCGCTGTACATCGCCTGGAAAGGCACCGGAAAAACAGACGACAGCGAGCCTATGTTTATTATCACGCCGCTTCCCTGCGCGCGCATTATCGGGAGCACGCAGTTTAAAACCCGCACTACACCGAAAAGGCAGACGTCGAATTGCTCCGCGGCCTCTTCCGCAGTGGTCTCTTCTATGGCGCCCGCCGTACCGCGCCCCGCCGCGTTTACTACGACGTCTATACGCCCCTCTTGCGCCATAACGTGGTCGACCGCTTTTTTGACCGATTCCCCGTCTTCGAGGGAAAGGGGTATCATGGTATACGAACCGCTCCCGATCTCCACGGTCTCATAGTCTGCGTATCGCGACGTTCCGTATACTGTATAGCCGTTTTTGGCCATAAGCTCCGCCGTAGCTTTGCCTATGCCTGAACTCGCGCCCGTAACAAGCGCTATTCTTTTATCATCCTTATCCATATGTATATTTTATACAACATGGTTTATTATTTCAATGTTATTTATTCGCCGGCGGCGTTTATGATATTTTTCCCGTAAAGTGTTATAATACGTTTCATACCCTGATAATTGAGAGGTTTAAAATGAACGCGGAAATATTATGCGTAGGCACCGAATTGCTTATGGGCGATATAGTAAACACCAACGCGGCGTTCCTCGCCCGCCGGCTTGCCGATTTAGGCATAAATATATACCATCAGTCTGTTGTAGGCGACAACCCCGAAAGGCTTAAAGGCAGCCTTGAGCTTGCGCTGTCGCGCGCTGATATGGTGATAACGACAGGCGGCCTCGGCCCCACATGCGACGACGTTACAAAGGAAGCCGTTGCCGAATACTTCGGGATTTCCATGGTCCTTCACGAACCGTCGATGGAAAAGATACGGGCGCTGGAGAAGAAGATGGATCGGTCAGTCGCCTCGAACATGCTTCAGGCAATGGTACCCGAAGGCTCTGCCGTGTTCTTCAACGATACCGGGTTTGCCCCCGGCATAGCGCTTGAAAAAGGCGGCAAGACCGTCATCATGCTTCCCGGGCCTCCGCGCGAAATGGAGCCGATGTTTACAGGCAAAGTCGTTCCCTACCTGCGGCGCGATTCGAAGGACACGATAGTGTCGAAGACCGTGCACATATTCGGCATGGGAGAATCGCAGGTCGAGGAAACGCTGAGGGACATCATGACTTCCGGCACGAACCCTACTGTCGCGCCTTACGCGAAAACAGGAGAAGTGCAGGTAAGGGTGAGCGCCAAGGCGGGCAGCGCCGAAGAAGCCGAAGGAATGATATCTCCCGTTATAGCCGAGATACAGGGCAGGCTGGGCGATGTGATATACGGCATCGACATAGGGAGCCTTCAGAACGCCGTAGTTCAGGCGCTCCGCCAAAAAGGCCTTAAGGCGGCAACGGCGGAAAGCTGTACGGGCGGCGGAGTTTCCCGCGCAATAACCGACATCCCCGGCTCGTCGGCAGTGTTTGAATGCGGGATCTGCGCGTACTCGAACGTAATGAAAACAAAATTGCTCGGGGTGGACGAAGACACCCTTCGTTCGTTCGGCGCCGTCTCCCCCGAAACGGCAAAAGAGATGGCAAAAGGCGTAAGGGCGCTCTCCGGCGCGGACATAGGAGTGGGCGTTACGGGAATAGCCGGGCCTGACGGCGGCACGGAAGATAAACCCGTGGGGCTTGTGTATGTTTCGGTAGACAGCGATATGTACCGGGAAACGAAGAAGCTACTGCTCTCAAGGGGCCACAAGGATGAACGCGATCCCATACGGTATCTTTCGGTGCTGAATGCGTTGTCCCTGATATTAAAGGCCGCATCGGCTTTTTGAGTAAACGAAACCAGGGCTGCCAAGCAGCCCTGGTTATTTATATCACACGCATAACAAGGCCGGCCTCATGCCGGCCTTGTTTTTGGTTTATGTATCAAACCGTTATTGTTTTGCGCCGCACTTCGAGCAGAATGCCGCTCCCGCCGGTATGAACTCGCCGCAGCTCACGCATTTCATTGTAGCGGTCGCTTCGGACTCTGCCGGGGGGTCCGGAGGCGGTGCCGGGGCTGCATACTGAGGCGGAGCCGGAGGCGCGTATTGTGGCTGCGCCGGGACCGCGTATTGCGGCACATTGGGGTTCTGGGCTCCGCAGGAAGGGCAGAACGCGGCGTTCATCGGGATAAACCCTCCGCACCTCGGGCAGACTATGCCGGCCATCTGCGCTCTCGCTGCCGAAGCCGCTCTTATCTGCTGGAACTTCTCGGCTTTTACAAATACTATTACAGCTAAGGTCCCAAACAAAAGGAAAAATAAGAACGGAGTTACAAAGAAAACTCTATAACTTGCAAGACCTATTATCCAGGCAATAAGGCTGCCAAGAGAGATAACGCCGCTGGTAATTACTAACGTCATCATATCCTCACGCAGCAAAGTCAGTATAAGGCCTGCAAAAATCAATACAATGCTGATCAATATGAACGGCTCGAAAAGTGTAAAGATAAAGGCTCCCAGCAAATATAATAATCCGCCAAAAGCGAATACAAAAATATAAGCGGACAGCAGGAACCTTAAAAACCCGTTGGTATTGAAGTATTGTCTTGTGTTGTTCAAAAAAGCTTTGTATGGAGACATGGACAAACCCTCCTTTGAGATTATATGTATTTATATTACATCATCTATACCGTTATTCGCAAGCGGTCAAACAAATATTTCGCCGTATTTTAGAAATACTTCAGCTTTGCCTTTTTAACCGTCAAAGCTGTTCGTTCAGCAGCGCCATATGTATATGGTCTTCCCACACCCCGTTGATTCTGAGATACTTCTTCGCATACCCCTCGTTATAAAATCCGAGCTTCTCCACGACTCTTAATGAGCGCTTGTTCCGTGGCATTATATTCGCCTCTATGCGGTGCAGGCCGTATTCAGAGAACATCAGCCCTATACCGGCCTTTATCGCTTCGGTCATATACCCTTTATCCTTCTCGTCTTTGTCGAGGCGGTAGCCCAGAAAGCAGGAAAGGAAAGCCCCGCGCACTATGCTGCCGAAATTGACCGAACCAATAACCCTTTGTTCATCTTTCCTGAATATCCAGAGCCTTAGCATACGCCCCGCATCCATCTCGGCCTGCTCGCGGGAAAGCTCCTCCCTCTGGAACGCTTCCGTATAAAAATCTTCGCCGCGCTTCGGCTCCCATTTTTCGAGGAATTCCCTATTCCGCAGGAAATAATCAAGCACAAGAGGCGCGCCCTGCGCCCTGAGCGTCTTCAATATCAGCCGTTTCGTTTCGATAGTGCGGTCCATATATCTCCCGCTATTTCTTTGCAATGCCGAGCAGCGTTTCGTGCACCGCCCTTAAGTTTTCGGGCGGGGTGGAAACCGGCACCTCGCACCCCGCGGCGATGAATGTCCTTTCATTTCCCGCGCGCACGCATTTTTGCACCGCGCCTTTTACCGTTTCCGTGTTCCCCTGCAGCAGCACTTCTATCGGGCTGAAATTACCGCAGACGCTGCGCTTGCCTCCGAACGCCCTGTGCGCCGCTGCGAAATCGACAGGAAAGTCGACGTCTATCATATCAGCGCCGCTTTCGGCTATCATACCGAGTATCGAAGCGATGTTGCCGCAGATGTGCAGTTTCGCTTTTGCCCCCTGCCTATGGACGGCTTCTATTATGCGCTTCTCATAAGGCAGCGCAAATTCCGTATACATATCCGGCCCTATGAGCGAAGCCGCGGCGTCGCCTATGCCTATAAAGTCGGCTCCCGCCTTTACCTGCTCTTCGGCAAACCACATCGCCTGCTCGGTGCAGACTTCCAGCAATGCGGCTATCGCGCAGGGGTCGTCGAACATGTCCATCATCAGCGAATTTAGGCCGCGCAAATCAGCGCTTTCAGCGAAAGCGCCTTCCACCCACCCGAGTATCGGATAACGGTCCCCCACTTTTTCTTTATACAGCCCTATTGCTTTTATCCTGTCCGACATCCTCTCGCCTTTTAGCGGGTCGCAGGGTTCAATGCCGCTTATATCGGAAATATCTTCAATGAGATGATCCCTGCAATACGGCACGCCGTCTTCCGGGAATATGACTTTAGCCCCGAAATCGTGGGCCTCCCTCATGGGGTCGGATATCGCGCTCACCATGTCTATGCCGTACGTATCGCAGCAGTATATATTCGCTTCGACAAGCAGCTTATAGTCATTTACGTAATCCTTGTACTTCACGCCGATCTGCTTTGCCGCGAACGCCATGATGATGTTGAGGTTAGGTATCTTGTCTACCGGCTCTCCCTTAAGCCTGCGCATTACGCGCTCTTTTGATGTCAGTTCCATATAGCTCACCCCTGAAAATATCATACCATATTTTTAATACGGAATGTATTTAGTGCTCTCTTTAAACGATGCAGCGTATCAGCCGGATATTCATAGCCCAAATTCTTTTATAATCTTCAGGTGTCATTTTAAGTGTAAAAGAATTAAACCCTTTTAACACTTTTCGTGCAAAACTTATTAGTTTATCTGTACCGTTAAAAATTACTTCGCCGCAATTATTTCCTTTGCTGCTGAATGTCTTCTCAAGCTTCAATATCTCGATATTTAATGCTTCCCCCTGATTTCTAAAAACCCACCTATATTCTCCCGGTATTCTCCCGGTTCCTCTTCCCATAAACATATAGTTTCCTGCCGACCTTCGAGGGATAAAGTGACCGCATCGACTAAATTCAGCAAGGCGTCTGAGAGATGAGACGCTTCTATTATAATTTCATCTGTTCCGTTGTCCAGTAAAGCTTGTACCCAACCGGCTCCTATGATTTCAAGTTGAAAACTTACCACATTGCAGCTTCCTTTCAGCTCTCTAATAATTTCTCTAGACCGCCCTGAAACCCTTCCCTATAGTCTCGCTTGAGTTTACTATCGTTATAAACGCGTCTTTATCTATTGAGCGTATATAGTCGCGCAGCAGCACAGCCTGCCTGCGCCCGAGCACCGTAGTGATCATCTCTTTTTCCTCGCCGGTATATCCCCCGTATGCTTTGGATATGGTCGCCCCGCGGTGCAGCACGCCTATTATAAAAGCTTCTATCGCTTTATTCTCTTTAGAAATTATAGTCACATACTTTCGCACGTTGATGCTCTCGATCACAACGTCCAATAAAAACGCCTTTACGAGCAGCCCGAGTATACAGTAAAGTCCGGTCTTTATACCGTATATATAACCCGCGGCAGCCGTTATTACAAAGTCGCTTACAAAAAGCGCCTTGCCTATCTCGAGGTTGGTATGCTTTGACAGTATCATAGCCACGATATCCGTGCCGCCTGTCGACGCCCCTATATTGAAGACTATGCCGCCGCCCACCGCGGGCAGTATAACGGCAAAGCACAGCTCGAGGAATTTATCATCTGTAAGGGGCTCCGTTTGCGGTATTATTACTTCCATCAGCCAGATAAACAGCGAAAGAATTATTGAAGAGTATATAGTTCCTGCGGCGAAATCCTTCCCGAGGAAAATAAATCCTACAACGATCAATGCCACGTTTACTATCATCATGAAGGCGCCCACGTTAAGATCTTTAAAAAGCGTCGATAGTATGATCGATACTCCCGTTGTTCCGCCTATCGCGAAATTGTTCGGGACTTTAAAGAAATGTACGCCAAGCGCGACAATTAAAAGCCCAATATTCAACACCAGGAAATCCTTTTTATTTGCGGTGATATTCTTCATCTTTGTCCATTCTCCGATGTGAAAATTCCCCGCGCCGAAATGCTTTCCGGTTTGGGGGCCGCGCTTAAGATTTTGTTCCGCTTTCATAATTCGCCAGATTTCCTCATTTTCCTTTTATATTGAAAAAGATATCAGGCACTTGCCTTCTGATATAGTATGCTTTTTTTCCGATAAATCACTCGAACCAAAACAGCGCGCGGGATCATGCTTATATTCGTATAATAAATCTGTTTGCTATCGTTATGTCTTTTATATTGATTCAATTTTTAAAAACGGTTTATATATTTTACATAAATGTGGTATTTTCTTGAAGCGGCGGCTTAGTATTCTTTGTAAGAAAGGTTAACAGCATGAATGGCAAAACAAATTTCCTTTTTCTTGGCATCTTCCTTGCTTCAGCTATATTGATAGGCTACTTGTTTATTAGCGTCGTAAGTAATAAACTCAATGAATTTAACCAAAGGATCAATAGTACCGGCTCCTTATTATCCCAGGACATTCCCGGTCTTGAGTCAGCCCCCGGCAGCGCGGAGCCCGGTAATGAAAACATTTTAAATAAATAGACAGGTTTATTTCTCCCGTAATTTCAAATATATAAAATCCGATACTGACGCGAAACGGGTAACTTTTTATTCAGTTAAATGATATGCGACGCCTTTTAAGCGCCGGTCAATAAAGATTCTTCATTCCAAGGTACTTTTTAAGTGTGCAGACGTGCATCGGATAAAACCGGCCTTCGTTACTCTTTAATAAAAAGGCAAGTTCGCCAAGCGGCATCCAACGTATATTCTTTGTTTCGTCAGTGCTCTTAAGCAATTCGCCGCTGACTCTGCAGATAAACACCTGAACCATTATAGGATAGTAACCGCGAGTATTCTGAGAACAATTAAACGGAATATAGTTTAATACCTTATACCCGCCCGATTCATATATCTGCGATCCGGCTTCTCCTTCTATCTCAATTATATCGAGCCCGGTCTCTTCTTTTACCTCCCGCCTCAAGCAGTCGAATATGTTTTCATATTCCCTTACCTTACCGGCAGGGATCTCTATCAGGCCGCTTTCCTTCTGAGCGCCGTCTTTGCACCTATCCTGAACCAGGATATAATCGACGCCGTCAATATTTTTTTCGATTATGCCCCCTGCCCCGGGAATAGCGAAAGACTCCATGTGATTTCTCCTTCAGTAGAATTGCATCCGGTGAGGGGCCGCTGCATTATCATAAATAAAACATCACTCAGTTTTATGCTTTATAATCCATTCTTTTATACCGAACGCATCGAGGCTGCCGCCCGCAATCTGAAGCCCTAAGTGAACAAGCTCTTCCTGGAGATATTTTAAGCATATCCCGTTTGCCTGCAAAAACACAAGCATAACAAAGAGCCCCATTCTTTTATTTCCATCAACGAACGGGTGGTTTCTGATTACCGCAAAAGCTTTCCTTGCGGCTTTTTCCTCGATAGAAGGGTACAGGTCTGCGCCGTCAAAAGTAGCGAACGACTGATATAAAGAAGATTCGAGTATGCCGATATCCCTAAGGCCGGCATCTCCGCCAGTCTCCCGTACCAGTATTTCATACATCTTAACGGCGTCATCCGCAGTTAATCTTATCATTTGGCAAGTTCCCGGAACGCCGCCAGATTCTCGTGCAGGACGCTTCTGGCTGCATCCATTACGATCCTGTCCCTTGATTCACCCTCCACCTCTAATTGCCTGATATCAATAACGACATACCTCGGAACGTTGTTCTTTGAGATAACAACAGCTCCTTTTTCGTCAACCGCTTTTACGACCCGGGAGAAGTTCTGATTCGCATCGGTCAGGGACATTATATTTTTCGTATCTACCAGCATCGATATTCACCTCATATATATTATATCGCCTATGCTAGGATAAATTCAACCTATTTTAAGAATCTTTCAAAACTCTTTTCCCAATTAACCCCATGCTCCATGAACTCGAAAAGCTTCGTGTAATTTCTCTATGTAAAAGTACCACTGATTACTCCACCGTTACGCTCTTCGCCAGGTTCCTCGGCTTGTCGACGTCGCAGCCCTTCTGCACCGCCATATAATACGCGAACAGCTGCATGGGCATCACCGCGAGCATCGGCGCGAATATACTATCAGCAATCGGCAGATATATGACTTCGTCCGCGAGCCCTTCGAACAGCCTGCACCCCTCGAAGCACACCGCGAGCACGTGCGCCCCCCTCGCCTTTACTTCCTTTATGTTGCTCGCCGTCTTTTCAAGCAGCGGTCCTTGAGTGGCTGTCGCGACCACTAGCGTTCCCTGTTCGATGAGCGCTATTGTTCCGTGTTTTAATTCCCCGGCGGCATACGCCTCCGAATGGATATACGATATTTCCTTCAGCTTGAGCGACGCTTCCATCGACAGCACATAGTCGAGCCCCCGGCCTATGAAGAACACGCTGTTCTTCGCGAAATGCCTGCTTGCCGTCCTTTGCATCTGCTCTTTCGTTTCAAGCACCCTGTTCATAAGTTCGGGCACCTCGGAAAGGCCTTTGGCATACCTTTGGTATTCGCCGGCCGCCATCCTCCCCGAAAGCCTTGCTACCTCGAGCGCTATCATGTATATAGCCATGAGCTGCGCGTTATAGGCCTTTGTGGAGGCCACGGCTATCTCCGGACCGGCATGCGTATACAGCACCGCGTCCGCTTCCCGGGCTATAGAGCTGCCCACCACGTTCACAATTGCTGCTATCTTCGCGCCGCGTTTTTTTGCCTCGCGCATCGCGGCTAATGTGTCCGCAGTCTCGCCCGACTGGCTTATTACTATGACGAGCTGGCCCGGGTCGATAATGGGGTTGCGGTACCTGAACTCCGAAGCCACCTCCGCCTCTACGGGTATCCTTGTCAGCTCTTCGATTATATACTTGCCCACCATGCCCGCGTGATACGCTGTGCCGCAGGCAACGATGTTTATCTTTTTCGTATTCCTTGCTATGTCTTCGTTTATGCCCGCTTCGGAGATATCGATAACGCCGTTTTTAAAGCGCGGAAAAAACGTGTCAGCCATGACCCGCGGCTCCTCGTGTATCTCCTTTATCATGAAATGCTCGTATCCGCCTTTTTCTGCCCTTGAAGCGTCCCAGTCGACGTGATAAGTATCGTGCCCCGCCGGCGCCCCGAATTCATCGTATACGCTTATATTACGGCGCGTTATCACCGCTGTCTCTTTGTCTTTCAAAAAATAGACGTCGCGCGTATATTCGAGCAGCGCGGGGATATCCGATGCGAGTATGTTCTCCCCGCCGCCAAGGCCTATCACGAGCGGGCTGTCCTTTCTCGCCGCTATTATCATACCGGGGTGCCTTTCGGACACTACCCCCAGCGCGTACGAGCCTTCGAGCTTAGGCAGCGATTTTAATACGGCGTCCAGCAGATCGCCGTTGTAATAGTGGTTGATAAGGTGCGCAATAACTTCCGTGTCCGTCTCGGACACGAAGTTTACGCCCTCGGCCATGAG
This sequence comes from uncultured Christensenellaceae bacterium, assembly GCA_964510055.1. Classification (GTDB taxonomy): domain Bacteria; phylum Bacillota; class Clostridia; order Christensenellales; family SZUA-584; genus DTFZ01. Next base: position 23,253 of record CAZDZY010000034.1, read on the forward strand.
CCATTTCTTAAGATTCATGTAGTTTTCTATTATGCCGTTGTGAACTATGGCGATATCGCCCGCGCAGTTCGTATGCGGGTGCGAATTTTCAAACGAAGGCTCGCCGTGCGTCGCCCACCTCGTATGCCCTATGCCTATCGTATCCGCGGCTTCCACGCCCTCTAAAAGCTCCGTAAGCTTTGAAAGCCTTCCCTTGGTCTTCTTCACCGTGAGCCTGCCGCCTTTAACAAAGGCGAGCCCCGCGCTGTCGTATCCCCTGTACTCAAGCTTTGAAAGGCCGCCCAATAATACAGGCACGGCGTCCCTGCTCCCAACGTAACCGACTATTCCGCACAAATTAAAAAATGCCTCCTTTATTTATTGCATTATCCTTAACGCTATGCAATAATCAGATTCCCACCCCAATGTATTTCTGACTGTCCTAAACTATAAGTTTTCAGGGCTCTAAAGGAGACACTTACTTGCTTTGTTTACGAGGTTCACGCCAGACGGCTTTCGATGAGCGCCACCATCTCCACCGCCTTCTGTTCTATCTCTTTTTTATCTTCGCCCTCTATCATTACCCGCACGAGCGGCTCGGTGCCCGACGGCCGGATAAGCACCCTGCCTTTGCCATGGAATTGTTGTTCCAGCGCTTTTATACGCTTCTTTACTTCTTCGTCTTCCATGACGTGGTCTTTGAATTCATCCTTCACATGCGCGTTAACGAGCACCTGCGGCAGTATTTTTATGACGCCGGCAAGCCTGCTGAGCGCCTTGCTGCTGCGCATGATTACGGAAGCCAGCTGGATCCCCGTGAGTATGCCGTCCCCCGTAGTCGATTTATCGAGGAATATTATATGGCCCGACTGCTCTCCGCCGAGCGAATAACCTCCCCTTATCATTTCCTCGAGCACATACCTGTCGCCCACAGTCGTTTTTACAACCTTTATTCCGCTGTGCCGCATCGCTATGTCGAGCCCTAAGTTGCTCATTACGGTGCATACGAGCGTATCCTGTTTCAGCAGACCGCGGCTTTTAAGGTCTATGGCGCATATTGCCATTATCTGATCCCCGTCGACGATTATTCCGTGTTCGTCTACAGCCATTACCCTGTCGGCGTCGCCGTCGAACGCGAGCCCCATATCGGCCCCGAGTTCCGCCACAAGCTGCGTAAGCTTTTCGGGGTGAGTGGAACCGCAGTTATCGTTTATATTAGTGCCGTCCGGCGTATCGTAGTACGGTATTACCTCCGCCCCTAATTCCTTAAACGCTCTCGGGGCTACGGCCGACGCCGCCCCGTGCGCGCAGTCGAGCACAATTTTCAGGCCCCGCAGGTTCGTGTCGGTAGTAGAGAGCAGAAATTCCTTATACTCCGTGAGCGCGCTCACAGCGCTTACCTTTCTGCCAACTTCTACTCCAGACCGCATCTTAAGCTCTTCGCTGTTGTCGAGTATTATGCTCTCTATGCGGTTCTCTATTTCATCGGGAAGTTTTTTGCCTTCCGAACTGAAAAATTTTATCCCATTGTATTCCGCGGAATTATGCGACGCCGATATCACTACGCCCGCGTCCGCCCCGTAATCGCGCGTAAGAAAAGCCACACCCGAAGTGGGGATAATTCCTGCCACTATAGCCTCCGCTCCTACCGAGCATATCCCCGCTACCATCGCAGATTCAAGCATATCGCCCGACATCCTTGTATCTCTTCCGATCAGTATCTTTGCCTTGTGCACCCTGCTCGTAAGAGCGTGAGCCCCCGCCTGCCCCAGCTTGAACGCAAGTTCGCACGAAAGCTTTTCATTAGCGATACCTCTTACTCCGTCTGTTCCAAAAAGTCTGCCCATTTTCCCTCCGTTAATGAATAATTCATTATATCCGTTTTTATACCAATATGCAAACTGGTATAGTCGAATTTATTTAAATTTTTTTTCTCTTATGTAACTGAGCGCGGTATATACCGCTATGGCGCCGTCCGCTGCGGCGGTCACCACCTGCCGAAGCGGCTTTGCGACGATATCCCCTGCGGCGAATACGCCGGCAACATTCGTCCTCATGGCGGCGTCGGTTATTATATACCCTGAACTATCCATACTTACCTGCCCTTTTAAGCTTTCCGTCTCAGGGTCGATGCCTATCGCGATGAAAACTCCGGAAACGGTTATGTCTCTTGGTTCCTGCGTATTCTTATTCTTTATCCTTATTCCTTCCACCAAAGTTTTTCCCAGTATAGTGTCCACTTCGCTGTCCCATACGAATTCTATCTTTTCATTCGACATGGCCATCTTCTGCAGCGCGTCCTGAGCCCGAAGCTCGTTTCTCCTGTGTACGACGTAAATGTGATTTGTAAAATTGGAAAGATAGAGCGCGTCTTCGAGGGCGGTGTCGCCGCCGCCTATCACCGCCACGTCCCTGCCCTTAAAAAAAGCGCCGTCGCAGGTCGCGCAGTAAGAAACGCCGGAGCCTGAAAGCCTTTTCTCCGACAGGAGCCCCAAAGATTTATACTTCGCTCCCATGGCGAGTATCACCGTTTTCCCCGAATATGTCTTATTCCCTGCAATCACCGATTTCTCATCGTCCGAAAGCTCAAAGCCGGTGATCTCAGCGTCTTCTATTATCGCTCCCATGCGCTCGGCCTGCGCCTTAAAATTGAGCGCGAGCTGAGCGCCGTTTATGCCTTCCGGAAATCCCGGATAATTTTCGACTTCGTGCGCCCTTGTTATCTGCCCGCCCGCAAATACTTTTTCTATGATGATTGCCGAGAGCCCCGCCCTTGCCGCATAAATGCCTGCGGTCAGCCCCGCGGTACCCGCTCCGGCTATAATGATATCGTACATTGCGTTTCTCCTTTGATTCGGCTGTTTCCGTTTAAAAATAATACCCTATTTGGCGTAAAAAAACAAACTGTCAAAACAGCTGCAAGCTATTTATAGCAGTTTTATTATTACCCGCGCATTCTCTCTCTAAGGACCTCTATCGCTTTTTGCACCTGGGCGTCGTCTTCAAACGAATAGTTCCCGGGGTTCAATATGAAATCCTGCTGCAGTTTCACGTAATAGTCGGGGTATATACCGTTCTTTTCAATACTCCTTCCGCTTGGCGTATAATACTGCGACGTCGTTATTTTCATACCGCCGCCTGTCGATTCTATAGGAAGCACCACCTGTACCACGCCTTTGCCGTACGTCGTAGTGCCTACCACCTCGCCGTACCCGAAATCCTGCACTGCCCCTGCGAATATCTCCGCCGCCGACGCCGTATTGCCGTTAACGATGAGAGTCACCGGCAGGTCGATGCATGACGCATCGCTTTCCCATATATCCCTCTTGCCGTTTTTATCCTCAGTGTAAACAAGAGTACCCTCGGGAAGGAGCTTGTCAAGCACGTTTACCACAGTTGTCATATATCCTCCCGGATTGTCTCTTAAATCGATCACTATCCCTTTTGCGCCGTTATTCCGGAAATAATCCATAGCCTCGCCGAACAACTGCTCGCAATTCCCGCCGAATTGCGCTATCTGCATATACCCGATGCCGTCATCGAGCATCTTCTGATCCACCATATTCTTTTCGACGGCGCGGCGCACTATCTCGAACTCCAGCGTCTCGTTCCCCCGTTTGATCCCTATAGTGACAGAAGTGCCTTCCGAGCCCAGGCATTTCTGGCTTATCTCCTTCAGTTCTTTCCCTGATATGTCCTCGCCGTTTACGCTTATTATAAGATCCCCGACTTTGACTCCGGCCTCCTTTGCCGACGAGCCGTCAAAGAAATACTCGACTTTAGGAAGCTTCGCTTCCTCGTCCATGCTTATTACCATCCCCAGCCCGTAATATTCACCCGATACGTCCTGCCTGAAGTCCGCGTACTCCTCGGGAGTATAGTATTCGGTGTAAGGATCGCCCAATTCCTTAACCATCGCTTTAAGCCCGGCATATTGTATCTTTTTCATATCGTTTCGATATATTTTTCGACGGTGGAAAATTCGGACACGGGAAGAGCCTCTCCGTTTTCAGTAACCATGTTAAAAAGGCCGACTCTGAATACGAATGAAAATATGATCATCGTCGTCAGGGATGCTATAACCCCGACTATTATTGCCAGTGTGAGCGCCGACCTTTTTTGCATACTATCCCTCCGATAAAAACACATACGTATATAAATATGTGTGCGGTAAAGCGGAATATTCACCTGAGAAACCAGTCTTTAGTAATACGAAGCCGCTTTTCAAAAATCTTCTGAACATTATATACCCGGCACAATGCAGTGTCAAAATGACGCGGGATAATTTCAAGAGAGTTCAAAAATCGTTATTGACATTACACAACGTGTCATGTTATAATTTATGTAACGTTGGAGGTGGTAATATGCCGCAAAAAACAATATCGCTGTCCGCAAAAGAAGATCTTAAAGTTTACATGAGCCCGCAGCGCCAGGCGCTGCTTCGGGCAATGCGCATCTCGGGAAAACCGATGACGGCTAAAGCGCTTGCGGATAAACTTGAGATATCCGCTTCTTCAGCAGCCCACCATATATCAAAACTATTGGAACTCGGCGTTGTCGAAGAAGACCACACCGAGACGATAAACGGAATAATCGCAAGATTCTACCGCCTTGCGGACGTTATTGTCAGCATCGGCCTCCAAAGGGATGACGCGCTCGGCGGAGAGCGCAGCGCAGTCATACAGAATATCCTTCTTAATACCTTAAACGGCATGAACGAGGGGATCGAATGGGCAAGGCGCAATAACGTCCCTGATGAACGCCTCGGCGACTTCGGCGATGTTTTAAGCGGAGTGATCCATTTGAAACCGGAAGACGCGCGCGAACTGTTAAGATCGGTAAAAGAATTCCTCGATGCCCATGAGCGGTATAAAGACGGCACGCAGCCGTGGGAATTCGCCCTCATGTTTTATAATTCGGAGTTTACCAAATGAAAAAGTCTTACTGGATACTGTCTTTTTTAAACTATTTCTCTATGGGCATAATGGTGCCCGTTTTGAGCCTCGCGCTTCTGGACCGCGGTATCACGCTGACAGAGCTTGCCCTCATCTTCGGCATATATTCTCTGACCGTGATAGTCCTCGAAGTTCCGAGCGGCTTTCTCGCCGATCTCGCTGGGCGCAAGATGGTCTTCATACTTTCCAATGTGTTTTACCTTGGAGCGGTGGTTTTGTTGCTGTTTGCCGATTCTCTCGCAATGCTGATACCCGTCATCATATTCTGGGGCGCGGGCAAGGCGTTCGCTTCCGGTTCGCTCGACGCGCTGATAATAGACGCATATACGCAAAGTTACGGAGCCGATAAGATGGCGGCCGTAACGTCGCGCCTCGCGCTTCTGGAAACCGCGGGGATAGCCGCGGGTTCTTTTTTAGGCGGTTTTATACCGGGGATCGCAAACGACCTGTTCCCTGCCCTCGGAACATACGACCTGAATATCATACTGAGAGCGGCAACGTGTACCGCAACGCTATGTTTATGCATTATATTCCTGCGGGAAACGACGGTGCGGACAAAGCAGGCTGTACAGATAAAGCGTCATATCACCCAAAGCTTTCGTTTTGTAAAACAGAACCGCACAGTGCTGCTGCTCGCTGTTGGCATGTTCTGCGGCGGGCTTTTCATATTCACCATAGAAACATACTGGCAGCCTTCATACACCGCGCTGCTGCCCGCGCCCGATTGGACGCTGGGGCTGTTATCTTTCGGATGTTTCCTGTTCGCTTCAATAGGCAACATATTGATAAAGCGGTTATTTTTAAACAGGCAAAAACACCTGCATATAGGGTATATCGTCTCAAGGCTCCTGCTTTTTACCGTGATGATAATATTCTCGTTCCAGCGGTCAGCCGCAGGTTTCGGCATAACGTTCTGCCTCATATATTTTATGTTCGGCAGCGCTAACACGGCCGAAAGCACGATACTCAATATCGAGATACCGGGCGAAAAGCGCGCGAGCCTGCTGTCGATATCGTCGTTCGTATTTCAGGCGGGCGGTTTGATCGCGCCGCTGTTTACGGGTATTGCCGCGTCGAAGGCGGGCGTAAGAACGGTATGGCTCATAGTCGGCATTGCGTTCTTTATTGTTTCCTCTGTCATCGGTTTCTTTCTTATTAAAATAAATAAACACAGATCATCCCCCGTTTCAGAAATTTTATACCCCGAATCGAAAGTCTGTAATATTACGAAAATAGATATCGGCACCGGCAAGCTATAATTCTATGTTTCTTAATAAAAAAATGTTGGCAGCCCCGAATTTATATGTTATAATTCGATACTGCCGGTGCCGATTTTGCGAACCGGCAGCAGCGCCAATGTAGCTCAGTCGGTAGAGCAGCTGATTCGTAATCAGCAGGTCAACGGTTCGAATCCGTTCATTGGCTCCACTTGTGCCCGAACGATATTCGGGGACTTCGGGGTGTAGCGCAGTTTGGTAGCGCGTTTGGTTCGGGACCAAAAGGCCGCTGGTTCAAATCCAGTCACCT
>CAZDZY010000035.1:0-28221 GCA_964510055.1 uncultured Christensenellaceae bacterium
CTAAGTGTTGCACTTGAATTGACAATTTGCCCACCTTCCCCTCAAGGTGAAGGCTCTTTTCGGACAGCCCTGCAGACATTATTATTCATGCCTTAATGCCTCGACGGGGTCGAGCTTCGACGCCTTGTAGGCGGGTATAAGCCCGAATATTATACCGACGCTCGCCGAGAACAGAACGCTTAAGAACGCGGCTGAGCCCGACACCTGCGCTTTGATGCCGATTATATTCCCAGATATCCTTGTCAGGAACATGCCCGCCCCCACGCCGAGCACGCCCCCCAGTATGGAGTAGAACAACGCTTCCGCGAGGAACTGCCCGAGTATATGGTGCTCGCCCGCCCCGAGCGCCTTTCTTATGCCTATTTCCCGGGTGCGTTCCTTTACCGTAACGAGCATTATATTCATGATGCCTATGCCCCCCACGAGCAAAGCAACTGCCGCGACGGCGCCGACCACTATCTTGAATATATCGAGTATGTTCTGGGCGTTCGATATCTCGTGTGACAGGTTGATTATTTTCAGCGAGCCTTCCCCGTATTTTTTAAGCAGCAGCGAAACGCTCGTGTCTATAACATTGTCCAGAGTATCGGCGCTCGAAGCTGTGACCGATATCTCGTCAAAGTATTTCGTTGCGAACATGCTTTTAAACGTAGTCATCGGTATATAGCATTTCCCTGAAAAGAAGGACGCATAGATCGATTGGTCTTCCTCCTCAACGCCTATAACGGTAAACTTCTGGCCGTTTATGCTTACCTTTTTTCCGTCGGCGGTGCCTTCCCCAAAGAGCGTATCTTTTGCTTCCTCGCTTAAAACGACTACCCGCCTGTTATAGCTTATATCGTTTTCTATGAGGCCCCTTCCTTCGAGGTATGACATCTGTTCCATGTTAAACAGGGCTTCGTTAGTACCCACCACGTCTGATACTATCTTTTTGTTCTGATACGAAAGGTATGCCTTTTCGTACGCCGAAGGCGCAACGTTTTCGATGCCGTTTATACTTTTTAAGAGATTTACGTCCGCGGTATCGAGCATATCGTTCGGCCCCTGCATGTTGCTCGGAAAAAGCCACACCCTGTTTATACCGAACTTTAAAAGTTCGTTGTTTATCATGACCTGCCCGCCGTCGCTAACGGAAATAACGGTTATCATCGACGCGACGCCTATCATTATCCCTAATATGGTAAGCACCGTACGCATCCTGTTTTTGCCGAGCTGATGCACGGCCATCCCTACATAATCGTTAAGCCTCATTTGCCCTCCGCACTTTCCACTACCTGTCCGTCTTTTAAAACTATAAGCTCTTTCGCGTGAGCGGCGACTTCTTTTTCATGAGTAATGAGTATTATCGTCGTGCCCTTTTCATTAAGGCATTTGAGCATCTCAACTATGTCGTCGCCCGTCTTGCTGTCGAGGTTGCCTGTAGGCTCGTCGGCAAGTATAAGATCAGGCGAATTAATGAGCGCCCTGGCTATGGCTACCCTTTGGCGCTGGCCGCCTGAGAGCTCGGAAGGCAGGTGCGACGCCCTGTTAGCAAGGCCGGTCATTTCAAGAAGCTCGGCCGATTTCCATCTTCTCTCCTTCGGAGAAACTCCCGAGTATATCATGGGAAGCTCTATATTTTGTTTTGCGGTCAGCATAGGGAGCAAATAGAACGACTGGAACACAAAACCGATGCATTTGTTGCGCAGGTGCACTTTACCCTCCGCGGAAAGCCGCTTTACGTCAGTATTGTCAAAGAAATAGTCCCCTTTTGTCTGAGTATCAAGGCATCCGAGTATGTTCATTAAAGTCGTTTTGCCGCTGCCCGACGCCCCCATCACCGCAAGGAACCCGCCTTTTTTTACTTTCAGGGACACGTTCCTCACGGCATGTACGCAGGTCTCGCCCCGCCCGTAAGTCTTACAAAGATTCTTAACCTCTATCATATGTCACCTTTTCGCCTTCTTTGATATCCCTAGGGGTCAGGACTACTTTATCGCCGGGGCTGAGGCCGCTTAGTATCTCCATATAAAACGCGTCTCTAAATCCGGTCTCCACCGTTCTTTTTTCGAGTATATCGTCTTTTCCGACAACGTATACATATCCGCCGGCGACAAGGCACTCGACCGGTACGGCAAGAACGTTATCCTTTGAGTTCAACGCTATTTCAAGGTCTACGTCGGCGCCGGGGATCTTATTAAAGCTGCCGACAGGCTTTATCTGTATCTTTGTCATCGCGCCGTAGCCGGCCTGTTCGCCCAGTTCCGCGGCGGCCTTGCCTATGCCCGTTATTTTCCCCGTATACACGGCGTCTTCCGCTAATATTCTTACATCAATGCCTTTTGAGATGCTGGAGAGATCTTTCTCGTATACGTAGCCTTCAACAAGCGTATTGTCGGTATCGGCTATGACCATCGCGGGTATTCCGGGGGAAAGTACTTCCCCTTTATTTATGTTGACAGCTATCACGGTGCCGCTAAGAAGGCTTTTATAAGACATGTTTTCGAGTTGGTCCTCCAGTTTCTGTACGGCGAGTTCCGCGATGGCAAGGTTGTCACCTTTTATCTTATCATACGAACTTATATCACCTATGCCTATATCGCTTAAGCTGGAAACAATTTCAGAAGCGTTTTCTCCGAGCTTACCCGAAAACGCGTTGTTAAAGGATTCATAATCGTACCCTGTGGCCTGTGACAGCGCAAGGGCTATCTTTATCTTTTCTGCCGCAAGGCTGCGCCCCGTACTTTCGGACATCACAGCCTGCGCGGCCGGCTCCTTAAGTATATTTAAATTGAGCCGGGCTTCTTCAAGCATGTTTTCGACCTGCGTAGTATCGAGGCCGAACAGCGGGTCCCCTATTTTTACCTTGCTGCCTTCCGAAACATATATATCATCAATGGTCCCGCCTGTTTCGCTCATTACGCTATACATATTTGCGGGCACCACCTTCCCTGAGAATTCAAGGGAATTCCCAAGGTCCATATATTTTGCCTCGCTTAAGTTGACCGATGAAGCCGTGTCTCCGTCGTTAAAGTATAAAACCCAGCCTGTGGCTATAACAGCCACAACAGTTAATAACAGAACCAGTTTTTTCATGCAAATACCCCCTTTTAAGTGCTTCTGCCCTATTTTAGTTTGGCAAAAAAATAATGGCGTTATTCTAAAATAGAGTTGCATTTTTATTCATTTTTTTGTATAATTATAAATATTTATTTTAGGGGGCCTTTTTATGGTCAATGTGACTATAGTCGGAGCTACCGGATACGCAGGCGCGGAGCTTATGCGTTTGCTTTCCGGCCACAGCAAAGTCAATATCAAACACGCTGTCTCCAAAAGCTATGCGGGGCAGCGCATGAGCGGTCTTTACCCCAGCTTTGCGGGAAAAGATTTTGAGCTGGAAGAAATGAATATCGATGTGATATGCAAAGACAGCGACATCGTATTCACGGCGCTTCCTCACGGTACTTCCGGAGAGATAGTGCCGAAGCTGCTGGAAGGAGGCGCCAAAGTTATCGACCTCTCTGGTGAATTCAGATATAAGGACGCATCCCTGTATGAAAAATGGTACGGGATCCCCCACGGCGCCAAAGAATTGCTAAAGCAGAGCGTATACGGCCTTTCCGAAATATATAAAAAAGATATTGAAAAGGCTTCGCTTGTAGGAAATCCCGGCTGCTATACTACATGCTCCATACTGGCTTTATACCCGCTTTTAAAGAACGGCGTTATCGATACCGATGGGATAATAATCGACGCAAAGACCGGTGTGAGCGGCGCGGGCAGAAGCGAAAAGATTGCCTACAATTTCTGCGAAGTTGACGAGAGCGCCAAAGCTTATTCAGTAGGCACGCACAGACATACTTCAGAGATAGAGCAGGAGCTCTCAATAGCTGCGGGAAAAACCGTGGTTTTAACGTTTGCGCCCCATCTTCTCCCCGTAAAGCGGGGAATAATTTCAACTATTTACGCCAATCCCAAAAAAGAAATGGGCGAAGCGGAAATAAAAGCCGCTTTTGAAATGTATAAATATGAACCGTTCGTTAAAATAACGGATACGCTTCCCGAAATAAAAAATGTGACGGGCAGCAATGTCTGCGCTATAGGTTTCGTTATGGATAAAAGAACGAACAAACTCGTCGTCGTCGCGTGCCTCGACAACCTCATAAAAGGCGCCGCCGGCCAGGCCGTGCAGAACATGAACATTATGTTCGGGTTTGGCGAGCGCGAAGGATTGAGCGATATAGGATGGTATCTCTGATGGACAAATATATTGAAAAGGCAAATATACTAATTGAGGCGCTGCCATATATAAGGCGGCTTTCAGGGAAAACGGTGGTCATAAAATACGGCGGCGCGGCGATGCTGTCGGAAGACCTCTCAGAAAAGATAATGCAGGATATCACGCTGCTTAAGTTTGTGGGCGTAAACCCTATAGTCGTGCACGGCGGCGGCAACGATATCAACCGCATGCTCGAAAAGTTCGAGATAAAACCCGAATTCCGCAACGGCCTCCGGGTAACGGATAAGGCTACGATGGATATAGTACAGATGGTGCTGACGGGCAGGATAAACAAGGATATCGTATCACAGCTGGGCGTTGCAGGCGCGAAAGCGATAGGCCTGTGCGGTAAGGACGCTTCGCTCATCGAGGCGGAAAAGCTCACTGCCTCCGACGGCTACGACCTTGGGTTGGTAGGTAAAATAACTAATATCAATACCAAGCTCTTAAACCTGCTCGTGCGCGATGAGTATATACCGGTAATAGCGCCCATAGGCGTCGGCAAAAGCGGCGAGACCTTCAACATCAACGCCGACACCGTCGCGGGCGAAATAGCCGCGGCGCTTTCCGCTGAAAAGCTCATGTTCCTTACGGATACCGACGGCATATGCAGCGACCCTAAGAATCCGTCTACCCTCATATTTGAGATATCCGTGAAAGAAATAAAAGAAATGATCGATAACGGCTCCATTTCCGGCGGCATGCTGCCCAAAGTGGACGGCTGTATAAAGGCCATTCAAAACGGCGTCAAACGCACGCACATATTAAACGGGACTATACCGCACCCGCTGCTGCTGGAAATATTCACTGACACCGGCATCGGGACTATGGTAAGGGAGTGAAATCATGAATCTTGATGAGGTCGTTAAAGCTGAGCGGCAGTATTTCAGCCCTGTCTTCAAGCGCCAGCACGTCTGCTTTACACGCGGCGAAGACGTTTATTTATTTGACTCGGAGGGCAAGCGATACGTCGATTTTCTTTCGGGCATAGCCGTGTGCTGCCTCGGATATTCCGACGAGGGGTATAAGCGGGCGCTCAGCAATGCTATAGAAAACCTGATCCATACTTCAAATATATTTTATATAGAACCGCAGGCAAAGCTCGCGCAGCTTTTGTGCGAAGTAACAGGCTTCGATAACGTGTTCTTTACGAACAGCGGTTCTGAAGCGATGGAAGGCGCGATGAAGCTTGCCCGCAAATACCATTACGCGCAAGGGGCCCCCCGCACCGAGTTCATTACCATGAAGAGGAGCTTCCACGGGAGGACCCTCGCCACGCTGGCCGCCACCGGGCAGCCGAAATTCCATGAAGCATTCAAGCCTCTCGTCAAATCGTTTGTGTATGTCGAGCCCAACGACGCTGCAGAGCTGCATAACGCAATAAGCGATAAAACCGCCGCCGTGATAATTGAGCCGATAATAGGCGAGGGCGGGCTGATACCTGTTACCCCCGAATATTATTCGGCAGTGCGCGCCGCCTGCGATAAATACGGCGCGCTCATGATAGCGGACGAGATACAGACGGGCGTGGGGCGCACGGGCGCATTCCTTGCCTCACCCGCTCTAGGCGCAAAGCCCGACATAGCAGTGCTCGCGAAATCACTCGGAGGGGGCGTGCCTATAGGCGCGTTCCTTGCGCAGGGCAAGGCGGCAAAGGCGTTCGAGCCGGGAGACCACGGATCGACTTTCGGAGGTAACCATCTCGCGTGCTCCGCCGCGTATTATGTCGTTGAAAAGATATCTGCAACCAATATGCTCTCATGTATATCCGAGATCGGCGCATATTTTAAAGACAGGCTTCTCGCCTTGAAGAGCGGCTGCCAGGCGGTAAAAGACGTGCGCGGAAAAGGGCTGATGCTGGGAATAGAAATAGCCGCGGATATCCCCGCAAAAGATATCCAGCAAAAACTTCTGGAGGCTGGGTTCGTCGCCGCGACCGCGGGAGGCAATGTGCTGCGCTTCTATCCCCCGTATATAATACAGCGCTGCGATATCGACAGCCTGATCGATGCGTTGAAGAGCGTACTTTCATAGGCGGGAGATACTATGCCCAAGAGGACAGACATAAAAAAAATAATGGTGATAGGCTCAGGCCCGATAATAATCGGGCAGGCGGCGGAGTTCGACTATTCGGGCACGCAGGCGTGCAAAGCCCTCAAAGAAGAAGGTTTTGAGGTCGTTCTTATAAACTCCAACCCCGCGACCATCATGACGGACGAGGGTATGGCCGATAAAGTATATATTGAGCCGATAACACCAGATATTGTTTCAAATATACTGCGCATAGAGCGGCCTGAAGGCATAATAGCTACCTTAGGAGGCCAGACGGGGCTCAATATGGCTATGGAGCTTGCGCAAAGCGGCATACTCGAAGAGCTTAAGATAGAGCTGCTGGGCACTTCGCTCGAATCAATAAAGCTCGCGGAAGACAGGGAACTCTTCAAGGAGACTATGGAGAGCATCGGCGAGAAGGTCGCTAAAAGCCGCATAGCCTGCTCGGTCAAAGAGGCCCTCTCGTTCGCCGAAGAAACGGGCTTCCCCATTATCGTCCGGCCCGCCTTTACTCTCGGGGGCACGGGCGGCGGCATAGCAAAGGATATATACGAACTCGAGGATATAGCGGCCAGAGGCCTCGGCTTCTCCATGATACACCAGGTGCTGCTCGAGCAGAGCGTCGCGGGATATAAGGAAATAGAATACGAAGTGATGCGCGACGCAAACGACAACTGCATAGTCGTTTGCAACATGGAAAATTTCGACCCCGTAGGCATACATACGGGCGACAGCATAGTAGTCGCTCCTTCGCAGACGCTGTCCGATAAGGATTACCAGATGCTGCGCAGCGCCTCCATAAAGATAATACGCGCCCTCAAAATAAAAGGCGGGTGCAATATACAGTTCGCGCTTTCTCCTGATAGCAGCGAATATGTAGTGATAGAAGTCAACCCCCGTGTGAGCCGCTCATCCGCGCTCGCCAGCAAAGCCACCGGCTACCCCATCGCGCGCGCCGCGGCAAAGATAGCCGTGGGTTTCGGGCTCGATGAGATAGCGAATCCGGTAACGGGAGAAACGTTCGCCTGCTTTGAGCCGGCTCTCGACTATGTGGTCACAAAAGTGCCGAGATGGCCTTTCGATAAATTTGTGACCGCAACGCGCACTTTAGGAACGCAGATGAAAGCGACAGGCGAAGTGATGGCGATAGGGCGCAGCTTCGAGGAATCGCTTCTTAAAGCCATAGACAGCCTTGACATAAAGCTCGATTACCAGCTCGGCATGAAATCGATAGCGTCGTGGCCGGACGAGGCGGTGGAGAACTCGCTTAAGACCCCGGACGACGAGAGGATATTCGTGGTGTCCGAAGCGCTGGAGCGTGGGTACACGATAGACGAGATCTGCGGGATAACGAAGATAGACAGGTTCTTTATCGGCAAGCTCAAGAATATAGTAGACCTCGCGAAGGAGCTTAAAGGGTATAACATCTCAACGCTGCCGGAAGAGCTTTTACGCAGATGCAAAAAATACGGCTTCGGGGACAGCTATATAGCCAACCTTTTGGGAACGCAGGAAATAAGGGTGCGGGCCATGCGAAAGGATATAGGATTGCGCCCGGCGTATAAGATGGTCGATACCTGCGCGGGAGGATTCGAGGCTAAAACTCCTTATTATTATTCCTGCTACGACGCAAACGGCGAATCGAGGAAGAGCGGTAATAAAAAGGCCGTGGTACTCGGCTCAGGGCCCATACGTATAGGGCAGGGCATAGAATTCGACTATTGCTCCGTGCATTCGGCAATGGCGCTGAAGCAATTGGGGTACGAGTCGATAATCATAAACTCCAACCCCGAGACGGTATCGACCGATTTTGATACGTCCGACAAACTATATTTCGAGCCTCTTACGAAGGAATGCGTTCTCGATATAATCGAGCAGGAAGACCCGGAAGGCGTCGTCGTACAGTTCGGCGGCCAGACAGCCATTAACCTCGCCGCCCCGCTCGCGCAGGAAGGCGTGAATATACTGGGAACGTCTGTAGAAGGCATAGATATGGCCGAAGACCGCGACAGGTTTTTAAATGTGCTCAAAAAGCTCCGGATACCTCTTCCCCCGGGGGCGGCCGCGTACTCGCCGCGCGACGCAAAGACTATCGCACAGGATATAGGTTACCCCGTGCTTGTCCGTCCTTCGTATGTGCTCGGCGGGCGTGCGATGGAAATAGTATATAACGAGCAGGAGCTTGAAGAATATATGAAATACGCAGCGGAAGTTTCGCCTAAGCATCCCGTGCTCGTAGACAAATACATAAACGGCAAGGAAGCGGAGACCGACGGGATATGCGACGGAAAAGACGCCGTCATAGTAGGCGTAATGGAGCATATCGAACGGGCGGGCGTCCATTCGGGAGACAGCTTCGCCGTATACCCGGCGCAGACATTAGACTCGAAGACGAAACAAACGATAGTCGACTATTCAATAAGGATCGGCATAGAGCTTGGCATAAAGGGTCTTTACAATATCCAGTTCGTAATAGATAATGAAAGCAAGGTATATGTGCTTGAGGTAAATCCCAGGGCGAGCCGCACCGTCCCCATATTGTCGAAGGTAACGGGCGTGCAGATGGTGGGGGCCGCGACGAGAATAATGACGGGGGACACGCTTGCCGGCATGGGATTTGAAACCGGGCTTTACCCCGAAAGCCGCCTTATTACCGTAAAAGCCCCGGTGTTCTCGTTTTCGAAGCTGACCACAGTGGACATATTCTTAGGGCCCGAAATGAAGTCGACTGGTGAAGTCATGGGTACCGACACGCTGTATCTCGCGGCGCTTAAAAAGGCATTCGTCGCTTCGGGTATAAGCGCACCGCAAAAAGACCTTCCGGTGCTCTTTTCGGTGACCGACAGAGATAAACAGGAAGCTGCCGGCTTTGCCAATGAAATGGTAAGAATGGGCTTTCGCATATGCTGCACCGATTCTACATGGGCGTATTTTGAGGAGACGGGTATAGAGTGCAGCCTGCTCTCCAAGATGAGCGTTATAAAAGCCCTTAAAAACCGCGAGCTCTCGATGGTGATAAACACGCCCACAAGGGGAAAACAGCAGACCCGGCTGGGGTTCCTCCTCCGGCGCACGGCTATGGAATATAACGTTCCGTGCATCACCTCGATGGATACGCTTAAAGCGCTGCTGCAGGTAATGGCCGCGGGGAATATAAAAGAGCACTACATACCCTTAGGGGAATACAGAAAATATTGAGTAACGACTGATTAAATAAGGTGTGCTGGATTGGCGAGATGGTTTTGCGGCCTGCAAGGAATGAAACCGCAGGAATAGCAGCGCTATTTCAAGGTTTCATGACGCAGCAGGACACAAAATCCAGCAGCCAAGGCTGTATTACCGCTAAGGCGGCATATACAGCCAAGGCTGTATACCGAATTAATCAGTGGTTACTCGAAGGGAGGATCGTTTTATGGATCTTATAAACTACAAGCCGGAAAAAGAATTCTCGCAGAAGCACCTGCTGCGCCTTTCCGATTACAGCACGGACGAGATATTGCAGGTATTGAGCCTCGCTCTGAAACTAAAAAAGCAGATGAAAGAAGGCAGCCGGCCGCCGCTCCTTGCTGGAAAGATACTGGCGATGATATTCACGAAAAGCTCAACGCGCACAAGGGTTTCGTTTGAGGCGGGCATATACCAGCTCGGCGGGACAGCGCAATTTTTAAGCGCGAACGACATACAGATTGGCCGCGGCGAGCCGATCTCGGATACGGCAAAGGTGCTCTCACGCATGGTGGACGGCATTATGATACGTACTTTTGCGCAAAGCGACGTTGAGGATCTTGCGAAATACGGCAGCATACCGGTGATAAACGGGCTTACAGACCTGCTGCACCCCTGCCAGATACTCGCCGACCTGATGACGTATTATGAGCATATCGGGAGCTTTAAGGGAAAGCTCACGTTTATAGGAGACGGAAACAACGTGGCGAATTCCCTGCTCGTAGGTTGCGCAAAGCTCGGGCTCGATATATCCGTGGCCTGCCCCGCAGGGTTGGATCCGGACGAAGGCGTTCTCGCCGAAGCGAAGAAGGCCGCGGCTTTGAGCGGCTCAAAAATTGTAATAACCCGCGATCCGAAGGAAGCCGCGAATGGCGCGAGCGCCGTATATACGGACGTATGGGCGAGCATGGGCCAGGAAGCGCAGGCAAAGGAAAAATATAAGCATTTCGAAGGCTACCAGGTAAACGAAGAGCTTATGTCGCTGTGCAAAAAAGAGGCGATATTCCTGCACTGCCTGCCGGCGCACCGCGGCGAAGAAGTCTCCGCTGCCGTAATAGACGGCAAGCAAAGCGCGGTGTTCGACGAGGCGGAAAACAGGCTGCACGCGCAGAAGGCAGTGATGGTGCTGCTTATGCAGGACAAATAAGCTGATGGAAAGCATCATATTTAAAAAAGCGGAAGCAGGCGACCTCGAAGAGATAAAGCGCGTCACCAGGAAAGCGTTCACTGTCTACGCAAAAGAGATACACCATGAAGGGAGCATAGACGCCCTCCATGAAACGGACGAGGCGATACTGAGCGATATTAAAAACAAGCACGTGTACCTCTGCGAGCTCGACGGGGAAACCGCGGGCGCGGTAAGGTTCGAGGTGCTCCGGGAGAGCATAGCTTATTTATCAAGGCTTGCCGTCGACCCCGATATACAGTCGCTCGGCATAGGCGGGCTGCTGCTCGAAAAGGTAAGGCGCGAATGCGCCGCCCTGGGTGTGCGCGCCATAACGCTGCATACCGCGAGCAGGATGCGCTCTACAGTGGCTTTTTACCTCAAGAACGGATATTACATCCACTCGATAACGAGGGATAAGGAATATATAAGGGCTTTTATGGTCAACGAGCTTGCCGAGATGGACGAGATGTTCGACTACGAGAGCGTCGTAGGGAAAAGATAGGCGAATAATAAGGTATGTTTGCATTTATCACCTGATTATTATATATTTAGAATTAAGCATATATTGAAAATCTTTTTTCATTTTTACCCCTTAAATTAAAATCTATAATGGCTATATATCTCCATAATCATATTCGTATTTGAATTTAGGGAATATCATGTCATATTATAGTATAAAAAGTAGATTGCGTCAATTAATCAACATAATTACCAAGTATAATTATAAACTAGCAGTGTTGGGGTATCATCCGAGTTTGCATCCTCCATTTGATTCCCATAGACTTTTCCAAAATAAAATACCACCACAAGGGTGGTATTTTATTTTGGTACCTCCTAGGGGAATCGAACCCCTGTTACCGCCGTGAGAGGGCAGTTTTTTGGAGATTACGGGGTATTAGATAGTAAGGGCGATATATGTTGGTCAACTGCAATGCAACTATCATTCTGTTTTAGTTCTATGCGCTGCTTTTCTTTGCAGCAAACGCTGTACGCGCGGCCTGTTGTATCTCTGAGCTATGATACAAGGAACGTTTGCCAGCAGCGCGTAAATCAGCATTATCCACGGTACATAAGGCGGCGTAAAAAACCAGAATATCCAAAAAGGGAATATGGCAAGCCAGTGCGTCATTTCACCCCGGGCCGACTCCACCAGGAACCGATTCAGGTTTTCTTCGGAGAAATTATCAAGCTTTTTCTTTCTGAACCCTCGCTTTCTCCATACCATTCCGCCGTCAGGCAGCAGATGTTTCCAACGGCTTACGCGAAAGATACTGTCATAAATAAGGCCGTCTTTCTCAAATCCGTGCGCGCGGAAAACGAATGAGTTTGGTGAGAAAAAACGGCCGGGCAGACTAATGCATATAAGCGCGGCGCCGACTTGCAATACTGGCCAAACGATAAAGCATAATATCAATGCCCAGATATCAGGCAGAAAGATTATTCGCATGATCTTTCACCCGTTTTTATAGCCCTTCCCTTCCAGGTCACCTTAAGGCCGAATAGTTTTTAAACAATGAAACCAAAAATACACCTAACATAACGAGCATCAATAAAGGGTAGAGTGCAAATGCCCATACCTTAAAGCGGCCGATTCTCCTTGCAATGGCAGCTAAAATCAATGCCCATACGACATATAGAAACGAATAGACTATAAGCCAGATCCAGTTCATCGTAAATGCGGACTTGGCGAATTGCAGCGGGACCGATATGAGCGAGGCGATCCACAGGAAAACCATAACGAACATCGGCGCCGGAGTTTGCGCTGCGCCGGCTGCCATGTTCTTTACCCAGCCCTGGATCAGGCTCCTCAGCCCTCCGCTGTACATTCGAAAAGAAACATGCTGATTGCCGATAAAAAGGCGGAATAGTAAACCCGTTTTTTTGAGTTGAAGCCCCAGAGCCATATCTTCTATTACGCTTGTTCTTGTGCTCTTATGACCGCCGGCCTTTATATAGTCCTTCCGTGAAATTAAAATGACAGGGCCAAACAAACCTGCGCTTCGCGGGCTGGGCAATGCTATACCGTTGGCGGCAATCTGAACAAAGTTGAATATCATTGAAAATTGTTCATAAGATTTTTCAGTTATATGAAAGGGTTGAACAGATATGGTGCAGCCTGCATCTGAGTAAGCCTTTAGCAATGCGCGTATTCCATCTCTGCCAAGCCTGACATCTGCGTCAAGAAAAAGCAGCAACTCACCCTTCGCTGCATCAGCGCCGTTCTGACAGGCCCATGTCTTGCCAGTCCATCCTTCCGGCTTGGCGCCTGGGCTTATCAGTTTAGCACCTAGTGCCAATGCTACCTGAGCGGTAGAATCCTCCGAAGCATCATCCACACAGATTATTTCATGTGCCGGGAACGTCTGTGCGTAAAGGTCGCCAAGCAGCAACGCGAGATTCTTCTCTTCATTGCGCGCCGGAATGATCACCGATACGGAGCTTACAGCCGGCGGGTAATTGTTTGCTGCAGGCAATACCGGGATCCGATAGAAAAGTATCGCGGTTACAGCCAGTCCGGCTATCACGATCCCAAACTCAACAAGTATTAACGTCATGAGCCAATACCTTTCAGTGTCTTGCGCACCGCATCTGCGGCGAGTTTTCCTGTTAATATGGATACCGGGAGCCCGGACGGACTGAATGTCCACTGGCCGCATTGATATACATCTTCTATCGGTGTTTTTATAGACTTGGCAATCTTCTTAAAACGATTTTCCGCAGGCAGCCTATCATTCGTGAACGCCCATCCTGTTATAGCGCCCTGCGAATTGCCGGTTTCCCGTTCTATTGTCAGCGGAGTGGCGCATAGTGCGAATTCAGTATGCTCATCGATACCGGGGAATACCGATACGGAAAGCACCTCTGTAATCTTCTTTATGCAAAACTCTTTAAATACTTCATATCCGCCTGCATCAAAAATTTTGCGCACAAGGCGGTAATCCATAAGCGTACTGACGATCACACCCGTCTTTCCCTCAGGCGCGAGCGCCGCATCCCGTAAGACCGGGCAGGAAATTTCATATGTCGTTCGCTCAAGATACTGCGCGGCCCATTCGAACGGTCCGTCCTCTGCCTCGGCCGCCTCCTGCCATCCTTTTAGCGATGAGAGTCCTCTGGCCGACGGCGTATAAAACGCGTGAGCGCCGCACCTGCTCTGGAAGTACTCTTTATTAAGATCGACGCCCATAAATACAGAAAGTATTGAATCGCCTCCGCTGCCTTCTTCAGCAAGCCTGCGCCGGTTGTCGAGCTGCGCAGACTCTTGTCCGCGCACGGCAGTATAAAGCGACTTCTGATCCGCCGCCCAGATAAGTTTTTTATAACGGTATTTCACGCCATCCGCAGTAATGATCTGCCTTTTATCTGCATCTAACCCCGTTACCGCAGTATCCGTCAATATATCGCAGCCTGCCGAGCGGATATAGTCCGTTACTTTTTGCGCCAATTCACCAGTGCCGCCTTTTGGATAACAATAATCAAGGTACAGCCCAAAATAGCTTAATGCAAAAAAAGCAGGGGTTTCTTTGAAAAAGTGCTGTGCTATCATATCGATGAGCGCCTCATTATCAGTGAACCGCTTTAAATAGACTCCGACAGGCTCACTAAGGCTACTGGCTTTGCGAATGTTCACCTGATACTTAAGCAGCCAGGGCAGCAGCGTTTTTATAAGGTATTCCCGGTCATTCATATCCTCAAGAAACAACGGATTATCGATGCCGTAGAGAACGTCCATATAATCCATTACCTTCCCTATCTTCCGGGAGATCAGCGCGATATCAGGCGCATTCTCCGGAAATATGCCGGCCAGCATATCCGCGTAACTTTCAAGGCTGCTGCGAGAACCGAGCCTTATCCACCGGTTTTCGATCCCGATTGATACCGGATTCCTTACAAATTCCATCTCCAAGCCAAGGCTTTTCAGCATCGGGAACAGTATTCCTAAATTCTCAAAAGCCCTGATACCCGCGTCAAACGCAAAACCGTTATGCCAAAACGTCTTCACCAAGCCGCCTGTTTCGCCGCACTTTTCACACAACAACGCGCTGTATCCGTACCGGTACAGGTATGCAGCGCAGGTGAGCCCCGCCAAGCCGCCGCCGACTACAACCGCATCGTATTCCCTGCTCACAGATCGACCTCACTGATATATTCTATAACTTCTCTTATCTCCACAGGAATGCCGTTCTCCGCATAACAGATACAATTCATTTCATACTTCTCAAGCGACTTTATGCCGGCCGGGTCCTGAATCCAGCACTTTTTTGCACCGGCAAAATTACCGACGGCTACCCTTCGCATGATACCGCGTATATCTCTATCCTTAGTACATAATGGGTGCTCGCACAACCTGCATCGCATGGCTTTACGCATTATTGCGCGCGCTGGCTCGTCATATGCATCAAAGAGCTTATCCTCTGTAAAAGGCTTGTCTGCAATGCGGACATAGTTCTTCATCCCATCTTTGTAGACATACGGCTGCTTGCCCAGCTTTTTGAGCAATGCATTAGCCGCCGAAAGCCCTGATGTCGTCACAGTGGGCGTCCCCGTTCCCATAACTGTTGATTCGCCGCAGCAAAAAAAATTGCTCCATTCAGTGCGCGTATGCAGCCTGCGGAACATATGTTGTCCAAGCATCTGCTTCGGACCCGCCACCGCGCCTCCATTTTTCATTGTGTACCTTTCAATAGTTCTGGGCGTTGCAACCTCGGCATACCTTACTGCCTTTGTAAATCCGGGGAAGCGCTTTTCCAGTACGGCAATAAGGCGCGCCTGTTCTTTCTGCTTTTTTCTTTTATACTCAGCGTCCGACCCGGCATCCCAGCTTTCGAAGGTTGGGCCGATAGCGACGACGGTATGTTCGTCCTCTGCGCACAGCGTCCTGTCGTCGATGCTGAGTATGTAGGCGGTCACCTCACTTTCGTCAAGCTTATCCGGATTGCCCACGAGCATCTCAATAGGCGCAGTGTCCTCGGGGATCACATTCTTTTCTATTACAGCGTACAGCACGACGCTGGGATATGTGGAGATCTGCTTCTTTGCCCATTCTCTTCGCTTCCGCGATGAATACTCAGGATCTATAAGCTTTCCGTATAAGTTCCATACCGTACCCGAATAGATTATATCAGGGGCTGTGAGCACATTCCCGTCATCCAGCTTAACACCCGCAGGCCTGCCGTTTTCAAACTGAATGGATACCGCCTCTTTTTGGAGAAACATGTCCCCTCCATGCTCTTCGATCACTTTTTCCAGCTTGCCCGGTACAAATAAAGTGGACCCGGCGGGATAATAACTGCCTCCCACATGGTTGTCAACAAACATGACTGCGGCCAGCACAGCTGGAGATTCTTCCACCGTTGTATAACAGTATGTCGAAGTCAGTTTGTCAAAAAACTTAAATATCTCAGTATCGGAAAAATACTTTTCAAGAAGCGTTTTCGCGCTTTTATTCAGATACCCCAAAAAACGGGCATATGAGACGGGATGTTTAAGCATGCTTTTAAGCGCGCTTTTCCCGTCTGTTTCATCGGCTGTCGTATAGGTTGGCGTTTCTACCATTACATGGCGGTATAACTTAAGCATATCGCGGTAGAAAAGGCGGATGTTTTCTTTCTCGCCTGGGAACACTTCCGACAGCTCATCCGCAAACTTTTCGACGTCTGCCCAGAATCGTATACGCCTTCCTTTAAAATTAACGCAATAGAGAAGATCGTGCCTGATAATATCGATCGGCTCTTCGAGGCAGTTGAATACAAAGCGGTGCGAGTTAAAGCCATTCTCCCCAAATCCGTACATCATTGCCGAACCCTGATCGAATGTTACTTCGCCGCGCCTGAATATACCGCACGATCCTCCCGGATTATAACTTTTTTCAATAACTGCTACCGAGAGCCCCCGTTTAGCGAGCAGTCCGGCCGCGGTAAGTCCGGATAAGCCGCCTCCTATAACGATTACATCGTAATCATGCATCTCAAATACCCCACACTATATCAGTCCAGCTCCTTTAACGCGCAACAAAATCAATCAGTAGCGGATACTACTGACAATAAATCAACTCTTAATTGTTCCCGATTATTTTTACGCCCGCTTTTTAATGCGCGGCAGAATAATAAAAAGCTCAACCGCGGCGAATATGACCATACAGGCTATCACAACGGCGATTACAGCTGGATATTCACCGTTGAAAGTTGAAATATGTTTGATCAGTATGCCAAGGTACGCCCATATAAGAACAAGCCCGTAAGCTATATCTTTATGTTTGAGCATTGTTAAGCTTCCGATCACCATACCGACAGTGATGACAGCACAGGCCCATACAGTCTCGGAGATACCGAACGCGTCCCAATTAAGGCTTACAAGCAGAACTGTTGCATTTGCTATGATTGCAACCGTGATCCACCCGAAATATACGCTGAACGGCAAACGGATAAAGAATTTTTCCCTTAATGTAAGCGTTTCTTTCGATAATTTTTTATTGATAATGATAAGGCAGACAAGCAAGGCTGCCATAAGCGCCATTGATAACGGGATCATATAGTAGTGCCATGAAAATATCCAGGCTGTATTGACTATAGAAGATATTATAAATACTGCGCTTACTTTTGATATCAACCCTTTTTTAACGGTATCCTTGTTGCCTTGAAAAAGCCCGGCCTGGTAAAGCGTATATGCGGCCAGAAGCAGGTAGATGACGCCCCAGATAGCAAACGTCAGCCCTGCCGGAGCAAATATATTGGGATAGGAATCAGAAACGCCTCCTGTGGTGACTCCATTGATCGGCAATATGTTTGCCAGGGCATTTACAGCTACCATGCCTAAAAAAGTTATTACTACGAGTATCTTTACCAGTAGTCCGTTATTATTTTTCTCCATTATATGTTCCCCCATATTACTTAATAGTTGTTTTTGCGTGCTTTTCATGCCATCCGTTTACATAAACATTGTTTTGTGCTACAATTATTCTTGTAATGATTCTAACTATTAAATTGTTTTCATATTATACAATATATAAGAAGGTTTGTCTATGGATAAAAAATATTTATACCTCTCTGATGAGTTGATCGAAAAGAATATCCGGCCCTCTCATCAAAGGCTTAAGATACTGGAATATTTTCATATATATAAAAATCATCCTACTGCCGAGGAGATCTTCGATGCGTTGAGAAAAAAAATGCCGACCCTTTCGAAGGCGACGGTATACAATACGCTTAAAGCTTTTGTAGAGGAAACGATATTAGAAGAAATATTAATAGACGAAAACGAAGTCAGGTATGACCTTTGCTCAAAGAAACACGGCCATTTTAAATGCAGGAAATGCGGCGCGATATACGATTTCGATGTTTCGATCGATGATATGCCAACCGGCGGCCTGCACGAATTTAAAATCGAGAATAAAAGCATTTATTTTAAAGGTGTGTGCCCAAAATGCATATGACGCCAATAAATATAAAAAGGAGGTATTTGCTATTAGGGAAATGCTATGCCTGGTGACGGGTAACATCGGAAAAATGGTTTAGTACGGCCGGTTTAACTATATTCGTTTTTACTTCTTTATAATGAGGGTTGATATATAACAAAATATCTGTTAAAATGTAATTCCGAAATGCGCCTCCTTGGTCAAGCGGTTAAGACATCGCCCTCTCACGGCGGTAACAGGGGTTCGATTCCCCTAGGAGGTACCAATAAAAAGCCGTTATGGTCAAAAACCATAACGGCTTTTTATTTAATTTTATATTTTTACTTTCCTTCTTATTTTGGATATGCCTATAAGCGTCCCGCCTGCCAGTAAAAGTACGCCGGCTATCATTATAAGAAAATCGGTGTCCGTATCGGTAACTACATTTCCTCCATATACCACGGATATGGTGTGGTTTTCATTGATATCAGCAAAGGTGTAACTGGTTGGATAAATCGTGATATCCACATCCTGGCCGTCAACCGTAACGCTCACGAGGTAGTTTCCGGAATCCGGGCTGTATGTGATCGTCCTGTTTTCTCCAGCCGTTATTCCCGACTCGTCCGGCGTTATCGTTCCTCCAGCAACCGTTGTGTCTATAGTGTAAGTATCATCCGGAATTGTATCAGCCGCAAAAACAACTGATATAGAGTGGTCCATATTTATTTCCGTAAAACTGTAACTCGCCGGATATGTCCCTATATCCTGCGGCGCTCCGTCTACTGTTACGCTTTCGAGGTGGAATCCGGGGTCCGCGCTGTATGTTATCGTTCTGTCAGACCCGGCCGTGATTCCCGACTCGTCCGGCGTTATCGTTCCGTTCGTGGCCGTAGTATCTATAGAATACGTACTGACCGCGTATACAACCGCAACAGTATGGTTCGCGTTTATATCCATAAAACTGTAGCTCGTCGGATGTGTCCCGATATCCTGCGGCGCTCCGTCAACTGTTATACTTTCCAGATGGAATCCGGGGTCCGCGCTGTATGTTATCGTTCTGTCAGACCCTGCCGTAATTCCCGATTCATCCGGTGATATCGTTCCGTTCGTGACCGTCGTATCTATAGAATACGTATTGATTGCGTAAACGACCGCAACAGTGTGGTCTGCGTTTATATCCGTAAAACTGTAACTCGTTGGATATGTCCCGATATCCTGCGGCGTTCCATCTACCGTTACGCTTTCAAGGTGGAATCCGGGGTCCGGGCTGTATGTTATCGTTCTGTCAGACCCGGCAGCAATTCCCGACTCGTCCGGCGTTATCGTTCCGTTCGTGACCGTCGTATCGATAGAATACGTATTGATCGCGTAAACGACTGCAATAGTATGGTTCGCGTTTATATTCGTAAAACTGTAACTCGCCGGATATGTCCCGATATCCTGCGATACTCCATCGACTATAACATTGTAGAGGTGGAATCCGGGGTTTGCGCTGTATGTTATCGTTCTATTAGATCCGGCCGTAATTCCCGATTCATCCGGATCGATCGTCCCATTGGTAACTGTTGTGTCTATAGTATATTTCGGTAGCGCTAACAGCCATATATTAAGTGTGCCTCCTGCCTCAACGCCCATGCTAAGGTTTGTTCTCGGGTACCATAATGAATTGACCCAAACGCCTTCCACCAGATCGGTGTAGTACTCACCTCCGTCCGGCGTCTTCCAGGTTCCGCCATGCCTTGTCAGAGAAATGGTACTCCCGTCATATACAACGGTAACGCTGGATGCAAACATCGCACCATGTACATGGAGCGATGTTGCCGGAATACTTGCAAAAGAAGTAACGCTTCCCATTACAAAAACCAGAACAACAGCCATAACAACAGATAAGGCTTTAACCAGTTTCTTATTCCTTTTTTTCGAATTAAGAGCAGTGTCCATTTTAAATTCCTACCTTTCATTTTCCTTTTTTGTTTTTCTTATTTATTTTTTATAAAATAAAAGTCGCTCTCGGTTATGAGGCGGCTGAACTATCATGGCATTTATCATGCTTTAGACTTCCTGCTTTGCGTCCCCGGCTTTCGTACGAGTTTGCTTTTCACGGATAACTTACAGCAAAATCCGGGCTGTAATATCCTATTAAAACCATGCAGATAAACTGATTAAGCAAAAATATTATATGCGGAGTATAGTAATTTATAACATTCCTGCCATATTAACTCACAATGTTCTAATTTAATTTATTGGTTTCTTTTTATATAAGTTTATTTATCGCAATTTGATATATTTCGATTATTCTGAGATGTTTTATAATATTTTCTGTTATTGTCAGTTTATTGTTGCCAAACATTTTTAATAAAAGTATAATACCTAAAATTAACCAAGAGATGATATGAAAATAAAGGGTTTTTTCAGATCAAAAAAATCGTACGACGCGAAAAAATATTCTGATAAACCGATACGGAAGGCTATTTTTATCACCGGTATCGTTATTGTTATCGCGGCCTTATTTCTTATAGGATACTCGATATATGATATGATCGATTCTGAAGAACTCGTTGAATCAAGCTTAAACGAGGCAAAACAGTTCACAGCTGCATCTTTGGCGCCATCTCCGCCGGTGCCTTTGCATTCGCCTCAAGAATCAGATAATGTTATGATAAATTCCAGTCTATCCCCTTCCCCCTCGCCCCCCCCATCCCCGTCTCCGACGCCGGCAATAAGCGCCGAAAAGGCGCGGAAAGGTCATGTTATAGGTTATATCACTTTCAATACGATTTTATATAACGATAAACCTCGGGAAGTACCTATAATTGAGGGCACGGCAAATGCCCAGTTAAAGAAAGGTGCTGGCCACTACGAGGGCTTCCCCTATCCGGGGGAAGGCGGCAATTGCCCTATCTTCGGGCACCGTACCACTGTGTTTAAAGATTTTGATAAACTGGAAATCGGCGATTCCATAGAAATAAAGACATCCTATGGTGATTTTACTTATTCGATTATTGATATGCAGATAGCTGAGCCTATGGCCCCTTTGATGTTCAAAGTTTATGATGACCCTGTGTTAACGCTTATCACCTGTTATCCTTTTATATACGCAGGGCATGCGCCAAAACGTTACATCGTAATCTGCAGCTTAGAAGGCAGCATCGTGGAATGGCAGCCATCTGAAAATTGATCATTCTTTTAATAAAAAAGCCCTAATGGGCCTTTTTTATCGGCAAGATTCCATGAAAATCGAAACGAGAATTATGCGGAGACAGGAACCGCCGGGCATTTTTGTTTGATCACATGCCCGGGATTGCCTACGACGACCGAGCACGCGGGCATATCCTTGGTTACAACGGTGCCCGCGCCTATCTTGGTAAAATTCCCTATCGTTACCGGCCCCAGTATCTTTACGCCTGCCCCTATTATAACATCGTCCCCTATCGTCGGATGGCGTTTGCCCGTTGAGTCGAAATCGGAATTCCCGAGAGTGACCTGGTGGAACATCAGTACATTTTTTCCGATCTCCGCGGTTTCGCCGATGACCACGCCGTTGCCGTGGTCGATGAAGAACCCGGGGCCTATTCTTGCGCCCGGATGGATCTCGATTCCTGTCAGGAATCTTGAGATTTGGGATAATAGCCTCGGTATAAAAGGGATCTTCATTACATGGATAAAGTTCGCTATCCTGTGAAAAACGACAGCCCATAAGCCCGCGTAAGTGAGCAGTTCGGGTATCGCGAATAACTTTCCCCGCAGAGCAGGGTCCCTTTTATATGCATTCACAAAATCATTATAAAGAAATCTGATCTGCACAAACGAATCAAGCACATTCGAAAAATAATTTTTCTTTTTGAGCGGTTTAACTATACTGATCATTTTATCACCTCCGAAACGATCACATTATTTTGATCCCATAGCCTTTTTTGAATATAAAGGCCGCAGCCGAGAACGAGCTTATGAGCAAAACGGCCGTTATTAAAAGATACATGCCTATATTCCCTTCAAAAACCCCAAGGTAACTATAGCGGGCGATATTTACGATAGGATAGACAGGGTCGATAAATCTTACGGCGGACAGCAGGCCCGGCAGCTTTGATACCTCGAAAAACACGCCTCCCAAATACGCGAGGGGAGTGATAACGATCGAAAGGATAAAATTCATTTTCTCAAAATTGTTAAGCAGCAGGCCGGATATCAAGCCCAGCGACGCGAAAATAAACGACGTTATGCCTAATGATAAGAGGAAAAACAAAGGGTATTCTATCTCCCACCCTATAAAGATAGCGGTCGCGGCATAAGTCAGCAGCCCCACAAGGATGCCGCGGAACGTCCCCCCAAGTATAAACGCCAGAGTCTTCTCAGTATTTGATATAGGGTAACTGTTCAGGTCCTGTATCGAATTCTGAAATTTCTGTGAAATGATCGAAAACGCCGGATTCTGGAACGAAGCAAAAACAGCGCCCATGGTAACAAGGCCGGGCACAAGAAAGCGAAGGTAATTCACCCCGTCTATCTCCGCTCTTGTTTTAAGCATCCCGCCGAAGATGCCCAGGTACAGTATATTTGAGATCAGCGGGGCAAGAACAGTCTGCACCGAGACCTTCATAAACCGGTGGATCTCCCTGTTTAACAGAGTCATAAAGCCTGTTCTGTTATAAAATATCAATCCCTTTTTCATATCAGTCTCCTATCGGTTTATCAGCTCTAAATAGATATCTTCCAGCTTCTGTTTTTCCACGACGAGATTGATAAACTCCATATTTTTCAGCGATATCCTCTGAAAAACCTTTATCAGATCTTTCCCGGGCACCTTGAGCTGCAGCTTTGTTTCCTGTAATATCTGCGGGCGGTATTCATTCAGAAACTCAAAATCGGCAATATCCAGTTTTGAATCGAAATGCACCTCCACCAACGCTTCCTTTGAGGAAGCCGCCATCAGCTGTTCTTTCGGCTGGTCCGCGATGATCCTGCCGTTGTCGATAATAACGATCCTGCCGCACAGCTTTTCAGCTTCCTCCAAATAATGAGTTGTGAGTATTATAGTCGTTCCCGACCGATGCAGCCTGGTCAAAAAATCATACAGCGTATGGCGCATTTCTATATCGACCCCGGCGGTAGGTTCGTCTAAAATAAGAACCTTTGGCCTGTGCACGAGCGCTTTCGCTATAAAAAACCTTTTTCTCATGCCGCCCGAAAGCGCTCCTATCCTCGCGCTCCTTTTTTCCTTCAGATACAGGGAATCCAGCAGTTCATCTATATATTTACCGTTATCTTTTATCCCGAAGTACCCGGATTGCTTTTTCAGGGCTTCGTCGACCGTAAACAAAAAATCATAGCCCGTCTCCTGCGGTACGATCCCAATGATCCTTTTTGTTTCGAGTTCGCTTTTGTCAATATCGTATCCCCCGATTTTTACATTGCCGCCTGTCTTCCTCACATTACCGGCGAGTATGTTGATAAGGGTTGTTTTCCCGGCACCGTTCTGCCCCAGCAGCGCCGTAAATTCCCCTTCCCGTATATCCAGATCGATATCTTTCAGCGCCTCTTTATTTCCAGGCATATATGTCTTTGACAGACCGCTTATATTCAGCATGCGTTTCCTCCTGCAATCAAAAGCCCAGCAAATCCAGCACCTTTTTCTCTACGTGCCGGTTTTCGCCCCTGTATGGGAAGTCGTGTATATGCAGCGCCGGGTTGAAATTAAGCTCGATGACGCTGTGGTTTCTCTCATCAGGCTCCTCATGGATATCGCGGATGATGATATCCGCTCCGCATATCCTTGCTCCCACCGCTTTTGCCGCGCTTACCGCGATTTCTTTATACTGCTCCAACACTTCATCGGTAAAATCTATACTGTCCCCCCCGGTGCTGATGTTGGAATTCTCCCTGAGATAGACCGTCTCATCCTTTTGCGGGACATAATGGATATCTTTGCACTGTGAGGCCAGATATCCTTTTTCAACATCTCCAAGGCTCAGCTTTTCGAGGGGGGTCACATACCCCTTGCCCCTCAGCGGGTCTTTATTCTTTTCATTCACCAATTCTTCAATGGTATGCTTTCCGTCGCCGACAACGTTGGCAGGGACCCTGTGAAGTATGGCCGGCACCTCCTCTCCTATCACCAGAAACCTGTACTCCCTGCCCTGTATGAATTCTTCTATAAGTACCGAGCTGTCGTATTTTAATGCCTGCCCGACCGCGTTTTTATACTCTTCCCGCGATCGAACGGCTTTCAGTATGATAACGCCCTTGCCGAAGTTGGTCGATTTAGGTTTTACCACGATATCCTTCCCTTCAAAAATAGCATATCCTTTTTCTGCTTCCTCCGCCGACTTTACCGTAATGCCTTCGGGCACATTGATGCCGTGTTCCTTTAGCACTATTTTTGTTACTTCCTTGTTCTCCATGATAAGCGGGGCAATATAGGTATCGGCGGACGTCCTTGTTGCCTGCTTGACGTACTCCGCCCGGCCGCCCTTTTTCAGCCGGATAAAATTATCGTCCCGGTCGATCACATCGACTTCAACTCCCCTGCCCAGCGCTTCCGATATCAAAACCTGAGTGGACAGCTCAAGCCCTTCGTAGCCTTTTATCATATTCAAACTCCTCCCGCCTGAATTTTTGTGAATTGTCTGCCGCCTGCCTTAGGCCAAACCCGAGAAAGCTTTCGTTGTTTTCTTTCATTTGCCGGCACATCTTTTCAGACGGCAGTAATGATATATCTGTAAGCTTTTTATGCTCGTTTTCAACGCTTTGCAGGTATCTGCCGCCGCCGGCGCCCTTATCCATCAGCTCCGCGATAAACTTAAGCTTTTCAAAGATCCTCTCGCCAAAGCTTATTAAGGAGATCTTTCCCCCCTTGTAACTGTGGAGCGATAAACCCTTCTCCCTTCCGGACAGCGCCGC
Source organism: uncultured Christensenellaceae bacterium (assembly GCA_964510055.1). Taxonomy (GTDB): domain Bacteria; phylum Bacillota; class Clostridia; order Christensenellales; family SZUA-584; genus DTFZ01. Next base: position 24,994 of record CAZDZY010000035.1, read on the forward strand.
CGAATGATGGTTTGTATTTATTTTTTTATATTCGCCCGGCGTGATATTGCCGCTTTTCTCAAACAGGCAGTAAAGCATGAAGACCTGCAGGAATTGCATCTGTTCAATACTGATACCCAGTTTTTCAAAAGGATCTATATCCAATATCCTTACTTCAAGGTACTTAACCCCGCGCTTCTCAAGGGCTTCCAGCTGTGTTTCCCCTTCAGCGGTATTTTGTTTCGGGCGTATGGAGGAATAGAATTCGCTTTCTTTCTGGAGTATGTTTGCATTCAGCTGTATTTGCCCGCCGTCCATAAACAACCCAAGCTCTTTATATTTCGAGCTTGCTGTCGCTGTCATCTTTCTAAGTTTACTGGTATATTCCTCCAGATCGCTAAAGTATATATTGTGCTTACGCCGGAGGGTGTTTGAGTATCCGAATCTGCTTACGCGCAAAGAGGTTGCATACTTATTGTGATTTCCAATAGAGCTGCAGCAGTCCGGGCAGCATTTCTGAACCTCCTCCAGCTCTTTGCAAATGACGGAATAATACGTAATATCGCTGGCAGGTGACGCGCCGAAAAGGTATATAAGCAGCCAGCGGTAACGCAGAAAGTTTCTTATGAGGGCAAAATACATATCGTTAACAAATGCATCTTTACCGCTGCCGCCGCCGTATAGTTCATATAAATAATCGATCATTGCTTCACTGAAAGAAAAATTATAATGGATCCCGGATATCATCTGCATTTTCTTTCCGTATCGCAGCGACAGGCCGTTCCTGTAAGCTTCCTTTTCCCGGCCTTCCTTCGTGTCGGAAAATCTTGCGATCGGTATAAGTCCTTCATCAGGGAGCCTTGGGGGCATGCTGAGAGGCCAGAGCATTTCATCGCCAATACCGTTTTCAACTTCAAGACGTATAGCGCCCAGCGATTCATATACGTCTTCAACAGACTGAAAAGCCGGCGTGATCATCTCGATCTGGCTCTCGGAAAAGTCGGTAGTTATACGCTCATTCCTGATCTTGTCGCCGAATACCTGCGGATGCGGCGTTAAAGCAAGGCTGCCCTCAAATGTCACCCTTTGCGATTCCAATTCTACTCCGAAGTTTCCTTCTGCCAGCAGCCTGCTTCTATTATCCTTTGAGAAAGGTTTGATCATATCGTAGAAATCCATTTTCATAATTCCTCTCTAAGTGTCCTTTAGTTCTAAAACAATCTAACTGTAAGGTTAAATTTTTTGCGGTTTATCTCTTTTCACTAACTAAAATATATGTATTATTCACTTCTATTGTTGATGCACTCTCGAACAGTCTGCGCAAAAAATTATTTCAAGAAGTCTCTTATCGCCTGCACTGCTTCCATATTGACCTTGCAGACAAAGCTTTGCCCGCTGCGGGTGCATTTTATAAGCCCCGCGTTTTCCAGCTCTTTATAGTGGTGCGAAATAGTAGACCTCGACAGATCCACGCAGCAGCACGTCTTTGTGAAGCATCTCTCCATACCCCCGCTAGGGCCGGTGCGGTCCGCCGCCGCATCGCATTCAGACTGCTGCCACTCGTAAAGCATCTTAAAAATATTGAGTCTTTGTTCGCTCGAAAGAGCTTTAAAGATTTTTACTAATTCTACTTCCATAACAGTTCTATAATATTCGAACAATGAAATATTGTCAAGTGTTTTTTTAAAATATTTTGTGTGCCTTAATTACCGCTGTTGATCCGCTTCCTGTATGCGTAGATAGTATCTTTTTCAGTAAAGCCCGTTCTCTCATATAATCTTTTAGCGTTTATATTGGCCGCCCGTACATTGATCGATATCTGTTTGGCTTTATCGTCTATTAATTGCTTTATCGCTTTACTAAGCAGCAAAATGCCATAACCCCTGTTTCTTTTATCATCCCTGACGTGTAATAAATCTATCTCTCCTTTTTTCCTGTCCTGGGTCTGCTCATAATAAACATATCCCGCGACCTCATCCGAATCTATTGCCAATATCAGATGATGATATGAGGAAATAGAATCTGTCAATTCATCCAAAGTGAAAAACGTCCCTTCAGGATGGACCGACCCCAGCCCTTTTTTATATTCAGGTTCATAGGGTATTAAGATTATTGAAGGAGGTATCTCTTCCTCTTTGAACGATTCTTTATTAAGTACCATCGTTATTTCGGCGTTATACAGGTCAAAACCATTCTTTTCGCACCAGCGCTTGCACTGCGCGTTGTCGCGATTTTTTCCGGCATAAAGGATATTTGTAAAAACCAAAGCAGGAATATATCAGTTTTCTGCAAATAGAGCCGCAGACTTTACATCTTCACATAAAAAGCATCATTTCATATATTATATTAGAAAAATCAACCTTTGAATTTTTAATTTGGAGGATAAAGCCATGCCATATGAAGATTGTTCTGCGGAGGACTGTCTTGTTCAGGAACTGCGTAATCATATTGATGAAGTAGTTACAATCTATACAAAAAGCAGTTGCTTTATTGGCTTATTGGTCGGTATAGAGAATTTTATCGTCAAGCTTATAACCAGGCGTAATTGTAAATGTCCCGGCCCCAATTTCCTTGGTAAAACCACCCTTGTTTTGGTACGGAAAATCGAGGCAGTTACTTTCTGTAATACAGATTTTTAGAACAGTATTTTTATTGAACCCCCTGGTTATGCTTTAATATGTACCCGCACTCATTCATTAAAAGCTTCGTATACACTCACGAAAACAAATTTTGAACCTATAAATTATTCTTGAATATGATATGGTAATAGGAGGTGATATTTAATGTGTCCTTGCGGTAATAGATTTTGTTCTGGCTGCGGATTTGGCAACCGCGGATTCGGCGGCTGCGGTTTTAGCAACCGCGGATTCGGCGGCTGCGGATTCTGCAACCGCGGATTTGGCAACTGCGGATTCGGCGGCTGCGGTTTTAACAACTTTGGATTCTGCAACCGTGGATTTGGCAACTGCAGATTTGGCGAATTCGGTCATCGTGGATTTGGTTGCGGATGCGGCAGATTCGGCCGCTGCGGCTGCTTTGGTGGTTTCTGCGGCTTTTAAAAATAGATCGACTCGCTATTTGGCGAGTCATACATAGCTTACTTTTTAGGCGATATTAATTCTTTTTCATACTTTCTTTATGATGGCTCCCTGATTGTAAAAATATTATAATTTACCTAAAATGAATGTAGCTATGCTTCATGTAACAAAAAAGTGTGATTAATAATAGTATAAAATATAAACACCGACT
>CAZDZY010000036.1:0-27560 GCA_964510055.1 uncultured Christensenellaceae bacterium
GGCAACAGATGGATGCTACCTGATAACTCCATCTATGTGTATAAACCGTATGCCCTTGTTCTCGTAAGACGTCAGCGGGCGGTCGATACTGTCGAATGTATGCGTGCATATGAGTATGTTACCCGGCGACGGAGGGTTGCCGATTGATGTAATGATCTGCGAATGATACCACGCCTTGCCGTCCCAGAACTGCGATACGTCTCCCGGCTGTATCTTATCCATATCGACCTTCATACCAATAGGCCCGATCCCCGTTTTACGCGTCAGAAAGTTATATAGATAGGGAACGCCCGTCCATGAAGGCGAGTGGTTGTTGGCGCTGGTGTAATACCACCCGAACGTGGGCTTGTAGTTCATCACGCCGCCTCCGGCGTACAGGCATTGCGAAACGAAGTTCGTGCAGTCGCCGCCGAGCTTCTCGTAGTCATAGTAATTCGGGTTGCGCGACATAGCCCACTTTCGGGCATAAGCAACAGCGGCAGCGCGGTTATATGGAAATAACGGCATGATAAAAAACCCCGCATAAGTATGATAGTTCATATTATGCGGGATAAAATATTTATGATTACCCTGTATATCTGCCGTAAGGGCTGTTTCTAAACGTCTGGAATACGGCGTCAGCTGAACAGCGCTGAGGTGTCCCAAACATCGACGATATCTCCTACATCCTCGAGCAGCAGTGAGTGGTCCCTGCCGTCTTCAGTAAAATATATATCTTCTTTATATTTATCGCCGCTTAGCCGGTATATCATCACTATGTAACCGCCTTCGGTTTCGCTAAGCCATCCGCCCGGGCCTATTTTAGGATCGTCGAGACGCACCGGGCTGTTATCGATCCGGTATGCGCCATAGTCTTCCGTCAGCGTATAAGGTATGTCTTCGCACAACCACAAAGAATATACCTCCCTCTGCAGAATGCCGGCCCTGCCGCTTCGCAGTGACAGCCGGTATGCATCGCCATGATCATCATCCGCCGTATTTAGTGCAATATAATAAAACGTGTCGCCGACATCGTTGAAAAAGCAGCGTTTCACAGCATCGCACATTTTCTCCGGTTTTCCCCATCTTTCCTCTTTTTTTTGCACGGTGTACAGAGCCCCGTCCTGTTCGTACGCCACGCACGTAAAACCGACATTTATTTTATAATAGTCAAAATATCCTTCAGCGATTACGTTTTTTGTCCCATCGCTTAAAAGCTCTGTCAGCGTATTCGGGTTTCCAATCGTTTCCAGCAGAAACCTGCTCTCGCGAACGTAGCCCGGGTTTATTCCGTAATAAGGCTGAATACGAAGTTTGTCGGTACTTTTACCGACATCGATAGGGTCGCATCCCGGCGCTTTATAATAGCGCCGGCCTTTTTTAATATAGAAAAACTCTTCCGCGCCGTTTACCGCTTTATCTATTCGTCCTTTATCTATGACTATGGCTTCTTCCCCTGACTTTTTTATATAAATATCCGTTTCATAGCTGGAATCGTTCATGCCAATACTGTATAGTATAGTTCCGCTGTCGTCGAACGCAACATACACATTTAAACAGCCCAGATTGTATGAACTCGTCTCGCCAAGCGCTGCCGCGTCCTGTTCCCCATTTTTCGTGTACAGCGTATAGATGTTCTTGCTGTCTTGTTTTTCACTGGCAACATAATATATCTGCTTCCCGTCGTAAGACGCCCCGTAATAATCGGTTCCGTTGCGGTCGTTATATACAGAATCCGCAACCAATATGCTTTTCTCGCCTGTATCGCGGCTATACAGCTTGCCGGCAGATGCTTCGACGTCTGTAACATAAAGCAGTGTTTTCCCGTCCGCCGACAATAAAGCGCTGTAAACGTTATCCGCTATTTTCAGGGGCTTGCCCGGCGTTTGTGTTTCAACCATATACAACGAACCGCCATAATAAATATCTACACCATAAAAATCATCATACTCTTCATCTATACCTGTCAGATAATAAAGATATTTATTATCTTCCGACAGCATTCCCGCTATATATGGGTCATCGCCGTCATTTATGATGCCGGCATCCGGCAGTTTCATAACCCTTTTTCCGGATACTATATACACCGAATCACCCTTAAGAAAAAATGACGGCTCTTTTACCCTCTCGTAACTCATCTCTTCCGCCTGGGCTTGCAGTGATTCACAGCCTGCCGCAGCAAACAGCGAAACGGCAAGTAACAGACCTATGAGTATACCGCAGCTTCGTTTTATCTTTCTCATATCAACTCCTTCATATCAGGCTTTCCTTGCGCGCATTTAACCGCTTTTAACGGCCGTTTTCCTGTTCTGATATCCTTACTCCCCTACTGCCCTCACTCCCGGCCCGGTGAGCGTGCTCCTCCCGCCCGAGAGTTTCTTCACTTCTATCTGCGCGTCTATGCGCTCTTTCAATGCGCCTACGTGCGATATAACGCCCACGAGTTTTCCTTCCCTGTTGCCCAGGGAAGAGAGCGTCTGAAGCGCGGCTTCGAGGTAATCTTCGTCGAGCGAGGCGAAGCCCTCGTCTATGAACAGCGAGTCTATCCGCGTCTTGCCGGACGACATCTCCGACATTCCGAGCGCCAAAGCCAGCGACACGAGGAAGCTCTCGCCGCCCGAGAGGTTGGAGACCGGCCGGCGGTCGCCCGCATTGTAGTTGTCTATCACGGCAAGCTCAAGCGGCTTTGCAGTATTCGATGTATCCCTTACCAATACGTATTGATCCGTCATCCTCTTAAGGCATATGTTTGCGTATTTCAGCAGCGCCTCAAACGTATACCCCTGCGCCATGCGGCTGAACTTTATGCCGTCAGCCGAGCCTATGAGAGCGTTGAGCCTGTCCCATTTCGCGCAGGCCAGTTCCTGCTTTTTCGCGCCTTCCTTGAGCTGCCCCATCTCCTCCACGCTTCGCGCGTTGTCCGCAAGCGCCTGCTTTATCGCCCCTATCCTCGACGTCTCCGCCAAAATAAGCCCGTTCAATATATCGATAACGCTGCCGAATTCGCCGGGGTGTTCCGGTACGGCCTCCCCTAACCCCGCCGCCGCTTCGGCAAATCTCCCCGCAATCGCTTTTATCTCCTCGTTTTCGGGTTGCCCCGCTTCTTTTTCTTCCAGCACGCTTATCTTCGCGTCGCTGTACTGCACGCCGAGCATTCGGCTTTCCGTCTTTATATATTCCTGCGTACGAACGATATCTTTTTTATTCTGCTCAAAGGCCCTCTCCGCGCTTTCCCTCAGTTTGCCGTAAGTCTCCTTCTGCCGCTGCGCGTTTTCCGAAAGCTCCTGCGCTTTCTTCTCTTCTTCGTCCGCCTCTTTCTCGCCGAACAGGCTTATGCGCTCGCGTCTCAGTTGCTCAAAAAGCTTTGCCGCTTCGTCCTTTTGCTTCTGCCTGACCGCGGTCTGCTCATCTAGTTCTTTAATAGCCTGCTTCGCCGCATTTACTGCGGCAACGTCTACGTCAACGCCCGCGAGTTTCCGGGTCTTTGTTGTTACATCATCCTTGGCGGCATTAAGTTTGGTCAGCAATGCCGTATATCCGCGCGTTACGGCTTCCGCCTGCGCGAGCCGCTCCGCGGCCTGCTCTGCATCCATTTCGCCGAATTCAGCGCCGCCCTGTAATGCCGTTATTTCATCTTTCTGCTGTATAACCAAGGCCTTCTCGTTTATCGTTCTCTCGAGCTGCGCTATCAGGCTGCCGCACCCGGCAAGCTCCTGCTGCGCCTGCTTTATGCGGGCTGCGATCTCCGTCTTTTGTTCCTGCGCTTCTTCCAAAAACGCCGAGTCAAAAGGCTTGCCGGCGTCCGGGTGATCCTTCGCCCCGCACAGCGGGCACGGCTTGCCGTTCTCGAGCTTCTTTCTTTCCTCGCCGAATTTTTCTTCGAGCCGCGCGTAGACCAATCTTTCGTCCGCCAGTTTTTCCCGCGCTTCAAGCTCCGCCGCCGCTTTTAAAAGCTCTTCGCGCTTTTTACGCTGGGCTTCGAGTTTTTCCCCCGCCTGTTTTATCTCCCCGCGGGCCTGCGCGGCGGGGATCATTATCTTTAATATATCTATCCTTTTATGCCAGTAATCTTCATCCTTCCCCTGCAGCGCCGCCTTTATCTCGCCTTCGACCTGCTTTTCTTTGGCCTGCGCCGCGTCAAGCTCCGCTTTTGCCTCTGAGCGCAGTATGCCGCCTATATCTACGGCTTCATACATGCGTTTAAGCTCGCCGCCGGCCGCCTCAGGCGCATACTTTTTGAACACGCCTATTATACCGAGCTTCTGAGTGTTTATCTTTTTTGCGTCCTCCGCCGTTTCTTTGTCGAGGCGCTGTATATCCTTTTGCTGTTCCGCAACGTTTCTATCCAGATCGCGTACGTTTTTAAGCGTCTTCTGCAGTTCAAGCAATGCGGCTTTGGTTTGCTTCTCGCTCTGCTCCGCCTGCTCAAACTGTTTTGCCTTGTCTCCTAAGTCCCGTTCGAGCGCGGGCTGTTCCTTTTGGTACCTTTCGATTTCCTTTTGGTAGCCCTGCAGTTTTTCCGCGGTGTTGCGGCATGATACGAACCGTTCGCGAAGCGCGCTGTGCAGCGCTGCGGACGAAGCAAGGCTGCGCTGCTCCTGCTCCAAAGCTTTTATCTGCTCTTCGCCAAGCACCTTTAAAAGCTGCATCCTCGTTCTGATATCATCCAGGCCCGTCCTTTCGCGCTTTGCCCGCTCATAGACTGCCGCGGATATATCGCGGTACAGGCCTATGTCGGATATCTGCTCGAGTATCGCGGCGCGCTCGTTCGAATCGGCTTTTAAAAACTCGGCGAACTGGAACTGCGCGAGCATTATAGAGCGCGTGAACTGGCTGTACGTAAGCCCGGTTATCTCGGCAATCTTTTCGTTCGCTTCCTTTATCATCGAAGCGATCATCGTTCCCGTGCCGTCCGCGCCTATTTCCGTGATCTCGCGCTTTACCTGCCGGAAAGGGCTCGCCCCCTTTGCGCGCTGGTGCGAAAAAGATGCCTTATACCTCTTGCCGCGCGAAACGAAAACCGCTTCCGCAAGGCACCCAACGCAGTTCTTGTTCATTATCTCGTCCTGCGTTTCGCTTATCGTATCGATCCTCGGAGTCTTGCCGTACAGCGCGAGGCATACGGCGTCTAATACGGTCGTCTTTCCCGCGCCCGAAGGCCCGACTATGGCGAACAGCCCTTCCGAATATTTGCCGTCGGTAAAGTCTATCTCGAACCTGCCCTTTAGCGAGTTTATATTCTCGATAACTATTTTCTCTATGCGCATTATCCCGCCTCCTCGACGCCGGCAAGTATCTCGTTGAAGCAGTCTATGAGTTCCTTTTGGTGTGCCTCGCTGAATGTATTCCCTTCGATGCAGCGCAGGAACACGTCCTGCACTTTCAGCGTATCGAGCGTTTCCCCCGACGCCGCTTCGAGTATACTCGAAAGTACGGCGTCGTTCCTTATGCCGAGTATCTGCGCTTTTCCGCCGCTCACCGCCGCGAAAATATCGGCGGAAAGCGACGGCAGTATCTCTTTGCCCGTATATGTTACTTCCAGCCACACGTCTTCACCGGCAAGTTTTTTAAGCTCTCCCATTATCTCAGCGTAATCCCCGCTGATCGCTTTCATGCTCTGGAATATCGGCACCTCTGTTTTTTGGGCGCTCATATCATTGCTGTCAATCTCGATTATGTATTTCTTTTTATTGAGCTCCGAAAAGCTCATATGCAGCGGCGAGCCGCTGTAGCGTATATTCTGCCTTCCCATTACGCATTGCTCGCCGTGTATGTGCCCCAAGGCTACGTAATCGAGTTCACCCGGGAATATATCAGCCCCCACCTGCCCCAGGCTGCCCACATAAAGCTCTCTTACCCCGTCGCCCTCCGTTCTCGCTGCGCCCTGCGCGAAGAGATGCCCCGTGGCTACTATCGGAATTTTTCTGCCAATGCGCTCCCTGAGTTTTTTCGCCTCGTCCGTCACGTCCCGGTAAAACGCCGCAGTGGCAGCTGCTATCTTTTCGTCGGAAGAGATAGAATCGTCCTCCATCTTCACCATTTCGTTTTTCCGAAGGTACGGAACGGCGCAGCATATGGCTTCCGGCGCCCCGTCTTCTCCCGGCATAGCTATAACGTGCCTTTGCGGCTCGGAGACAAGGCCTATTGTATAGATATTGAGCCGTTCAAGCACGCCCGACGGGGCTTCCAGCAGCCCCGGAGAATCGTGGTTGCCCGCCACTATTATGACCGTTTTGCAGCACGTGCCCAAAAGCGAAGTCAAAAAATCGTAGTATATCTTCTGCGCGGCTCCGCCCGGAGCGTTCGTGTCGAACACGTCGCCCGACACTATGAGCGCGCCTATGCCCCTTTCCTTTATCTCGCCGCAAAGCCAGATAAGGAATTTCTCGTGTTCCTCGTTTCGTTTTTTGCCGTAAAGCGAGTGGCCGATATGCCAGTCGGATGTGTGGAGTATCTTCATGAAAGCCTCCGAATAATAGGATTTCTGATGCTATTTGTATAATTATAGTTTATTCTATCATGCGGGATGGGGGTTTTCAATGCAACATAAAGGCTGCCCCACCGAGCAGCCTGAAGTTACTGTTTAACCTGTTATATCACTTCTCAGTTTCAGTCTTGTATTCCTCCCAGTCAAGAACACCGTCGCCGTTATGCACCCATTCTATCGTATAGCCGCAATCGTTGCTGGCCGCGAAGCAGGTGATCTGCTGCCCGGAAAAAACTCCTGCAAGTATCTTCACGTCTTCCTTTTCTCCCGCGTTCCTGTATGTCCATGTATCCATCAGAAACACGTCATATCCCAAGGCTTTAAGCCTGTCAGCTTCGGTTTTTTTCCACACCTCCCGCGCCTGATCGATCAGCGGAACGATTTCAGCATTGTATTCAGCCATCGCTGCGTCGAGGTTTTGCTGCGCTTTTTGCGTCTTAGCCTGCCACTGCAGTTCCTCAAACTGTTCCTTTGTGATGTCGCCGCCGTGGTCGCCGTTATATTCGGAATAAGGGTATTCCCCTTTGCTTAAATCGACAAGCTCTCTCCACTCTTTTACCGTTCGCCCGTTATATATATACTTTCCAGCTTCATTCGCATACTGCTCCGGCGGGATGACGTATATCCGCACAAAGAAATACGCTGCATCATTTGCCCTGTCTTCGAGAGCCCTGCGTACTTCTCCCGTTATCAACACCTCGCCGGGGTCCGGCGTCTTATAACTTGAAAGTTCAGACCCGTATTCCGATGAAACGGCTACCACGCGTTCGTCCGGCGTTGCTATAACGACCTCGGCAGGACTTTCTGACGGATGTAATTCCGTAGGAACAGCGGCAATTGGGTTTTCCATTCCTGCAGCTCCGTTTCCCGAAAAGAACCAGGCCGCGAGGACAATCAGCGCCGTACAGGCAGCCGCCGTAACGCAGTATGCTATGCTCTTTGCTACCTTTGCCCTTCGCTTTTTCTTTGATATTCCTTCAAGAAGAGCTGCAGTTCTATCTTCAAAATCCTTATCGAAGCTTAACTGCCCCATTGCGCGTTTATACGGATTATCCATCAAGCTCATCCCCTATTATTTTTCTTAAAAGAGACCTGCCTCTCGCGAGCCGTGTGCCGACAGTGGCTGCGTTCGAGTTAGTAAGCCAAGCTATTTCGTTTATGCTGTAGCCTTCGTAATAATACAGGTGTATCGGTATGCGGTACTTTTCATCGAGGCTTAGTACTGATTTAATTATCCCGAAATCATCTTCCGGCATATAACCGATATCGTTTCCGACAGTCTCAATACTCCTGCGCTTCGCAGATTTCAGCTCGTTTTTGCACTTATTGGCCGTAACGGTTAGAAGCCATGATTTTCTTTTTGCCTCGCTGACGAAGCGCGGACGTTTTTGGATATAAGCAACAAACACCTCCTGCGCTATATCTTCGGCGTCCGAACGATTTTTAAGAAACGCATAGGCTAGTCTCAATATACTCGGGCTGTACATCTTTACTAAGTTTTTGATCTCTTCGCCTGTCTCAAACGAGGCTTGCATGTAAGCAGTATCTCCTTTACATATATAACAGCTGCCGGAACATTTATTTTTCATGTCCAATAAAAAAGATGCGCTTTCCGCACATCCTTTAGTTCTTTTATTTAAATTTTGACCGAAGCAAACCTCTCCATCGCTTTTTCGGTGTTCTCCCTCGTGTTGAACGCGGTCAGCCGTAAATATCCTTCTCCCGCTTTGCCGAACCCCGCGCCCGGCGTGCCCACTACGCCCGCGGCGAGCAGCCTGTCGAAAAATTCCCACGAAGGCATACCGCCCGGGGTCTTCAGCCATATGTACGGCGAATTGACGCCGCCGAAGCACTGTATACCGATGCTCTTTAACCCTTCGAGTATCACCTTCGCGTTGCCGAGGTAAAAGTCTATCGTCTCTTTTATCTGCCGCTTGCCTTCATCCGAATAGCAGGCGAGCGCGCCCTTTTGCGTCACATAAGGTACGCCGTTGAACTTCGTGGTATGACGGCGGTTCCACATCTGCCCTAAGTGATGAAGCTCCCCGTCGCTGTCGGCCCCGAATAAATCTTCCGGTATCACGGTAAAAGCGCACCTCGCGCCCGTGAACCCCGCGGTCTTCGAGAAGCTCCTGAACTCTATCGCGACTTCCTTCGCTCCTTCTATCTCGTATATGCTGTGGGGCACGCCTTCCTCGCGGATATACCTTTCGTACGCAGCGTCGAACAGGATGAGGGAGCCTTCTTTTTTAGCATAGTCCACCCATTTTTTGAGTTCCTCTTTATTAAGCGCCGTTCCGGTCGGGTTGTTGGGGTAACAGAGATAGATTATATCAACGGGCTTTTCAGGCAGGGAGGGTTTGAATCCGTTTTCCGCCCTGCACGGAAGGTATGTGATATCCGTATACGCCCCGGCCTTCTCATCGAACTCTCCCGAGCGCCCGGCCATTACATTCGTGTCCACATATACCGGATAAACCGGATCCAGCACGGCAATGCTGCACTTATCTGAAAACAGTTCCTGTATGTTGCCGGTGTCGCACTTCGCCCCGTCAGAAACGAATATCTCCTCAGGGCTTATGCCAAGGCCCGCGTAGTCATTTGCGGCTATGGCTTCACGCAGCCACGGATAACCCTGCTCAGGCCCGTAGCCGTGGAATCCGGCTGTTGTCGCCATGTCGTCCACAGCCGCCCTCATCGCGTCGGTGACCGCCTTTGGCAGCGGGCATGTAACATCGCCTATGCCGAGCTTTATTATACCGCTTCCCTTGTGCGCCGCTATCCTCTTTGCCATCTCGGAAAAAAGATAGCTCCCGCGAAGCCTTAAGTAATTTTCGTTTATCAGTACCATAATTTCTCCTTTGTGCGTTCACTTTCGCTTTTTATAATTCTACAGTCACAGGCTTTAGTAGTCAACTACCTCCCGGGTATTCGCAGCACAAGTCCGGGTTTGAATTCGCCCGGCTTGAAATCCCTGTTCGCGGCCAGAAGGCCGCTTACCCTGAGGCCGAACCTGTCGGCCACGGAAACCAGCGTGTCGCCTTGTTTTACAGTGTAACGCATGCCCGGGGCATGTTCTTTTCTTACCCTTACCCTCACTCCCTCCTTAAGGGCCATAGGGTCGGCCTTCGGGTTAAGCGCGCAGAACGCGGATATATCCATGCCGTACCTTTTGATAACGTCTGCAAGCCGTTCGTTTTTTCCCAATGTGTAGTAGGCTATCGTCTGTCCGGAGTAGGGCAGTACTATCACCTGCCCGGGCAGGTAATACGACGGATTCAGATACGGATTGTACGAAAGCAGCGTTTCCACCGATATCTTGCTGCGTTTCGCTATCCTCAGCAGCGTTTCGCCCCTTCTTATCGTATGAAAAACGCCGCAGCCGCAGCCCCCGCCTTTGCACGGTATCTTAAGCCTGCTGCCCGCAGTTATAGCGGGTATATCGTTTAACGCCTTAAGCCCCCTTTCGCTTACGGAAAACTTCTTTGCAATCGAAGCAAACGTATCGCCGGGTTCCGCGCAGTATTCATAAAACTCAAAAGGACACGCCATAATACCGCCCCTGTAAACAAACTGATAGATCCTCTTATTATCAATATATTTTTACACCGTTATATTAATTACGGAGTCCCTAAAAGTTAAGAGTACTTTTGGGGGTGATAACGATTATATATTTCGGAACAATAAAAACATGAAAAGACCTCCGGTATATTTTAGCGCATTATTGCATTTTACCGGTCAGGTTGATACAATGATGATTAAACCTTAATAGGAGCTGATTTATGCGGATACAGGACGAGATAAAGCGCCTTAAAAAAGAGAAAAACGCAATAATACTCGCGCACTATTACCAGACCGAAGACATACAGGACGCTGCCGACATAGTCGGCGACTCGTACGCCCTGAGCAGGACGGCGAGGGATAACGACGCCGGTATGATAGTTTTCTGCGGCGTGAAATTCATGGCGGAGAGCGCGAAGATATTGAGCCCTCATAAGAAGGTGCTGCTGCCCGTTATGGAAGCGGGCTGCCCCATGGCCGAGATGGTGACGCCAGAAGATATAAAAGAGCTGCGCGCCAAGTACCCGGACGCCGCCGTCGTAACGTACGTCAACTCCACGTCTGAAGTTAAAGCGGTGAGCGATATCTGCGTTACGTCGTCCAATGCCGTAAAGGTAGTCCGCTCACTGAAGGAAAAACGCATAATATTCGTGCCCGACCAGAATCTCGCGGGCTATGTCGCGTCGCAGGTCCCCGAGAAGGAGATAATACCGTTCCACGGTTATTGCGTAGTGCACCACCGCCTGACCGCAAAAGACGCTGACGATGCGCTTGAGGCCATTCCGGACGCGCTGCTGCTCGTTCACCCCGAATGCCCGCCCGAAGTCACGAAAAAGGCGGACTATGTGGGCAGCACAGCAGGCATAATAGAATACGCGCGAAAATCAGAAGCAAGCAGGTTCATAATAGGCACGGAGATGGGCATACTTCATGTGCTCAAAAAAGAAAATCCGGACAAACACTTCTTCCTGCTCGCGCCGAAACTTCTTTGCACAAACATGAAAAAGACTAAGATAGCCGACGTTTTAGACGCGCTTAAATACGAACAGCATGAAATATGTCTTAGCGATGAAATAATAGAAAAGGCAAAAAGAAGCCTTGACCGTATGCTCGAGGTCTGAAAAACGCCTTTTGGGGGCTTGAATGAAAAGATATATATGCAACACAACCAACGATACGGAGACTCATGATATAGATGTTGCTATCATAGGCAGCGGCCTTGCGGGCATGTACTCCGCGTATCATTTAAACAGCGCTTTAAGCTGCGCTATTTTCACAAAAGATATAATAGAGACGAGTTCGTCGTCGCTGGCGCAGGGCGGCATAGCTGCGGTCACCGAAAGCGACGATAACTTCACGTTTCATTTCGACGATACCATGCGCGCGGGCGCGGGGCTTTGCGACCCGGACGCCGTGCGCGTTATTGTGGAGGAAGGCCCCAAAGAGATAAACGAGCTCATAAAGCTCGGCATGAACTTTGACCTCGACAGCGCGGGGCACCTCTTAACCACCCGCGAAGGCGGGCACGGCATGAACCGCATACTGCACGCGGGCGGCGACGCGACGGGCCTCGAGATGGTAAAGGCGCTCGAAAAAACGGTAAAGAACAAAGATAACGTTACTATGTACGAAAACTCTTTCGTAAGCGACATAATAACGAACAGCGAAGGCGTCTGCGGGCTGATGGTGATCATAGGCGGCCGCTGGCACCTCTTCAGAACGAATTACGTGATAGTAGCCACCGGAGGGCTCGGACAGATATACAGGTACACGACCAACCCGATGATAGCGACGGGCGACGGGTTCGCGCTCGCTCACCGCGCGGGCGCCGAATTGGAGAACATGGAGTTCATACAGTTCCACCCGACAGGGCTGTACACGAAGGAAAACAGGAACCGCCAGTGCTTCCTTATCTCCGAGGCTGTGCGCGGGGAGGGCGGCATACTGAAAAACGACGCGGGCGAAAGGTTCATGGTAGGCAAACACCCGCTCGCGGAGCTTGCCCCGAGAGACATAGTCGCGCGAGCCATATACGCCGAGATACAGAACCAGCAGTCGCCTTTTGTGCGGCTCGACATCACTCATAAATCCAAAGACTTCCTTGAAGGCCGTTTTCCGACTATATATAACAGGTGCCTCGATCACGGCATCGACATGGCTAAAGAGTTTATACCCGTAGGCCCGGTGCAGCACTATATGATGGGCGGAGTAAAGACGGGGCTTTGGGGCGAGACGAATATACGCGGCCTGCTCTCGTGCGGCGAAGCAGCCTCTACGGGAGTGCACGGAGCCAACCGTTTAGCCAGCAATTCTACGCTGGAATGCCTGGTGTTCGGGCGCAGGTGCGCTTACGTGATAAACGGCGGGTTCGAGAAGCATAAAACAAAAGTATCCGCCCCGTGCGACGAAAGTTCGGGCAGGAAAGACGTGGATGCCGCGGAGAGCATGATAGAGCTTAAGGGGATAATGGTGAAGTACTGCGGCATACTGCGCAACGGCAAGGATATGGCTTACGGTTTAAAGCGCGCGCAGGAGATATTGGGCGAGATAGAAAACGCCAAACTGGAGAATATAAAGGAAATGGAGCTCTACAATATGACCTCGGTCGCCATAGAGGTGCTCAAAAGCGCCCTTTCCCGAAAGGAGTCGGTAGGCGCGCACTACCGCACGGATGAGGATCATGATCGATAAAAGATTTCTCGAAAGATTCATAGAAGCATCTCTTGCCGAGGATATAGGCACGGGCGATATAACTACGATTAGCACTGTGTCTGAAGATACGGAGATAAAGGGAAACTTCATAGCAAAGGCAAAGGGCGTGCTGTGCGGTACGCAGGTCGCGTCAGCCGTTTTCGCGTATCTGGACCCGCAGATAAAGCTTGGATTCAGCTTCAAAGACGGCGACTCCGTGAGCAAAGGCGATATTATAGGCGCTATCTCAGGTAAAGCGGTATATGTTTTGCAGGGCGAAAGGCTCGCCCTCAACATGCTTCAGAGAATGTCGGGCATAGCTACAAAGACGAGCGAGGCCGTTGCGGAGGTAAAAGGCTTCCCGGTAAAGATACTCGACACCCGCAAGGTGACGCCGGGGCTGCGCGTATTCGAAAAATACGCGGTGCGCACGGGCGGCGGGCATAACCACCGCTTCAACCTTTCCGACGGGATATTGATAAAAGACAACCACATAAAAGCCGCCGGCAGTATAACTAAAGCGGTCAACGCCGCGAGAGATTACGCGCCGCATACGCTTAAAATTGAGGTCGAGACTGAAACGCTCGAGCAGGTGCAAGAAGCGGTTAGCGCGGGCGCCGATATAATAATGCTCGACAATATGTCGATAGAGATGATGAAGCAGGCTGTGGAGCTGATAAACAAAAAAGCCCTCGCCGAAGCCTCGGGCAACATGGACGAAAAAGACCTGTGCGCAGTGGCCGCGGCCGGGGTCGATTTCATATCGATAGGGGCGCTCACGAACTCGCTTAAGCCGCTCGATATAAGTTTGAAGTTTGAGTGACGCGCTCGCCTCTTTCGTTCAGTCCTCTATCAGTGATGTATAGGAAAGCTTGTTCATAACATTGCATAGTATGCCGGCGGTTTCGTTTAGGAATGGAAAGCACCACTACACCGGGGAGAAGTTCGTTCCATACAAATGTTTGGTGCAAACTCATAAAACGAAAAATAGATATTAAGAAATAGCCATCCGCCAACTTAATTTTGTATAAAATGTATCAATGCTTTTACTCTGTCTTCATCCCCGCATTGATAATGTAATTCCATAGTACGGTTATCAATAGTATTTACGGTTACAATTGTCCCAGACCTTTGCTTTCTATTTTCGATTTTAGTACTTGCGACTTTAGTAACATATCCTTTTCGTATTGCAAAAAGTCTCATTCCAGATATACACACATACCACATTTGGCCGATATATAAACCGTATTGAATGATTTCATTTTTCAATTCAAGGTTAAAAACTGCCCGGAACCAATCTTCCTGTCTTTTAATACATGCAAATCCCGGCAGCATATACAATGAAAAAATGACTATAAATGATATTAAAAATACAAATAGTAAACCGCTGCCGATAAAAGCATCAACAATATTCGTACCACTTGTAACCGCCGCAATGATAAAGATTATTACAACAATACCCCATATCACCAGAAAACCGTATAGAAGAGGTGATATGGCAGACCAAAACAGATTTCGTTTTGATATAATGATTTTACGTTTCAATTTTTAATTCCATTTCAACTAAAAATTATTGTTATATGATATCACATATATTTGAACTACATCACTATTCTTAATATTCATAGCAAGCGGAACAATGGGATAGAGGCTTAACCTTACCCCGCCGTTTTCGTCCTGTCCTCTATCAGCGATATCAGCGGGTAAAGCTCGTTATACTGCTTCTGCAAAAATATGCTGCTGCCCTTTTCAAACAGCGTTTCTGCGGTCTTGTCTGCCGCCGCGAGCGCCGCCCTCTCGTGAGCGCACAGCACAGGCGATATGCCGTTTATGTCGCCCGTAGCCTGCTTGTTTAGACATCCGCAGTGGTGGTTGCAGCGCTTTTGTATGGCGCACCCTTCGCATGCGCCTTTAGTCTCTTCGCACTTCGTATACAGGCCTCTTCTCCTTTTCTCGTCAATGCCGGAAAATACGTCGCCCACGCAGTATTGCTCTTCGCCCACAAACTGAACGCACGGGTAAAGCTTTCCGTCGGTATCCACAGACAGCTGCCGCAGGCCCAGCTGGCACCTCTGCTCGCAGTAACCGTCGCCGTCTATATAAGAGCGCATCTTAACCTCGAAAGGCGAGAAGTAGAACTTCTCTTCCGCAAGCGTCCAATCGACGTACATGCCGGATATTATATTAAACTGCCTCTCCAGTTCCTCCATATCCCCGTCCGTCCACTTCGCCTGCGGCTCGTAATTGAGCGAACATATATAATACCTGAATCCTAAGTTGAACAGGTTCCTGATGCCTTTCGCGTAAAGCCCAATTGTATCGGGGTTGACTACCATCATCGCGCAGGCGTAAGGCTGGTACTTAAGCAGCAGCTTCGCGGCCTTCTCCACGCTCTTATAGCTTCCTTCCCCGCCTTTCATAACGCGGTGGGTGTTGTGCGCGGCTTCCGTGCCGTCGACGCTGAGCGCCACCATTATCCTGTTGTCGGAGCAGAATTTGAGGAAGTCCTCGTCTAATAGCGTTCCGTTCGTGGTTATCTTGAAGTGAAATATGCAGTTGCTTTTGCCTTCGATGCTCTTGGCGTACGCAACGGTTTCTTTAATCAGCTCTTTTTTGAGCAGTGGCTCGCCGCCGAAAAACGACAGCCCCACCTTGCCGCCCGCCATTGCCGCGCGGTCGGCCGCCGCCTTTGCGGTTTCCAAAGTCATCTCTTTTCTCGCCTGCTTGTGCACATAGCAGTAATGGCACCGCAGATTGCAGTCGTTCGTCAGATGTAACGTATAATGCATTATATAACCCCCTGTGCTTTAAGCCATTCGAAGAAGTCTTTTGCCTGCGCCGCAAGCTGTTCTTCAGCCGTCTCCCGCGCCTTTGCCTCGGCTTCATTCCACGCCGCTTCCCGTTCTTCCTGACTATATTCTTCCTCGCCTGAAAAGTCTTCAGGCTTACAGCGTTCGCACGGATCATAAAGCACACCCGCATTATAGCTGCCGAAGGGTTCGGGAATTGCGCTCTCAAACGCCTCGCTCAGCTGCGCAGCCGCGCCCTTCGTATCATAATGGCCTACGGAAATTGTCTCCTCGCCTTTGTTCCAGGATTCGACGTCGTTTGTAGAAACGAACTCTATCGATATCCCATGCTCCGCTTCTGTAAAATCAGGCGTAAATCTGACGAATGTATCCCTCGTTTCATCACCGGAACCGTACATATCCGTAACAGGCTGCAGCACGCCGCCGAATACGGGGACGTCTTCTCTGGTAAACTTTAATCCGTACTCTAAAGCCGCGTCGTTTATAACGGTGAGCGCCTCATCCTCCGATAGAAACGCGGGGGGTGCAACCATGACGCAGCCGAATGCACCCTGCCCGTTTCCGTGTTCAAACAACGGAGCTACGTTTAACATCGGCATTGCGGACATGGATGTTTCCGTCGGAGTAGTATAGGTCATTAATCCACCCGCCGCTATGGGTTCACACCCGGCAAGCGTCACTACCGCAAGCGCTCCCAAAGCAATCTTCGCCGCGGGGCATTGCATCCATCTCATGGGTATCCGCTTTTTAAGCTCTTCTTCTTTAAGGTCCGTTTTGAGCGGATATCCCGGCTTTCTCGCCTGTATTACCGGCTTTACTTCCATAACGCCCTCCTATATCACTCCCTGTGTTTTAAGCCATTCGAAAAAGTCTTTCGCTTGTGCTTTAAGCTGCTCTTCAGACATCTCCCGCGCCTTTGCCTCGGCTTTATTCCACGCCGCTTCCCGTTCTTCCTGGTTCCATTCTTCATCATTTGAAAACTCTTCAGGCTTACAGCGCTCGCACGGATCATACAGTATGCCTGTCGTATAACCAAAAACCGCCGCGCTCTCAAGAGAATCGCTTAACTGGTCGGCCGCGTTCTTAGTATTATAGTTTTCAACCGAACTTGCATATCCTTTATCCTGATGCCACTTCTTAACGTCTTCCACCGATACAAACTCAATAAGAACTCCGCGTCCGCTGTCCGCGAAATCCGCCTCGAATGACATAGTCTTGTTCGAAAGCGCCTGGTCTTCCGGGCTGTATATGTTTACCGCAGGCTGGAGCACATTCGTAAATTCGGGGCTGCCTTCTGCCGAGAACTCTATTCCGTATTCTTTCGCGACTTCGTTTATCACCACCAGAGCTTCTTCCTCTGAAAGGAATACAGGAGGAGCGATCATCATGCAGCCGTAAGAACCGCGGCCTTCGCCGTGTTCAAATAACGGCGCTATATTTATCATTGCCGGATATGTATCGCTGATGATCGAAGTTTCCGAGACATTATAAGCAACTGACGGCGCCCCTCCGTAAGTACATCCCGTAAGCGTAACGGCCGCAAGCGTTCCGAAAGCTATCTTCGCCGCGGGGCTGACCATCCACCTCTTTGGTATCCGTTGTTTCAACTCTTCTTCGTTAAGTTCCTCTTTCAGCGGATATTTGGGCTTTTTAATATACATCAATGGCTTTACTTCCATAACGCCCTCCTATATCACTCCCCGGGCTTTGAGCCATTCGAAGAAGTCTTTCGCCTGCGCTTTGAGCTCTTCCTGCGCGAGCGCTTTCGCCGCGGCCTCGTCCTCCGAAAGCTCGCACGGGTCGTACAACACGCCTGCGTTATATATGCCTTTCGGCCCCGCGTTCTCCAGCGCTTCGCTTAGCTGTGCCGCTGCGTCTTTTGTGTCATATTGATCTATGAGCCCAGGGGAGTCTTTACACCACGACTTTACGTCTTCCACTGTAATATACTCTAAAGCAACACCGTGTTCGTTATCGGAAAAGTCGGTTTTGAGCGTGATGAATACGTCGGGAGGCGCAGCCGCGCCCGCTTCAGGTTCCCTGTAATGCGTAACCGGCCGGAGCACTGTCGAAAACTCGGCTTTATCTTCATCGGAGAATTTAAGGCCGTATTCCTCGGCTACCTCGTTTATAACTGTAAGCGCCTCATATTCGGATATATAAGCCGGAGAGGTCACCATATCGCAGCCGTACGTCCCTCTTCCCTCGCCGTGTATGAACAGCGGCGCCACATTTATCACAGACGCCATTGCTTCTCCCGGATAAACGACACCGATTGCGGGGTCTTCCGTTGCGAGGACGGCGGCGTCCTTCGTCGGAATGGCTGAAGGGCTCATCCCTTCAGCCGCGCACCCCGCGAGCGTGATTACGGCGAGCGCTCCCAGCGCCGCTTTAGCGGCCGGGCTCGAAGCCCACCGCTTTGGTATCATGCTTTTCAGCGTTTCGTCTTTAAGCTCGTATTTGAGCGGATATTTCGGCTTAACATTATTTTTAACAGGCTTTAATTCCATACTATCCTCCGGAAATGAATTCAACTGTACGATTATTTCACCTGTTACGATTATAGTATTATTATGGTATCTATGGCAAGCTCACGCATTTTTAAATTATCCCCTGGGATTTGAGCCACTCAAAGAAATCCGTTGCCTGCTCTTTTATTTTTTCTTTAGAGAGAGAGCGGGCGTTTGCTTCGCTGTCGGAAGATTCGCACGGGTCGTAAAGCACCGCTGCGGTATAAAATCCGTTAGGCGAGGCGTTCTCCAGCGATTCGCTGAGTTGCTCCGCGGCGTCCTGCGTATAATACTGTTCGAGCGTTGAAATATATCCGGTTTGCTGATGCCATTGTTTAACGTCGTCTATAGATATGAACTCGATAACGACTCCATGCTCGCTGTCGGTAAAATCCGCCTTCAGCGTTATGGTCTTATCAGAGGGCTTTTTATCTTCCGGTTCGTATATGTTCGTGGCCGGCTGCACAACGTTTATAAATTCCGGGCTGCCTTCGCTTGAGAACTTCAAGCCGTATCCCAAAGCTGTTTCATTGATTATACCGAGCACCTCGTCTTCAGATAAAAAAGCGGGTATCGAAGCCATATCGCCGCCGAACGCTCCCCTGCCCTCGCCGTGTAAAAACATGGGTGCAACTTCTATAGTGGGGGCCATCACGATTCCATCGGTGCGGTAATCCGACTTGAAAGGCGGAAGTGTGATCTCCGGCGTCAAAGCCGGGGGAGCAGTTTGGCAATACGTCTGCAGCGGGGAAACCGTCTCCTCCGTCGCCGCGGAAGGAGGCGCGGGTATGCCTGCCGTAGGCTGCGGCACGCAGCCGGCAAGCGAAACTATGGCCAGCGTGCCGAGAGCTACTTTGACCGCCGGGCTTTCCGCCCAGCGCTTCGGGACTGATTTCTTCACGTCTTCGATATCTATCTCATTTTTCCGGGGGTATTTCGGCATAGCTGTATCTTTAACAGGTCTTATTTCCATAGTTCCCTCCGCCGTTTCGTTTCTTTATTAAATGTTAGACGGAAACGGTTATTTATTTGTTCCAATAACTATAACATATTATGGTACATTTAAAGAGCCCCGATACTTTTTGGTACCGGGGCTTCAGGCCGTATCTTTATATTATCCCTAATGGTATCAGCACAGCGAGCAGTATGACGTTGACCGCGGCCAGGCCGCCGATAAATATCTTCTGAAAACGCGGGCTCCTGTCGGGCACCAGGAACGCCGCGAGGAAAAACGGGATATACGTGGTTATGAACACCGGTATGGCGCCCCACCAGGGATATACCCAGATGAACGCCGGGGTGGAGGCAAGGAATATCTCCACAGCGCTGAAGAACGCCGCGTTGCCCACGGCGAAAAGTATACGGTTGTTTACGCCCAATATCTTTTTCTTCGGATCTTCGGGCAGCAGCTTGCTCATTATAAGCCCCGCTACGGCGAACATCATGGAGAGTTCCCAGCTCACTCCCACGAGCAGTATGAAGCTGGTGCTCTCGGGCGAGACCGTCCACAGCGCGTAACCTGTTGCAGAGCATATGACCGCGTTCATTATCTCATAAAACCAGTGCACCATATACAGGGCAAGCCCGGCCGTTACGGCGCGGTAATTTTTTCGCTGTATCTCGCTGGCGTAAATATATACGACAAACGCGAGAAGGGCGATAAACGTCCAATTGAAATTCTCCGTGCTCCTGACTGCCTCCCGTGCCCTCTCGGCCGCGCCGGCGTTGGCCCAGTCTCCGAACAACATAAATGATCCCTTCCTTTCGTTTAATATCATTATTACGAAATATGATCTCGGGAGGGGATGGAACCCCTCCCCTGCATAACGCCAGACCGGTTGATCAGCGTAGGAGCGGGCCTCCGCGCCTGCCCGCTGTTTTCGTTCAACGTGGCGCATCCGCGTTAATTCCCAGTATTAGTTATACTTTATGATATCACACAAAATAGCTTGTAACAATACGAAAGGGAAGGGATGAATCTGGTTGATATGTAGGGAACGATCCCTGTGTCGTTCCGGGATAGTACACATTCGCAGCGGAACCAGGCCAACATCACACTCTTTGTATTGAAAAAAGACGCTTTTCAGCGCCTCGATCGTCTCGGTTCGGTTTATTACTTCCTACAGTTCCTGCTTATTCATTTCCTTTGCTCCTTTTATTAGGTCCAAATATTTTATTAGGTGACTAACTTCATAGTCTGACCTCACACGTACGACTATATACTTCATTTCTCCTTCTTTTTTATACTCTATCGTTAGGTATGTCCAAGTACCGCTTCCGAGCGCGCCACCTGTGTTCTGCATTGTTATCCCCATACCCAATACCCGTTCCGCTGTCACGGAAAACTCTGTCGCTGATGAAGCAAATATAGCTTATTATCCTGCCACCAAATGTATACCTCCGCTTGCTCGGGTAAAGGCAATCCGGAAACATGTGCGGTAATTACCTTTCTCATCATATAAAAGCTTGCATTTATGTCGGTGCACTTTTCCCTTTCTTCACTTTTATTACTCTCACTTTTCTTGTCATATATATAGTACCATAATTGCTTTTCCCATTTCCACCGATGCTCCCTAACACAGTCTGTTACTCTGATGTATTCGCTGTCCCGCTCACTTGTATTCATCTTATCTATTTGGTCAAAATAAGTATCGATCTCTGTTTTGATTTTGTCATACAGCGCATCCATCTGCCCTTCCTGTTCATGCTTCGGCAATTTCTTAATACGTTTGACCTCATTTTTAACGTCTGTCGCATGCAGTTTTTTAGTATCAGACATGAATACAACTCCCTTCTTGCTTTTGCTGCAATTATATGCCATATAGATATGTTACGCAATAAATATGTGCTGGCAGTAAAAACAGACAAACATCACACCCCGTTCTTTCCTGCCCGCGTCTATTCTTCTCTACTGACTCTCGCTGTCATCAAGCCGTCTCGCTAAAAACGAGCCATAGAAGGCTCCTTTTCCCAAAGGAGCTGTCAGCGGAGCTGACTGAGGATTCCACTCACTTCGAATCCTGTCCCACGTTAAAACAAACAGCACCCATACGGGTGCTGTTTGTTTTTTGGCAGCGGAACTAGGATTCGAAACAGAATTAAGCGTATTTTCTGGTATTTTTCTGTTATAATATGTACAGATAGTACCTATTTAAAGGGGTTTTCTGTATTATTGCGTCTATAGCGTTCAAAGTGATTTCAAAGCTTTTGTGTCCAAAATGTGTCCACTTTTCTTTTTATCAAAGATCCGTCCGGCTGCAATATGGCCGAAGTGCTGCCGCGCTTGTCGTAGTTGTAGAAATAGTATCCCGTGTATTCGTCAAACCTTGCGGACGCTATTATCTTTCCTCCGGAGTCGAGTATGTTCTCCGTCGTGAGCCAGTTGTTGGCGTTCGTACCGGTTCATCGGGAAACATCTCTTGTGCTTGCGCCCAAGTTGTGTCATTTGACACTTGGTGACCTTTATAATACCAAAAGTGCCCCGTCGGGTCTATCATATTCGTCGGGTTATTCCCGCAATATGCATACAGGTGCTGCGTCCAAGGATCGTACGGGTTGCCGCTGTAAGTATCCTGCGAGAGGAACCTCCCTGTCTTAGGATTATAGTACCTCGCATTCATGTACTGCAAGCCCGTGCTTGTGTCGCTGACGCTGCCTGTAAACGTCACATCGTTCAGGAAGCCGTTTTCCCCGCTTTGTTCGAGGTTCCCAAACTCGTCGTACTCGTATCCAGTTATTAAAGATCCGTCCGGCTGCAGTATTGCCGTTGTACTGTCGCGCATGTCGTAGATCAAGTATATCGGAGTGCTTGTACCTGTCTTTTGCTATGTTACATTGGTTCCGACAAGGCTGAACACCATTGCTGCACTTTCCACAGCGAGGTTTTCATACATATAATTCCGCCGCCACTGTTTACATGGCGGCGAATTTTAATAGCTGCTTAGGTTATTGTTATGTTATATGTTTACTGTTCGCTGAACAGAGGAATATATATGATCCCGGAATTCTCTGTAGTTTTCTCGGGAGTTATACTGTAATTCGGATACTCACCCTCGTAATATGGATATTTCTCCAAAAACGCGTCTAATTCCGTCTTGCTGATCTCTTCTTCTTTCCCGTTTTCTATCCTGTAGTAGTGATCATCCGGATATTTATCGCTTCTGCTTCCATATCGCTCTACATCCAAAAGCTCACTGCCATCCGGGGAGAGCCGTTGTATTGCGTCTTCCCAATCTCCTGCTCCGTCGCTGCCCACCGTATGCAAAAAACCCGAATCCAATATGGCGCATCCATACCTTGACCAATACGCATCCAGCAGCTTAGCTTTGCCGTTTACCGTTGAGAAAATAGCAAGAACTGTGTAATTACTTTCGAGCAAAATCAGCTCGTCAGTTCCATCCTCATTCAGGTCTTCCAGCGCATAGCCAAAGCCGTCTCTCGCCACAGGCCAAACTTCCCAATAGTTAGCATCAGCCTTCATGCAAAACCAGTGATATGACAGGTCACCTTGAACAGGAGCATCAAACACGCCGTCATCAAATATGATGCCATCTTCATTGACGGTATGATATTTGCCGTTTGCCATATTATCTACAAACAAACGGTATTCCTGCAGAATAGAAGGGTAGTCGGCCATCCAATCACTATTATGCAATATAGGCGTTGTTTCTGGCGTGGGTTCGCTTGCCGGATTTGCAACCGTGGTCTCAGAAGGCGCAGCGGTTTTTCCCGTCATGCTATCTGTACAAGCCGAAAGAGAAGCAAACCCGATAATGCATGTTATATATAACAGCAGATACATAAACTTTTTTGTATATTTCATCTTCTTAACCTCATTATTTTTCTTCGCCGAACCAATAGCGATCTGTATTGAAGAAGTCGCCCGACCTTTCGTATGAATAAAAGAATATCTGAGTCAATTTCTGAACAGGAGTCATATCCTCTGGAAAAAGAGAAGGATCGTCAAGGTAGGTAAGATCGCCGCTAGCGAAATGTTCGGGCGACAAAAAATAGTTATAATAATCCTCATTCTCGGGTCTCTTCCATTGTCCTTTGCCAGGTTGCATAGAATATACCAGGTACTCCACTTGCCCTTCTAAACTATCTAAAGCAATATCTTTCTCATTTAAATAATCTTTAAGTGCTTGTAGACTGTATGGTTCATGTTTATCGTTATATCCTTCTCTTGTCCATTGCGCTATACCGTATCCGCTATCGATTGGTGACTGCGTTTTAGGGTCTAATGTCCATTGTGTTTCATAGAATAAATTCCCCAGCACTGCATAAATAGCATCATCATCCCAACCCAGGTCATCGAGATAACCATAAATGTATTTAGCTCTTTCGCGCGCTTCATCAGTTATCGGATGCTCAGGGTCAGGGTCACGGTATCCGCCATTATCACCTTCATCGCTTTCAGGTTCATACGTCAGATATGCTGGATCATCTGATGCATATTGTGTAGGACCTAAATAATAGAAGTGTCCCGTCGGGTCTATCATGCTAGTTGGGTTATTCCCGCAATAAGCATACAGGTGCTGCGTCCAAGGGTCGTACGGATTGCCGCTGTACGTATCCTGCGAGAGGAACCTCCCTGTCTTAGGATTATAATACCTCGCGTTCATGTACTGCAATCCCGTGCTTGTATCGCTTACGCTGCCTGTAAACGTCACATCGTTGAGGAAGCCGTTTTCCCCGCTTCGTTCGAGGTTCCCAAACTCGTCGTACTCGTATCCAGTTATCAAAGAACCGTCCGGCTGCAGTATTGCCGTTGTGCTATCGCGCATGTCGTAGTTGTAGAAATAGTATCCTTCGTACTCGTCGAACCTGGCTGACGCTATTATCTTTCCTCCGGGGTCGAGTATGTTCTCCGTCGTGAGCCAGTTGTTTGAGTTCGTCGTATAGAGAGTAGCGCCTCACGTATAGTAGAAATTAGTTGTTGTCGTGTCCGAGAGCTCTTCCGGGTCAATAATGCCGTCGCTGTCCGCGTCCGCCCATTGTCCATCTAGTCTTACTACCCTCTGCCCGCTTGTATTATACCCGTTCTGCGATATCCGGGTCAACTCGTCCGTCGCGGACTTGGTCAAAGGAAAAAGCATTTTCCAACGACAAATCGCTACAGAAAATGCTCTATCTTGCTACCATGGACGTCTTGTGAAGATGGTCAGCCATGGTTCAAAAACTGGGGACAGATACTTCTCCAGCTTTGGTTCAGTACGGTACAAAATATTTACATTTGGCACCTTTCAATCAAGTATCGGAATAAACGTTATTTTAGAGTTGTCAGCGATTTTTGTGGCTTTTTCCCAATCATCAAAAAGCTTATCGAATTCTGCCTTACTGATGATCTCTCTTTCACTATATTTTTTTTCGTCAATCACTTTGTAATAGTGTGATTCCGTATATGGCTCGCCCGTATCATAATCGTAAGTTTCCATTCCATATTGTGCTATAGTCAGAAATTCACTGCCATCATCCGATAAGCGTTTTATTGCGTAATACCAGTCCTCTGCACCGTCATAAGAACAAACAATATACAGTAAGCATGATTTATCTATATCACAACAGTAATATCTGTCCCAAAAACGATCCAACAGCTTTGGTTTACCGTCAGCTGTTGAAAAAACAGCAAGCACCGCATTATTTTTTAGAAGCAACATCAACTCATCACTGCCGTCACCGTTTAAGTCTTTCAGCGCATATCCATAAGCATCTTTATCCTCCCAAAAATGTGCGCCCCAGATCCCTGGCTCCCAAAAAAGGCCTATTTCGTATAAGTAAGGAATATTCTGTTTTTGCCACTCTACATTATCAATAATGGCGTCAATGTCATGAAAAACATTATCGGCAAGCGTTTTGTATTCTTCAAGAATAGAAGCATAGGCTACAGGCCATCCCGTTGGCGTCGGCTTCGGCTGAGATTGCTGCGGCATGCTGGTATCAGGTTGTATTCCTGTATCATTCACGCACGCGGCCATCAGGCTTAAAAGTATGATAATTATACTTAATGTTATACATTTTCTCTTCATTTTATCCTCCTAAATACATCGCGGTAACTGCATATTTGTTTGCCAGTATTAATGGTATATTCCATTTTCCCTGAAATACGTATCCCAATTGTTAGCATATGTAACACGTCCGGGTTTCTTCGGAGTTCCGACCCAATCATAGTCTGGATTATCAAGTATACCTCCCGATTTTATATAATTCGATCCAAATGCTTTCGTTAAATAGTCGATACTCTCTTCAGAAATTTTAAAACGATCGGCATTAATCTGATATTTAGTATTTTTAAAATAGTATTGCCGGTAATCACCAGCTAATTTGTCTATTGCCATGGAATAATTAAGATATTTTAATTGCCCCTTCATGCTATCATTTGCGTAGCCATTTTCTGGTGCCCATTGAAGATATTTTCCACATGTAACTCCAGTATCCGGATTTGTGTAAGGTGTCCATTGGCACAAACCCCATCCGGGCCCATTGTTGTTTTCCCTTCTTCCGGGATCTAATGTATCGTTTTCTGCCTGCATATTCCCAAGCGCCGCGCAAGCAGCATTATGCGACCATCCATATTCATCACGGAGATAATTATAAATGATTGTAGCGTTTTCGGCGATTTGCTCATCTGTTAAACGGCCATTAGGATTAGAATGCCCTGGATCATCGTCTCCGCCATCCGGTTCCGGTGTTACCGGTTCATCGGGAAACATCTCTTGTGCTTGTGCCCAAGTAGTGTCATTTGATACTTGGTGGCCTTTATAATACCAAAAGTGCCCCGTCGGGTCTATCATGTTCGTCGGATTATTCCCGCAATAAGCATACAGGTGCTGTGTCCACGGGTCATACGGGTTGCCGCTGTAAGTATCCCGAGAGAGAAACCTGCCTGTCTTAGGGTTATAATACCTCGCATTCATGTACTGCAAGCCCGTTGAGGTATCTGAAACAGAACCCGTAAACGTCACATCATTCAGGAATCCAGCATCGCCGCTTTGCTCGAGGTTCCCGAACTCATCATATTCATATCCTTTTATCAAAGATCCGTCCGGCTGCAATATGGCTGATGTGCTGCCGCGCATGTCGTAGATCAAGTATATCGGAGTGCTTGTACCTGTCTTTTGCTATGTTATATTGGTTCCGACAAGGTTGAACACCATTGCTGCACTTTCCACAGCGAAGTT
Organism: uncultured Christensenellaceae bacterium; assembly: GCA_964510055.1. Taxonomy (GTDB): domain Bacteria; phylum Bacillota; class Clostridia; order Christensenellales; family SZUA-584; genus DTFZ01. Next base: position 26,219 of record CAZDZY010000036.1, read on the forward strand.
TTCATACATATAATTCCGCCGCCACTGTAGCCGTGGCGGCGATTTTGAAGAGCTGCTTAGGTTATTGTTATGTTATATGTTTACTTTTCGCTGAACAGAGGAATATATGTGATCCCGGAATTCTCTGTGGTTTTCTGCGGAGTTATACTGTAATTCGGATACTCACCCTCATAAAATGGATATTGCTCAAAAAACGCGTCTAATTCCGCCTCGCTGATCTCTTCTTCTTTCCCATTTTCTATCCTGTAGTAGTAATCATTAGGAAATTTATCGCTTCTGCATCCATATTGCACTACGTTCAAAAGCTCACTGCCATCCGGTGACAGCTGTTTTATTACGTGTTCCCAGTCTGCTGCTCCGCCGCTGGAGCTCGTATGCAACAAACCTGAATCCAATATGGCGCATCCATACCTTGACCAATACGCATCCAGTAACTTAGCCTTGCCGTTTACTGTTGAGAAAATAGCAAGAACTGTGTAATTACTATCAAGCAAAATCAGCTCGTCAGTTCCATCCTCATTCAAGTCTTCCAGCGCATAGCCAAAGCCGTCTCTCGCCATGGAATACTCCCCCCAGAAGTTAGCATCACCCATCATGTAAGACCAGCGCCTTGACAGATCGCCTTGAAAAGGAGCATCAAATACATCATCAACAAAAGCTTCCCCATTTTTATTGACAGAAGCATATTTGCCGTTTGCCATGTTATCTATAAATAAACGGTATTCCTGCAGAATAGAGGGATAGTCGGCCATCCAATCACTATTATGCTGTATAGGCGTAGGTTCTGACGTAGGATCAGTTGTCGGGCTTGCAACCGTGGTCTCAGTAGGCGCAGCGGTTTTTCCCGTCATGCTATCTGTACAAGCCGAAAGAGAGGCAAACCCGATAATGCATGTTATATATAACAGCAGATACATAAATTTTTTTGTATATTTCATCTTCTTAACCTCATTATTTTATTGTTCACCGAACCAATAGCGGTTTTTATTGAAGAAGTCGCCCGACCTTTCGTATGAATAAAAGAATATCTGAGTCAATATCTGAACTTTAGTCATTTCCTCTGGAAAAAGAGAAGGATCGTCAAGGTAGGTAAGATCGCCGCTAGCGAAATGTTCGGGCGACAAAAAATAGTTATAATAATCCTCATTCTCGGGTCTCTTCCATTGACCATTGCCACGTTGCATAGAATATACTAGGAACTCCATTTGCCCTTCTAAACTATCGTAAGCATATCCTTTCTCATCTAAATAATCTTGAAGTGCTTGTCGATTGTATGGTACTCCTTTTTTATATCCTAATCCTGTCCATTGCGCTAAACCGTATCCGGAATCAGTTTCACTGG
>CAZDZY010000037.1:0-25986 GCA_964510055.1 uncultured Christensenellaceae bacterium
GCGGGGGGGCCAAGATGGCAAAATTGATAATAAACGGTGGTGCGAGGCTTGAGGGGGAGCTGAGCATTCAGGGCGCAAAGAATGCGGCTCTTCCTGTATTCGCGGCCGCTTTGCTTACTGAAGAACCGGTGACGATATATAACTGGCCGGCGATATCGGACGTATATTATATGTTATCCATACTGGAGCATATAGGTGCGTACGTGGAATACGAAAAAGACAAGCTTATAATAGATACCCAAAGGGCGCTGCGGTGGGAGATGCCCGACAAACTGGCGAGAGAGATCCGCTCTTCCATTTTTATGATAGGCCCTATACTCGCGCGTTTCAAAATGGCGAGGTTCACGTACCCCGGAGGCTGCGAGATAGGCTCAAGGCCGATTGACCTGCACTTGCAGGGGCTAAAGAGCCTCGGCGTTAACGTAACTGAGGCGGGCGGACATATTATGTGCGAGGGTAAGAATCTCCACGGCGGAGACATACACCTTGATTACCCGAGCGTGGGGGCGACAGAGAATTTGATGCTTGCCTCGACGCTTGCGCCCGGGAAAACAGTAATAAGGAACGCCGCGCGGGAGCCGGAGATAGTAGAGCTGCAAAAAGTGCTGAATTTGATGGGAGGCAGCGTCAGCGGCGCAGGCACAAGCAATATATTTATCGAGGGGCAAAACCGTCTCAGCGGGTTCACCTATACATGCATACCCGACAGGATAGCTGCGGGGACATTTATGGTGGCGGCAGTCGTTACAAACGGCAGCGTTACTCTTAAAAACGTGATACCCGAGCATCTTTTCGCGACGACGGCAAAGCTCAGGGAGGCGGGAGCGGATATAAAGGTGTATGAAGACGCGATAACAGTTTCAAATGAAGGCAGGCCCAAAGAAATGCATTTGATCGAAACCGGGCCGTATCCGGGGTTTCCCACGGATATGCAGGCGCAGATGTGCGTTGCGGCCGGCATAGCGAGAGGAACGAGCATCATAGTCGAAAGCGTCTTTGATAATAGATTCAAGTATGTGAACGAGCTTAACAGGATGGGAGCGAATATAGTCACGAAAAACAACGTTGCCATAATAAAGGGAGTTGAAAGGCTGCATGGCACCGAAGTCGTGGCAATGGATCTGCGGGGAGGTGCCGCGCTTGTGATAGCCGGCCTGTGCGCGGAAGGTACGACCACTGTTGACCAGGTAAAGATCATAGACAGGGGGTATGAGAATTTCGAGTCTGCGCTTCGCAGCCTCGGGGCAGACATAAGAAGGGAGGACTAACGTTTGAGGAAAAGAAGAGCGCTGAAGATAGTATCTGCTATACTGCTGCTTTGTGCGCTTCTTTTTGTGGCGTTCGTGGTATTGCATTTGAGATACATAACGGTATCAGGATGCGAGACAAAAACGCCTGATGAAGTTATCTCACTTTCCGGGCTTAAAAAAGGAGTAAGCATATTCAGCGTGGATACCCGCAAAGCTTTGGAGTCACTTGGCGGCGATCCTTATATAAAACCCGTAAGCGTCACTATAATTTACCCTGACAGGATCAACATAACCATTGAGGAAAGAAAAGAAGCGGCATACATAAAAGAGGGTGATGACATTCTTGTTATTGATAAAGAAGGCTGGCTTCTTAAGATACTCATGAGTACCGATACAGCGCCTTACACGCAGGTGCTCGGCTTGAATATGAACGAGTTTACCGTGGGCAAGCCATTGGGCGCTGCCGATACTTTTCAGCTTTCAGTATTGTCTAAAGTTATGACCGAAGCGGCGACAAGCGGACTCGATATAATCAGCATAGATGTTTCAATCGCCGCGGACGTGACACTTGAAATGAAAGACGGCTTTACAGCAGAGCTAGGCGACGACATGGATCTTACAGAAAAATTCGTTCTGATAAAGTCTTCCGCGGACGAACTTAAAGGAATGGGAAAAACATCGGGGATCATAGACGTCGCTTCCGCTATTGAAGCATATTACCGTGAAAAATGATGTATATCTATTGTTATTTCATGCAAACATGGTATTATTATTTTGGGGATATGTACTGAAAATCGTATCATTTAAGCTCCTGAGGCTTAATTTTGGGTATTATTTAAGGGGATTAATATTGTTTTATGGGGAACGTTACAGCTGCTATAGAATTCGGCACGTCCAAGATAATATGCATTATCGGGCGCGGCAAATCGGTAGGGCGTTTCGAAGCATTGGGCTCGGGCAGCGTAAGATATGAAGGAATAAAAGGCGGAGAATGGCTGAGACGCGAAAAGGTCAGGGAAGCGGTATTTAAAGCGCTTTATACAGCGGAAAAAAAAGCGAGGAAACATATCAAAGAAGCGTATATAGGAGTGCCGGGAACCTTTTGCAGGGTAGTATGCCAGGAAGGATATTCTTCGGTCGAGAGCGGGATCGTGACGGCCGGAGACGTTGATAATTTTATAAGATACGCTGAGGATTTTTACAGCGACCCGAACTATATCGCGGTATCCGCCATACCGGTATACTTTATATTGGACGACGGAGAACGGTATATAGACGTAATCGGGAGCAAAACCGCGGAACTCCGGGGCAAAGTCTCCATAGTCTTCGTAAAAAAGCAGTTTGCCGAAGATGCGGAGGAGATATTGAGGGACTCGGGCATAAAGATAAAAGGATTCATACCCGAGATACTCGCCGAAAGTTTGTTTCTTGTTCCTGTGGAAGAGCGCGACGCAAGCGCCGTGCTTATAGACGTGGGCTTTTATGACACAAACGTCACCGTTGTATACGGCGACGCTATTGTATATAATAAAACGATACATGCCGGGGGAATGCATATTGCGAACGATCTGTCGCTGGTGATGAATATAGACATAGATACGGCTGAACAGATCAAAAAGCAATATTCCTTCGGTCTTGAAAATACTGGTACGAAGTTATATGATTATGCCAGGCCGAAAGAAGGAAAGGTGGAAAGGTTCAGCCATTCCCTTGTATCGGAGATAGTGGATGCGAGGATAGAGCACCTTTGCGAACTGATAAACGAGGTCTTTGATCACAGCCCGATCTCTATCGCCCGCAGGACAAGGGTATTTGTTACAGGCGGCGGGGTAGCAATGATGAAAGGCGCAAAGGAAATGCTGGAACAGCAGCTCAAACGCCAGATCCGCATTGCCAGGGTCGAAGCCCCTTCGCTTTCCACGCCAAACTACTATACTGCTCTTGCATTATTAGATTATGTTTTTGAAAGCGAATATTTTGATGATGAGGGACGCGGTCAAAAGCTATTGAAACGGTTATCGGAGAAGATGTACGATTGAAAACAGCTCGAGGGGGGTTAATATGCCATTAGAAATCGACATTGAGCAGGACAGCATCGCGAAGATCAAAGTTATCGGAGTCGGGGGAGCCGGCGGCAATGCTGTTAACAGGATGATAGACCACGGGCTTATAGGCGCGGAATTTTATGCCGTAAATACGGACAAGCAGGCTTTGATGCTTTCAAGGTCGAAGAATAAGGTGCAGATAGGCGAAAAATTGACCGGAGGCCTCGGGGTAGGAGGAGATCCGGACATAGGTAAACGCGCCGCTGAAGAGAGTATTGAAGAGCTTGGAGAGATGATCGACGGCGCTAACCTTATCTATATAGCCGCGGGATTAGGAGGCGGCACGGGCACCGGCGCCGCGCCCATTATTGCAGAACTCGCGAGACAGAAGAATATACTGACCGTGGCGGTAGTTACCATGCCGTTCATGTTTGAAGGGTCGCAAAGGCTTGCGCGCGCAAAGGCCGGGTACGATATACTCAGGGAAGCGGTGGATACTATTGTTACCATACCCAACGATAAACTTCTTCAGGTCATTGGGAAGGGAACGTCGATGCTCGAAGCGTTCCGGGTGGCGGACGATGTGCTGCGGCAGGGCATACAGGGCATAACGGAACTTATCGTAAAGCCCGCTCTTGTAAATCTGGATTTCGCGGATGTGCGCACGGTAATGTCGGAGCGCGGCGTAGCCCATATGGGAATAGGCGTGGGGTACGGAGACAACAAGACCATGGACGCAGCAAAACAGGCTATACAAAGCCCGCTTCTTGAAACAAGCATTGAAGGCGCGAGAGGAATACTCTATAACGTTACTGGAGACCCGTCGATGAGCCTTCTGGAGATAGAGGAGGCCGCGAACCTTATAAGGCAGGCTGCAGACCCTGAAGCTAATATATTCTTCGGCGCCGATACGGACGATTCGCTGGAAGACGAGGTACGCATAACGGTTATAGCCACCGGCTTCAGCGGAGCGAGAAAGCCCAAGCCTATCGTAAAAGAAGAGATAGACGTCCCTGATAAAAGCATGGACGAAGAGGATTTTGTACCCGTTAAACCCGCGGAGAAGAAAGGCCCGGTGCTTGGCAGCTTTACGGACACGAGCAATGACCTCGACATACCGCCCTTCCTCCGGAGGAAGCGCACGAAAAGGGACTTTTAAAGCTTTAAAACTCGCCTTTGGCGGGTTTTTTAATACAGAAATAAGAATAAATAGGATTGACAGGATAATAATGAAAGTGTATAATAATTACAGCATTAAAATACACATCAAAGCGATCATCCACTGTTAGTCATATTGGATTTTCATAAAGGAATTTGGAGGAAGAAAAATGTATAGAAAAATATCCATATTATTTGTATTTGCTTTTCTTGTCATTACAATATTTTCTTTTCCCCAGAGCGCTTCGGCTTCAACTGAAGAACCTCAAGCAGTCAGAGAGTTAAACGAACTGAGGGAAAGCAATTCTAAAACTTTTCTGCTTTCAAACGGGAATTATGAATGGGTTGGATATACTGAAGATGTTCATTATCTGGATAGAAATGGCGCATATCAGGAGATCAGCAATAAAGTAATTCCTGAGGTGATGAAAACAGAGGGTTCTGATTATGCGTACAGAAATGAAGCTAATAAGTTCATCGTAAGATTTGCGGAAAACACAACAGAGAAATATCTTGTCAATATTGATTATAAAGGTAATTCCATTTCATTTGGACCCGCAAACGGGAAAAACATCAGCAGCGCAGTTATCGGTAATATCGAAAACGAAATGTTGTTGGATATTGCTTGCACTAATAACTGTGTAACATTTAAAAACATTTATTCCGATACCGACCTTGTGTATAAAATCGAGACATATGGTATAAAAGAATATATCATTCTTAACAGATTTACCGAAAAGAACGAATATGTTTTTGACTTAAAAATGGATGGCGTATCAGCGAAACAAGATAGAGAAAACATTATATTTACTGATGCAAATGGCAATAATGTATTTAATACAGGCGCGTTGTACGCCGTTGACAGCGAGGGAGTACAGACAAAAGCCGTAACGTGCGAACTAATAGAGAACAGTGGTGAAAAGCAAATAAAGGTAACTATAGATAAAGCGTATCTGGCGGACGCAAATAGGAGCTTTCCCATTATAATTGATCCCGCTGTGATAATAACCGGAGAATCAAAAACATTTGACTCGTTTGTCAGTTACAGATATCCTAACAATAACTATTATCTATATGATTGGTTGAGGACGGGGAGGGATACGGATTATTATGCAAGAAGGTCATTTATTAAGTTTACTCTTCCTACGAATATTCCGGGATATGCGGTGACTAGCGCCTATCTTAGAATTAAAAAATATAGCGGAGCAAACCCAGTCATGCATGCATACAAGGTTATTGAGAATTGGACTTCGAGTACAGTAACTTGGAACAGCCAACCTGAAATCGATGATGAATACGAATCGACTTTAGCTTATAACGATAGTGGCTCTTGGTGGAGGATGTATATAACAACTCCAGTTACAGATTGGCTGGAAGACCCAAATAATAATTTTGGATTAATGTTAAGGGATGCAACTGAATCCGGGACAACGCAGTGGACGACGTTCTATTCTTCAGATGCAGACTCTCCAAACAAGCCAGAGTTACATATTGAATATATTGCTCCATGTGAGATTACATCGGTAGACCCGATTCATGGATATCTTACGCTTGATTCGTATACACATAAAGTATGGGTGTCTGGTACAGTAGATAGCGTAACATTTGAATACCCGTTGTTTGGAGAGCCTACAATATCAACTACGTTGAATTATGGGAGTTCGTATTACTCAAGAGCCATTACGCCATCTAGTGAAGATTATGTTTGCGGGATGTATGAAGATGGTTCTTGGGAAAGTCCGGGAAGTAATTACGGTGCTATGAATAGTGAGTATTATGATTCGTGGCCAACAAGTATTTTTATATGTATGGGCTCTAGAAGTGATTATTCTGACATAGATAGTACTTTTTATTATACTTCTACTACCGCGAACAGTTTAAAAGGCGTATCAACAGATGGAAATTTCAATAGTTATAACTGTTTAGCATATGCAGTTGATGTTAACAACCAATGGCTATGGCCTTGGGGTTGGAATCCAACTGAAAGCCAACTTGATGATTATATGTCAAAGTCCTATCCATATTCTACAAGGCCGGGGTCTTCATATACTCGAACAACAGAAAACAATTATCCCGACGTAATATACTATTCAGAATATTCTTGGGGCAGTGGCGAAGATGGACATTTTGGTATAGTTTCTTCTTGGGATGCAAATGGATATCCAAAATCAATATTTTCTAAATGGGGTGCATGGGAATTAATATATAGTTCGGATAGTGATCCTTTTATATCATTTTATGGAGGACCAAAAGCTTATTATAAAGAGTAGAAATAATTAATTTATAAGGAGTAAGTTAAAATGAAAAGAGGAATTAAGTATATAATACTCATTTCAAGTGTAGTTTTCATATTATTACTGACTGCAATTATAGTGTTGGCTGAATCAGGCAATGAACCAATATTTAAGTTGCAGGAGAACATCCGCCAAATGTTCAGGCCTGACTGGGTGTGGGATGAAAAAATTAATGATTATACCAATATGGGAAAATTGAAGCGTGATTCCGAAACCGGCCTTTTCCCGGAACCTTCACCTTTCCCAGAGGATTTGGTAGGTAAGGCATATTGGGACCCGTACCTCGGATTATATATTCGCGATACAATAAACATTGATCATAAAACAGGAGAAATAACCGAGGATCAGTTGGTAATGACTTCATCACACAAAGATGATTGGCCGGTATATGTCTTGAATTCAAACGATGAGTTTGATAAAAAATATAAAGAATATTCCAATTTAATTAAAGAGAAATACTACAAAGGCGGCCTTTCCTCTATTGCAATACCAGACATTGAAATATTCAAAAAGGAAGGCTTTACCCCTGAATGGTTCGGCCTCACTATCGAAGACCTTCCTATACTTGTTGAAAAACTTGAAAGCGGCGCCCCGCAGTCTTACACGATGTCTCTGATAATGCTGATTACAAAAACCGACGTAGGAATGAGCCCGTCTTTCGGGGAACAATATCGATATTGTGAATGGGTGGATGCATTTAATTCGTTAAAAGCCCAAGGCGCGGACAAAATTAAGCATGGAGATCTAGCGGGCCTCGGTTATCTTGCATTACCCTATATTTATGACGAACTGAATAGCGGCAACGATACAGTACTGAAGCTACTTTCCGAGGCGGCGGACGGACTGAACGGTTATACAAAAGCTACAGCGTTATCCTGGGATAAATCGCAGTGGTTAAACTGGTTCAAGGAAAACAAGGGAGCAATCGACGCACTGCGGCTGGTTAATGAACATGAGATATATATGCCATGGCTTGATTAGTCAGATAAATCAAAAACCCGCCCTCGGCGGGTTTTTTCATATCATCAATACGGACTGTCAATTGACGCAAGGCAGCAATATATATTATAATGAGCCGAAATTACATGACTGGAAGTGCCCTCTTTGAAGATCTATAATACGATGACCAGGAAAAAAGAAGAGTTTGTGCCGACTGAGCCGGGTAGGGCGAAGATATACGCCTGCGGGCCCACGGTATATAATTTTTTCCATATAGGCAACGCGAGGCCTTTTATAATATTCGATACCCTGAGGCGGTATCTTGAATACCGCGGGTATAAGGTAACATTTGTTCAGAATTTCACCGACGTGGATGACAGGCTTATAAAACGCGCCGCTGAGGAGAAGACGACACTCAAAGAGGTGGGCGAGCGTTATATCAGGGAATACTTTACGGACGCTCAGGGTTTGGGTATAAGAGCTGCGGACGTCCATCCAAAAGCAACAGAGCATATGGGCGATATAATCGCGCTCGTAAAAAGATTGGTTGAAGCCGGACACGCCTACGAGGCGGAAGGGGACGTATATTTCGACGTCTCCAGCTTCCCCGCATACGGAAAACTCTCCGGGCAGTCAGTAGAAGACCTGCGCGCAGGCGCAAGGATCGACGTTACGGATATAAAAAGGAATCCGGAAGACTTCGCGCTTTGGAAAGCCGCGAAGCCCGGGGAAGACAGCTGGGACAGCCCGTGGGGAAAAGGCCGTCCGGGATGGCACATAGAGTGCAGCGCCATGAGCATGAAATACTTGGGTGAAACGATAGACATTCACGGCGGCGGGGAGGATCTGATATTCCCCCATCATGAGAACGAGATAGCGCAGTCGGAGGCCGCCACAGGGAAACCGTTCGCGAAATACTGGATGCATAACGGATTTTTGAACATCAACAACGAGAAAATGAGCAAATCCCTGGGTAATTTCTTTACCGTGCGCGATATATCGAAAAAGTACGATCTCGGCGTAGTCAGGTTATTTATGCTGTCGGCACAATACAGGAACCCCGTCAACTTTTCGGAAGAGCTTATAGCGCAGGCTGCTTCGGCAATGACGCGGATAAAAAATTGCCGGGAAAACCTTATTTTCCTATCTGAAAACGGCCGCGGTGCCGGCACTGACGTATCCCGGGAAATCTGCGCTCTTGAAGAGAGATTCAAGCAGGCTATGGACGACGACCTGAATACGGCTGAAGCCATAGGGGCAATATTTGAGTATATAAAGGAAATAAACCTGTTATTTGAGAACGGCGGGTCAAAGAAAGGCGCAATGGCGGCGCTTTCGGCGCTCGATGCCGTTTTGGGCGTGCTCGGGCTTGTCCCGCGTGAGGACAATATTCCCGGCGAAATAAAAGAGCTCGCGCAAAAGAGGCAGGAAGCGAGAGCGCGCAAAGATTTCACGGCTGCAGACGAACTAAGAAAAGAAATATCCTCTTTGGGTTATGAGCTTAAAGATACGCCGGAAGGCGTAAAAATAAACAAAAGATAATGAGGTATTAAAGTTTGGATCTGAATAGTTTCAATCAATTGTTTTCTATAATAATGGTCATTGCGGGAGTTCTGGCCGTCTGGTACGCTATTTTCGGCAAAGCACCGGGCTTTAATATGGATTATCCGAAGGAAATGAAGGCCGACGCTGAAAAATTGCTGAGGCAGTTCTGTTGGGCAATAGGGCCTATCGCGCTGATTTCGGGAATCCTGGAATTGTTAGGATATGCGTGGGCTGGGTATATCAGCTTGCTGATGCTTCCTTTAATAGTCGTTTACGTGATATTATACCGAAAGAAATTTAAGCAACATCTTAATAAGATGAAATAAACGCGGCTGTCGGCTGTTGATTCAAGTACTGGTCGTAAGGGCTGCCCTTATATGGGCAGCCTTAAGATTTATCGGGCTCCAAGATGTTTAGTGTAATCGTCGATATCCGGGCCTTTAAAAAGACAAAGCGCTTGTTGGAGTTATAAGGAGAATATTATGAGATCGTTTTTTACAGGTTTGTGCGGTGTTATCGCCAGCATAGTGCTGATAATCGCCCTGCTCATATTGAGCATCGAGATGTTCGCTCTTAATCCGGATTTTTTCATGGACGAATATGAAAAGCTGGGAACCGCGCAAGATCTGGGCCTGAGCGGGCAGGACCTCCAAACGATAACGAGAAATCTTTTAGATTATACCTCGGGAGCGAGGGAAACCTTAGAAATGCAGGCAAGCTTTAATGGCGTACAGAGCGAAGTGTTCACGGATAAAACGGAAGTGGAGCATATGGTAGACGTGCGGGCGCTGTGCTTGAACGCGCGCGCCGTGCGCTCGGCATGCTTCATCGGAGCCGCTATACTTATCATACTGGCGCTTGTATTAAACGGAAAACGGGCGCTGCGATCGCTTTGCAGGTCGTTTTTGAGGGTGTCAGGCGTATTTGTGGTAGCAGTGGCTGCTTTGGGAATATACGCCGCGATCGATTTTACGGGTTTTTGGACGTCGTTCCATCATGTGTTCTTCAGCAACGACCTGTGGCTGCTTGACCCGAATACAAGCGTGCTTATACGGCTGGTGCCCGAGCAGTTCTTCTCAGACCTGGTCGCGAGGATAATAATAAGATTCGTATCAATTTTCGCGGCGCTCAATATTGCAGCCGGGGCGGGACTGTGCCTTATAAGAAGAAAAGAATCTAAAGAGGCTGCTTTAAGCTGATATGGAAAGGGTAATACTCGCGATAGAGACGTCGTGCGACGAGACGGCCGCCGCAATAACCAAAGGGCGGAAGGTACTCGGGAACGCCGTCTATACGCAAAGGGAACATGAAGAATACGGCGGAGTAGTACCGGAGATAGCGTCGAGAAACCATATAATGAAACTGCCTTATATCGTCGACGAGACGCTGCGCAGCTCGGGCATGGATTTTGGCGATATAGAAGCTGTCGCGGTCACGGACGGCCCCGGTCTTATAGGGGCGCTGCTGGCGGGCGTATCGTACGCCAAAGCGCTTGCCTATTATCATTCGCTGCCGCTGATACCCGTGCACCACATCGAAGGCCATATCTGCTCGCTGTATATATCGCATGAAGACCTCGTGCCGCCTTACGTTTGCCTTGTAGTTTCAGGCGGGCATACCCATATAGCTATAGTGGAAGATTACGGGAAATACAGGCTGATAGCGAAAACGCGGGACGACGCGGTCGGCGAAGCGTTCGATAAAACAGCCCGGGCATTAGGCCTCGGGTATCCCGGCGGGCCAAGGCTGGAAGAGCTCGCAAAGCACGGCACTCCGATATATGAATACACAAGAGGCTTTAAAGGCGAATCCCACCTTGATTTTACGTTCAGCGGTTTAAAGACGGCGGTTATTAACCAGATCCATAACATGAAACAAAAGGGCGAGCCTTTTGAAGCGGCGGACATTGCCGCGAGCTTTCAGAACGAAGCGATCTCTTTTCTTGCGGATAACACTTTTGAAGCCGCGTCAAGGGAAGGCATAAAGAAAATAGGCATTGCGGGCGGAGTTTCTTCGAATGAAGCGCTGAGACAGGAGTTTGGGGAAAGGGCAAAAAAGGCCGGATACAGGCTCTATCTGCCTGAAAAAAAGTATTGCACGGATAACGCAGCCATGATTGGCTGCGCGGCCGCTTTTTCTAAGCCAATTACGGATCCGCTCAAGGCTAACGCCAACGCGTCTAAAATGTTGTTTTAAATATCACCAGATTTTCCTACGATAAAAGATAGAATAGCAGGGTAAAGAACTTAATATAGATTATATAACGGCGGAGGTTTTTATGAAAATCAGGAATCGTTATATGATCTTTTTTTTATCGGTTTCGTTCGTAGTGGCGGTATTGCTGCTCGCGAATTCGGTAAGCGCCCAGGTAATGAAACAGATCAGGGGAACTATAGTGATAGACGCGGGCCACGGAGGCTTTGACGCGGGCGCTTCCGGGAAAGTGACAAAAGCAAGGGAGGATGTTTTGAATCTGGCCGTGGCAAAAAAACTGCAAAGGCTTTTTGAAATAAACGGTTTTACCGTAATAATGACGCGGGAAGACGATAACGCGGTCGCGTCCACAAAACATAAGGATATGGAGAGACGCGAACAGATAATCGAGGAAACGAACCCCGACGCCGTTATATCGATACATATGAATAAGTTCCCGGACCCTTCCGTATCGGGCCCTATGGCGTTCTATTACGAGAAATCAACGGAAGGGAAGATATTGGCGCAGCTCATACAGGAACAATTGAATGAATATCTGCAGCCTCCAAGGCCAAGGACGTATAAGCCGGAAGATTATTTTATGCTTCGCCACGGCGAATGTCCCTGCATACTCGTCGAATGCGGATTTTTATCCAACGAAAGGGAGGAGAAACTGCTGCAAACAGAAGAATATCAGGAAAATATCGCGAAAGCGATATATAAAGGCGTTGATGCCTATTTTGAGCAGCCTGATAAGAACTATACAAGCCCACAATTTTTTCAATAAAAAACGTTACCCTGCTTAAAGGCTTTTCTCGATGAAATATTCGTAAACAGACAGAAAATTATGTTGCATATACGGCAAATCGGTGTATAATATCATTGAAGGTCAAAGATAGTCAAAGCTGGTGATAAGATGTCGATATTAAGTGATACTATAGAAAATTTTATAAAGAGCCTGATGAGCGAATATGAAGGAAGGATAGAGCTGCAGCGCAATGAGCTGGCGCAGCATTTCAACTGTGCGCCGTCGCAGATAAACTACGTCCTTGCGACAAGATTCACTCCCGACAGGGGGTATATCATAGAGAGCAGGCGCGGCGGCGGAGGATACATCCGCGTTGTGCGGCTCAACGTTGACGAACCGGACGAGCTATTGCAGCTCGTGACCGAGAGGATAGGCGACGCGATATCAGAGCGCGACGCGATGGACGTTATCAGCCGCCTTGTAGAAAACGAAGCGGTAACGAATAAAGAGGGAGCGCTTATGAACGCGGCCGTATCGGATAAAGCTCTTAGCATACCCGCGGTCATAAAGGATCACTTAAGGGCGAACATAATGAAGCAGCTTATACTCGCGCTTTTAAGTCAGGAGGCCTGAAATGCTGTGCGATGATTGCTTGAAGAATACGGCAACGATACATATGACCACGTTTGTGAACGGACAGGTAAAGACGGTACACCTTTGCTCCCAGTGCGCAGCCAAACGCAGCAAGCCGGCGGCGCTTCCGGGGTTTTCGCTCAACGACCTTTTGAGCGCTTTCTACGAAAACGAAGAAACGGAAGAGGTAGCGTGCGAAATGTGCGGCACTACTATTTCGCTTTTTCAGAAAACCGGGAAACTGGGATGCGCGCAGTGCTATAAGACGTTTGAACAGAGCCTTCTGCCTGTGCTCAAGAGCATCCATATGAATGAGAAACATACGGGCAAGCGGCCCGGCCAGAAGGTCACGGTAGATGTGGAGAAAGAGCCGGGCGAAAGCAGGAAAGAGGAGCTGAAGAGGGAGCTCAAGGCGGCTGTCGCCGCCGAGAACTTTGAAGAAGCGGCAAGGCTAAGGGACGAGATCGCGCTGCTCGAAAAGGAGGGGACCAAAAATGCCTGAATGGCTGGAAGAGAACGCTCCTGAGAGCGACGTGGTGGTATCAACAAGGATAAGGCTCGCGCGAAACCTTGCAGGCATTCCGTTTCCGTCGAGGATGACGAAGCCTGGCGACCTGGAGAAAGTCCATGAATTTGCGAAGAAAAGCCTGCTAAAGTCTCCCGGATTCAAATACCAGCGCCTATCCGATATGAGCGAGATAAGCAAACGCGCGCTTATAGAAAGGAATATAATCAGCCCCGACCTTGCGCGCAGCAGCGTAGGCGGGCTTATAACGAGCGGCGACGAGAGCATAAGCGTCATGATAATGGAGGAAGACCATTACCGCCTGCAAAGCCTGAAATCAGGGTTATCGCTTAAAAGCGCATATTCGGAGGCGGATATGCTCGACAACATGCTTTCGGATGGGGTCGATTACGCGTTCGACGAGGCGCTGGGTTTTTTGACCAGCTGCCCGACGAACGTTGGGACAGGCCTTCGCGCGTCGCTGATGCTGCACCTTCCGGCGCTAACTGCGGCGAAAGGCATGCAGAGGATAATATCGATGGTCGGCAAGATAGGGATGACCGTCAGGGGTGCTTTCGGTGAAGGAAGCGCCGCTTCCGGAGCGTTCTACCAGATATCGAATCAGATAACGCTGGGCATAACTGAAAAAGAGATACTTACCAAACTGCTTTCGACGGCAAATAAAGTAATAGATTTCGAGCGCAATACGAGGAAAGAGTTATACAGCAACCTTGGTGTCACGCTCGAGGATAAGGTATGGCGGGCAATAGGCATACTGAGAAACGCGCGCAAGATGAGCGACGCCGAAGCCCAGAAGCTGATATCCGACGTGGCGTTCGGGACGTCCCTCGGGATAGTGCCCGGATTCACGGCAAGTTCATTGTATAAAGTGATGATGGACACGCGGCCGGCTATAATAGCTGAAAAGAACGACGGCCAGCAGCCGCAGCACCGCGATATATTGCGTGCGAACGTTTTAAGAGAAGTTTTTAACATATAAAAGGAGAAAAAGCAATGGACTTTTTTACAAAGTTTACGGAAGGCGCTAAAAACGCGCTTAAATATGCGGAAGATAAAGCAAGGGAGCTTGGACATAACTATATAGGCACGGAACATCTGCTGCTTGGACTCATATGCGAGAAGGACGGGGCGGCGGCAAACCTGTTAGGCCTCTCGGGTATTTCCGAAGAGGCGGTGACCGAGAACCTGCTCTCGCTTATTGGCAAGGGGGACTTCGAGTTTACTCCGGGGTTCGGCTATACCCCGCGCTCCAAACAGATACTCGAACTTAGCGTTACTTTCTCCAAGCAGATGGGGCAAAGCTACGTAGGCACAGAGCATATTTTAATGGCGCTCATAAAAGAGAAGGAAAGCGTCGCTTTCAGGATCTTAAGCGAGCTTGGCGCAGATTTTAACGAACTTGAACACGGTATATACAACGTAACTGGCGAGAACGCCATACCCGGCGAGCCGGGGCAGAGAAAAGACGATAAGACCCCCAAACTCGACAAGTTTGGCAGGGACTTAACGAAGGCCGCAAAAGACGGGGAACTCGACCCCGTAATAGGACGCACGCAGGAAATAGAGCGTATAACCCAGATACTTTCGAGAAGGACGAAGAACAACCCGGTGCTTATAGGCGAACCGGGCGTAGGAAAATCTGCTATAGCAGAGGGGCTGGCGCAGAGGATAGTGGACGGCAACGTGCCGGAACTGCTCGCCGGAAAGCGCGTGGTGGCGCTCGACCTCGCGGGCATGATAGCGGGCACGAAATACAGGGGAGAGTTTGAGGACAGGCTGAAAGACGCCATGAAGGAACTTAAAGCCACGGGCAGCGTGATACTGTTTATCGACGAGATACATACCATAGTAGGCGCGGGCGCCGCAGAGGGCGCCATGGACGCGGCCAGCATATTGAAGCCCGCGCTTGCGAGGGGAGAGATACAGGTGGTAGGCGCTACTACTTACGACGAATACCGCAAAAATATCGAAAAGGACGCGGCGC
The DNA here is from genome assembly GCA_964510055.1 of uncultured Christensenellaceae bacterium. Taxonomy (GTDB): domain Bacteria; phylum Bacillota; class Clostridia; order Christensenellales; family SZUA-584; genus DTFZ01. The sequence continues at coordinate 15,316 of CAZDZY010000037.1, forward strand.
TTGAGAGAAGGTTCCAGCCGGTAACGGTAGGGGAACCGACAAAGGAGGAGACGCTCGAGATACTCAAAGGCCTGCGCGACAGGTATGAGGCCCACCATAAGGTGAAGATAACCGACGAGGCGCTGAGCGCCGCGGTCGAGCTTTCGGCGAGGTATATATCCGACCGGTTCCTGCCTGATAAGGCGATAGACCTCATGGACGAAGCGGCATCGAAGGTAAGGCTGAAGATATATACCGCGCCGCCCGACATAAAAGAGCTCGAGGAGCAGTCGGAGCAGCTCAGGAAAGAGAAGGAACAGGCAATAACCCACCAGAACTTCGAGAAAGCCGCCCAGCTTCGCGACGAAGAAAAGAACATCGAGAAGAAGATGTCGGAGATGAAGAAGGAGTGGGAGAACAATACGAAGGAATCTGAAGGACGCGTTACCGAGACCGAGATAGCGGAGATAGTATCCAGCTGGACGCATATTCCGGTTTTAAAGCTTACTGAAGATGAGGCAAAACGTCTGCTGGCTCTCGAAGCAACGCTGCATAAACGCGTCATAGGTCAGGACGAGGCGTGCGTAGCGGTCTCAAAGGCTATACGGCGCTCACGGGCGGGCTTAAAAGACCCGAAAAGGCCGGTAGGTTCGTTCATATTCTTGGGGCCCACGGGCGTCGGCAAAACGGAGCTTTCGAAGGCTCTTGCCGAAGCGATGTTCGGGGACGAGAACGCATTAGTGCGCCTCGATATGTCGGAGTATATGGAGAAACACGCGGTCTCCAAGCTGATCGGATCGCCTCCGGGCTATGTGGGGTTCGAAGAGGGAGGGCAACTTACCGAAAAAGTAAGAAGGAACCCGTATTCGGTACTGCTTCTGGACGAGATAGAAAAAGCGCACCCTGATGTGTTCAATATACTTCTCCAGATACTCGAAGACGGCAGGCTGACCGACTCTAACGGCCGCGTGGTGGATTTTAAAAATACAGTTATCATCATGACTTCAAATCTGGGTGTCCGCGATATCGCGGTAAAAAGAATAGGATTTGAAGACCCGAAGCCGGGCGAAAGCGGATATGAGCAAATGAAGCAGGGCATACTCGACGAACTGAAAAAAGCGTTCCGCCCCGAGTTCATAAACCGCCTCGACGATATAATCGTTTTCCATAAATTAAGCCGCGAACATACGAGGGAGATAGTGAAGCTGATGCTCGGCAGCGTGATAAAGAGGCTCGAAGAGCGCGAAATAAGGATGAGCTATTCGGAAGACACCGTAGATTACCTCGCACAGGAAGGATTCGATGAAAACTACGGCGCAAGGCCGCTCCGGCGCATGATACAGCAGCTTGTCGAAGACCAGCTTTCAGAGGAAATACTCGAGGGCAAGATAAGCATAAGCGACAAGATAAACATGTACATGAAAGACGGGAAAACGGCGTTCAGGAAAGAAGAAGAGAAAGCCCATAAGGGAAAGCAGGCGGCGGTAAAAGAAGAATGACGTTATAACAGGGCCGCGGATGTATCATCCGCGGCTTTTATACTAGTCAGGCATGATATAGCAAACAGGAGGGCTGATGTTGTATAATGATAAACATGATGAAAAAGCAATTCTCTGCTGTCGTCGTAGGGGCAGTAAATATCGATATCTGCGGCAAGCCTTATAAACCGCTCATTTCCTGCGACTCCAATCCCGGAACTGTATATACGTCGATAGGCGGCGTAGGATTCAACATCGCCCGGAACTTAAAGCTTCTCGGTATTCGCGTCAGGCTCATAACAGCCATTGGCGGCGACGCGCAAGGGGAAAAGGTAAAGGTAAGCTGCGAGGAAGCCGGGATAGATATCTCCGGGGCGCTGAAAATCGAAGATTCGGCCACTTCCTGTTATGTATTCATTACGGATGAGAAGGGCGATATGAGGCTTGCCGTTAACGATATGAGCATATACGGGCACATCACGCCCGGATTTTTAAAAGCAAAAATGGATGCTGTCAACAGCGCTGATATCTGCATTGTTGATACGAATATTTCTGAAAGTTCGCTTGAATATCTTGCGGAGAACTGCGCTATTCCAATAATGTGCGATCCCGTATCTGTCGCAAAATCATATAAACTGAAAAATATACTGGGGAGGCTGCATACCCTCAAGCCGAATATAATCGAAGCGGAGTATCTCGCAAATATGCCGATAAAAGATGAAACCTCCATGAAAGCTGCGGCTGGGAAGCTTCTTGAGACCGGGTTGAAACGTGTGTTTATCACGATGGGCAAAGACGGCGTATATTACGCCGGCGGACATGAGGAAGGCGTCCTGCCCTGCATGCCGCACACTCTGGTCAATACGCTGGGAGCCGGCGACAGCTTTATGGCGGCGGCGTGCTGGGCTTATCTTAACGGTTTATCGGTAAAAGATACGGCGAAAGCGGGCCTCGCCGCTTCGGCTGTCTGCCTTGAATGCAGCGAGGCGGTAAACGGGAAACTAAATGAGGAAGAGCTGCTGGAGCGAAGCGGCATAACATTATAAAAAGGAAGAGAACGAATATGGAGATCGACAGCAAATATATCAAGGTAGCTCCCGGGATACGCAGCGCGCTGGAGAGCGGGTTACCCGTAGTGGCGTTGGAATCGACTATCATCTCGCACGGCATGCCGTATCCGGAAAACGTGCAGACCGCGCTTAAAGTTGAGCAGGCAGTGCGCGAAAACGGAGCAGCCCCCGCGACTATAGCGATAATAGAAGGAGTAATAAAGATAGGCCTTTCGCCCGAAGAGATAGACTATATAGGCAAAAAAGGCCCGGCTGCCGCAAAGGTCAGCCGCAGGGATATACCTGCGGTCATAGCGATGAAAGGCGACGGGGCAAGCACTGTCGCAGCTACCATGATAATTGCCGCTATGGCTGATATAAAAGTATTCGCGACCGGGGGGATAGGGGGAGTGCACCGGGGCGCGGAGACTACGATGGACATTTCGGCCGACCTTGAAGAGCTGGCCCGGACACCTGTGGTAGTCGTATGCTCGGGGGCAAAATCGATACTCGATATAGGATTGACGCTCGAATACCTTGAAACAAAGGGCGTTCCCGTGGTGGGCTATAAAACAAAAGAATTCCCCGCGTTTTATACGAGGCAAAGCGGATACGAAGCGAACTGCCGTATGGATGCCCCGAAAGAGATAGCGGAAGCGTGGAAGATAAAACAGGAACTAGGTATCGGCGGAGGCATGCTCGTTGCGAACCCAATACCCGAAGAATACTCAATGGATCGCGGTTATATATCTGATACTATCGAAAACGCAGTATCGGCGGCGAAACGGCAGGGCGTAAAGGGCAAAGATGTGACGCCCTTCCTGTTAAACGAAATAAAGAACATTACCGATGGCGTCAGCCTTAAAGCCAATATCGAGCTCGTGCTCAGCAACTCAAGGCTCGCCGCGCAGATAGCGGCCGAATTGTGCAGACGATAGGATATCGAATGCTAAAAAGCCGGACTATAATGATCAAATGTGTAAATGTACGTAAGTTCAGGAATGAACGCTTTTACATAAGGTAAAGTCTGACGACAGGCGATATTAGCTATGATGATAGTTAATCATTGACATTAATGGGCAATATGATTATATTATTATGTATTAAATAAAGGAAAGCACAAAGGATCGTTGCGTTTTCTTCCTTTTGATCATAGTTTTATACGAGGTATGAGGATGAAAGGCATAACAATAGAAAGACCTGATCTGTTCCGGACCATAATGGAAAGCGAGTTTACATATGTATTCTTTAAAGACAGGCAATCGCGCTTTATTGACGTGAGCCTTGGGCAGTCGCGCGGATTCAATTCATCGCGCGAAGAAGTCATAGGGAAGACGGATTACGATTTCTTTTCAAAAGAATTCGCAAATGAGGCCTTGCGTGACGAACAGAAGATCATGGAAACAGGAGAGCCTATATTAAATAAGATCGAAAGGCTCCACTGGCTCACGGGGGAAGTCTCCTGGGTGCAGGTAAATAAATATCCCCTATACGACAATCAAAGAAATATCATGGGGACATGGGGAATGTCGTATAACGTAACTGCATTGAACGATGAGAAGCGGAAGCTTGAAGAAGACAAGACAAAACTTGAAGATATAGGCAACTTTTATAAAGAACGGTGCGTTATAGACGATATGACGGAGCTTTTTAACCGCCGCAAATTTTTTGAGGACCTTAATTCGGAATATGAAAAAATAAAGAGATCGAGAAGAAAAAGCGATGAATTTTGCATCTCGTTCCTCGATATCGATAATTTTAAAAAGGTAAACGACCGTTACGGCCATCAGTTCGGCGATTTTCTTATAAGCCAAATCGCGGCGATGATAAGGGCAAACGTGCGCTCTGAGGATATCGTTTTCCGTTACGGCGGAGATGAATTTTTTATATTATATAAGCAGACCGGCAAAGAAGACGCTTTAAAGATAACCGAGAGGATACGTATAGTTATAGGCAATGCGCGCTTTACCAGAGGAGGCAAGACCGCAACGGTAACTATAAGCGGAGGAGTCGCTTCTTCCAACGAGGCCGGCAGCGTTGACGCGCTGACCCATATTGCCGATATGCGGCTGTATTGCGCTAAATCCGAAGGCAAAGACAACATTGCGTGATCATTTTTTACCGTTCAGACCAATTAGATGATATGCCTGCCTGATATTAACATTTAAAGTAAACGTTACATTAATAGCTTGCTTATTTAATAAAAATACAGCAGTGCAATAAAATGTAAGCGTAATCCAGCATTGACAAATGATAGATAGTAATATAATATTAATTAAAGCGCAACTTAAAAAGCTGCATGCTGAATATTATTAAATAAGAGATAATTGAAAGCATTATTAATGGTAAATATGCTTTTTTACTTTTATCAGAAGGGGGAAATCTTGTGTTTCGCAAAATTTATATAACAGAGTCTGATAAACAAAAGCTGCAAAAGCTTATAGACAGCCAGATAAACGATATAAACAAAGAATATATAACGGAACTCGAAGCGGAATTAAAACGCGCGGAAACCGTAAGCCCCGGTGAGATCCCGAACGACGTTGTCACGATGAATTCGAAGGTATTGCTGCTCACGGACGGGGTAGAAGAAGAGATTTCCCTTGTCTATCCGGACGAAGCTGATGTGGAAAAGAACAGGATATCCGTATTGTCGCCTATAGGGACGGCCATTCTTGGCTACGCCGAAGGGGATATGCTGGAATGGAACGTACCGGGCGGCGTGGTAAAAGTCGAGCTTAAAAAAATACTTTATCAGCCGGAAGCTGATAAAATGTTCGACTCTTAGCTTAAAACAACGATCTGGAGTATTTAATGAGTTTATTTCACGTTGATGATGTCGCGATAGATCTCGGCACTGCGAATGTACGTATATATTTAAAAGGGAAAGGTATCGTAATAAACGAACCTTCAATAATCGCCGTCAATAAAGACACAGGTGAATTGCTTGCTATTGGAGAAGAAGCACGGATCATGTTCGGTAGGGCGCCGGGCAATATAGCTGTCGTGCGCCCGCTGAAGGATGGTGTGATCTCGAGCTTTTTCGATACCGAGAGGATGCTCAGATACTTCCTTAGAAAAGTAATAGGCAGAAGGCTTTTCTTAAAACCCAGAGTATTGGTATGCGTCCCTTCAGGCGTTACCGAAGTAGAGCAGCGTTCATTGATAGAAGCAACGGAAGAAGCGGGAGCAAGGCAGGCAAGCCTGATCGAGGAGCCGGTCGCGGCGGCGATAGGCGCAGGTATCGATATAGGCGCTCCGTATGGAAGCATGGTAATAGATATAGGCGGAGGCACAACAGACATTGCGGTGTTTTCGCTCGGGGGAATGGTCATAAACGAATCTATAAAAGTAGCCGGCGATAAGTTTGATGAAGCCGTGATACGCTATATAAAAAAGAAGCATAATATGCTGATAGGTGAAACGACTGCGCAGAATATAAAAGTAAACATAGGATCAGCCTATCCGAGAAAAGAACAGGTTTGCATGGAAATAGCGGGGCGCAGCCTCGGCACCGGGCTTCCAAAAACAGTTATCATAAATTCAAATGAGACTGCAGAAGCTTTTGCGGGGCCTCTCGATACGATATTTGAAGCGGTCCGTCATACATTGGAACGGACTCCGCCCGAATTGGCCGCGGATATAGCTGAAAGCGGAGTATGTATGACGGGAGGCGGTTCGCTCTTATACGGGTTCGATAAACAGATCTCCGAAAAGACCGGCCTGCCGTGTTATGTGGCGGAAGACGCAATTTCCTGCGTCGCACTGGGAACAGGCCAGGCGCTTGACAATATAAGCCTGTACGACTATTTGGTCGGCGTTAACGGAACGGATGTTGACAGCCTTATATCATTGCATTAACATATTTTAGCTTTAATAAAATATTAATATGGAAAAAAGCATGTACAAAACACAAATCAACGGGGATATAATAAAGTATTCGTTTGATCCTGATCCGGGGCATTTTTTTGCAGACAATATTTATGCTGTCGTATCTGAGGGGAAAGCGCTGGTTATAGATACCGGATATGAACACGAAGGCAATCAGGCGGGCATCGATCTGAAAGAGAACGGGTTGGAAGCGGCGGGGATAATTATTTCCCATTTCCATGACGACCATATGCAGGGATTAAAAGCGTTTACGGGCGTCCCTGTATACGGGAGCAGCCTTTATAAAACAACGCTCGATATGTGGACGGAGAAAGAAGAGCATAAATACTTTACTCCTTCCATTTTAGTTAAGGATGCGGTTTCATTTAAATTCGGGGAACATGATATTTCTGTTATACCCTCTCCGGGGCATTCTGTTTGTACGGTATTCGTTAGTATCGATGAAAAATACCTTCACATTGCGGATGAGCTGGTCTTTTCCGTCGATCAGCAGCCTATCCTGCCGTATGCAGGGCCGAAGTATCTGAAAAGTCACATCGAATCGCTGGAAAAACTTAAAGCATACAGTAAATATACCTTTCTGCCCGCTCACGGGCTTCCGCTTTCCGGCTCAAAGGAGATAGAACGCCAGATAGAAAAGAGGCTCGTTTATTTGAAAGCTGTATTAAACGCCGGCGGGAAGATATCGTACGAAGAGGCGTCAAGGGATAGCGGAGGTTTCCTGCACAGCGAATGGCATCCGGGTAATTGTGCAGAGTGAATTTGTGTCAGACCGTGTATGATAGTTGCCTTCCGGTGTGTTTTGAGATATTATAAAATAAGAAAATCCCAATAAACGTTTTTATTAACCGTTCTGAAAGTTAATTCAGATCAATACTATCCGACGTTTCATATACGCCGCAGAATAGAACCTGAACTGTTGTAAAATTAATACAAACTCTTAAATTTCGACTGTGCGAAATGAAAAATCATATACGCATAAATTGGGAGGGGAAGATGAAGGGGTTAAAAGCAGGCAGAATGGGGAGCGTTAGATTCTGGGGGCTCGTTTGGGGCCTTGGGCTGGCGGGGCAGCTGTGCTGGAACGTTGAAAATCAATGGTTCGCTACATTTGTCTATGCGAAGATAGCTAAGGATTCCAATATCGTAATGCTGATGGTAATAACGAGCGCGCTTGTTACAACGTTCTCTACATTCTTCTTCGGCACGCTTTCCGACCGCATTGGCTCGCGAAGAAAATTCATCTCTATAGGCTATATAATGTGGGGCATGTTCACGATAGCGTTCGGAATGACCGAGCTCATAGGCAGCGGAACTATAGGCACAGCAAGCAAGCTCAGCATGGTGGCGGCGGTGCTCGTCATACTTGCGGACGATGTCATGAGCTTTTTCGGCTCGATGGGCAACGACGCAAGCTATAACGCGTGGACTAACGACATGACGACGGATAAAAACCGCGGACAGATAGGGGCGGCGCTGGCTACACAGCCGGTAATAGGCACAATAGTCGGAACGGTGCTCGGCGGTATGCTTATAGGCGATAATCAAAATTACCAGCTGCTTTTCTGGGTAATGGGTATATTCGTCATTGCTATGGGCATGTTCTCGCTGTTTGTTATGAAAGATGCACCGGCGCTTAAGCCCAACAAAGACGGCGCGTTCTGGCGCCAGTTTTCCAAGGTGTTTAACTTTAAAAACTTCTTCGGGCGCAGGGAACTCGTTCTTGTCAGCGTTACAACGGCGTTGTTCTTCATACCGTTCAATATTTACTTTTCTTATATGGGTAATTGGCTGATATATCGTATGGGCTTTACAGAAGCCACTATGGGGCTAATACAGGGCGCAGGGTTAATTGCGGCAATGCTGCTTGCCATACCGGCGGTATGGCTTATCAACCACAATAAAACTCCATATGTCGGAGCGGCGGCGATAATTATAAATATAATAGGGCTATGGGCGCTTTATCTGTTTGCCAAACCGGGCGCGGTCGATACCGCGAACATTTTCTCTGCTGTCAATGTACCTCTGCTTTTTGCGGTATTTATGGTGGGCGCAGGATACATACTCATAATGCAGTCTATGACGATGTGGGTAAAGCAGCTTTATCCCGCGGAGAACCGCGGGCAATTTGAGGGAATACGCGTAATGTTCTTTACGTTGATACCTATGATAATAGGCACTATTATAGGCAATGAGATAATTAAGAACGGCGCAGGCACCGTAGTCAATAAATATGGAATCACCGAGAACATACCGACCGAATCCATGTACCTCTGGGCTGCAATACTCGTAATGTTAGCGTTCGTTCCCCTGTACTTTGCGGGCAGACAGTATTATAAACGCCTCAAGAGCGGAAAAATAGTGGCATGACGGGAAGGAGATAAGTATGCAAAGAGAAATAACCTCGCAGCAAACGCTGCTGGATAAAAACGGCGAGCTTATAATCCCAGGTTATGCGAAGAGCATGCTGTTCGATTATAACAGGGAACAGGTAAAGGCCGGGCCGTTTTCGCTGAAGGAGTGGGATTTCTATCAGGTCATATCCGGCGACCATGTTCTGCAGATGACTATAGGGCATGTGTCGTATATGGCGAGCTTTTCGGCTATGCTGTTTTCCGTAGTAACCGGTGAAAAAAAGAGCTTTACGGTACTAAAGCCATTGCCTCTGCGCAGTATGAATATGCCTTTAAATCCCGAAAAACCAAATATTATATCGGTCAAAGGCAAGAACTATGAAATGTGTTTTGAAACAAGAGAGGGCGAGCGTGTTCTGAAGCTGCATGCGACTGACACAGCTGTCGGAAACATTGACATAGATCTGTCGCTGGGTAACGATACGGCTAATGAAAAGCTGGTGATAGCGACGCCGTTTTTCAAAAAAAAGCAGTTCTACCTGAACTATAAAGAGCACTACTACGGCGTAAGCGGCAGCGCGCAGTTCGGCGATATGCGCATACGGCCGGGGGAGCGCGATACGGCGCTGCTCGATTGGGGCAGGGGCGTGTGGCCGTTTAAGCACGAGTGGTTCTGGGGCAGCGGCTGCGCGTATATAAACGGCGGCCGGTTCGGTTTTAACATAGGCTGGGGATTCGGCGATCTGCAATACGCGACCGAGAACATGTTCTTCTGGAACGGTAAAGCGTACAAACTGGGAAAACTGCATGTTGAGAGAGACGAGAAAGATTACATGAAACCCTGGAAGTTCCGCGACGAGGAGGGGCGTTTCGAGTTTACCATGACGCCCGTTTACGATCGGTATACGGAAACAAAGGCGCTTGTCATAGATACGCACTGCCATCAGATATTCGGCAGATACAACGGCTTTGCGGTCTTGCCGAACGGAGAAAAGATAGAAGTACGCGATCTTATGGCGTTTTGCGAGCACGCGGAAAACAGATGGTAATATGAAAAGAAAAGGCGTTATGCAGCGTGAGTTATACACACATTGGGGAAAGAAGCTTGACAAAAGCTGCCCGCACGGCGAATACCCGCGCCCGCAAATGAAAAGGGATAACTGGATGTGCCTGAACGGGATATGGCAATACGCTATCCGCAATACAGGCGAGATCGAACCTGATATATATGACGGCGAGATCGTCGTACCCTTTTCGCCTGAAAGCCTTCTTTCAGGAGTACAGCGGCAGTTGCTGCCGGGGCAGACGCTATGGTATAAGCGCGGCGTTATATTCGAAGAAGCCGGAGGTAAAAGGCTTCTTTTGCATTTCGGAGCAGTCGACCAGCATTGCACTGTGTACGTCAACGGCAAAACGGCAGGCTCGCATTCGGGCGGTTATTGGCCGTTCAGCTTCGACATTACGGAACTTGTTCGCAGCGGTGAAAATAGTCTGACGATCGCCGTAACTGACGACTCTGACAAAGGATGTGAGGCTTACGGGAAGCAGAAGCTTGAACGCGGGGGCATATGGTATACCGCTCAAAGCGGCATATGGCAAACGGTATGGGCGGAATATGTGCCTCAGAGTTATATATCCGGTATTAAAATTACACCCCGCTGCCGCGAAGCCGAGGCCAAATTTCATGTGGAATTTGCAGGAGACAGCATACCTCAGGAATACCGTTTAGAGATATTTGAGTATGGAAAGCGTTTCACGGAAGGGAAGTTTACTGAAAACTCCGCTCGCCTGCCGATGAAGGGCTTTAAGTACTGGAGCCCGGAAAGTCCGTATTTATACACCGTAAAGATAAGCGCCGGTAAGGATTCTGTCGAGAGCTATTTCGGTATGCGGGAGTTCGGGGCTGTAACGGACGCGAAA
>CAZDZY010000038.1:0-3165 GCA_964510055.1 uncultured Christensenellaceae bacterium
AGATGCGTATATTTTGACCGGTTTGGGCGGTGCTGCGACAGGTTCGGCGTATGCTGCGACAGGTTCGGCAGATGCTGCGACAGGTTTGGCAGATGCAACTTCGGCGGACCATTTTTTGGTTTCGCAGATACCGCGGAAACCGCGTACGACGGAAGCTGGGACAGGATAGACGGGGATGAAATGTACGGAGATTCGGGTATGGCAGTCTTTAATGAGATGGATAACGACTGGGACGATCAGTATTGATCGAACCGACACATTAATAGTATCGAAAGGAGATAATGATATGCCTGATGGTTTTGATATAGCACAGCGCGGCGGTATTCGCGGAGGTTTCCCCCGCGGCGGTTTCCCCCGCGGCGGTTTTCCGGGCAGGTTCCCTATGAGGCGTTTCCCCCGCAGATTCCCTGTGAGGTTTAGACGTTTTCCGAGATTCTTCTTCCCGATCTTTTTCCCGCAGGAAAGATGTTTTTTTATTGACCAGTTTGGAAGGTGCTGTGACAGGTTTGGCAATTGCGGATTCTTTGATGACTTTGATTCTGATGGTTTCCCCTTTGCCGGCAGCGGCGATTCAATTGCAGCCTGGTCTCCCTCTGAAAGCTGGGACAGGATCGAAGACCCCGGAATGGATGAAGATTATTACGATAAGTATTAATAATCCCGATACATGGGAAAATCAACTTTATCGGCCTAAGATCAATTCTTAGGCCGATTTTATACAGTCCCTTACATCACATCAGCGATGGACTAAAAGCCCTGAGACTTTCGGGACGCTAAAACGTAATCCCCAAAAAGACGTGAGATTTTTGGGGTATAAGGGGGGCTTCCTTATCTTTTTATCGTAAGGTCAATAGCCCCTGCTTATCTCAAGGTTTTTGTTTAAGTACGAAATGCAATCTCCTATCATCTTCTGGTAAATGTGTGTCGATTCAATAAACCTTTTTACTTCCGCCTCAGCGAGAAGCGTTTGGTAATCGGTATAAAGTTTTTTCAGCCTCGGTTCAATATCGACTTGCTGCAGCCCGAGGTTATAAAGCCGTGTATGTTCCCTTTCAAACATCATCATCGGCCTGCCAAGCCTTGGATTCTCCATGATCTGCCTGCGGAGCTGCATCATTTCCGTATACTCCGACGAACGCTTAAGCGCCTGTGCAAGCTCCTGAAGCTCTTTATTCGGCATCATAATAATTATCCCCCCCAATATTCAATTCTCTTTTATTATATTAAAGGCGTTTACATAGGGTGTGAAAAATTCATGACGCATGTAACAATGCCCAACTGCCGCACACTGGCGGGTCAATGCCTAAAAGTTACGGCCTTTGGATTGTCCCGTAATCTGCTATTGTAATAAGAAAGCAATCGTGATAATATGTTAACATCTAAAAAGTTTTTGGCTTTTCATCCATCGCTTAGCGGTGGGGCGCTATTTATTCTAATTTTATTATGGATGGGCATGATGAAACAGATAAACGTATTAGTTGCGGATAACAGCGATGAGTTTACAGGATTATTCAGCCAATATCTATCCATTAACCCTAACATCAACATCGTGGGGATCGCTCACGACGGGCAGGAAGCTATCGATCTTATAAAAGAGACGAATCCGAATGTATTGCTGCTCGACCTTGTTATGCCCCGTATCGACGGTTTTGAGGTGCTGCGCAGGATCTCGGCTGAAGAAAAAGGGCCTTCTGTATTTGTCGTTTCCGCTCTCGGAGATAAAGAGATAGCGCGGCAGGCCTTCGCTCTCGGCGCAGACGACTACTTTGTCAAGCCTCTTAAAATGGACGCAGTGGTTTCCAGGATACTGGAGATAGAATCCTGCACGTCGTAGTATAAACTTCCGGAGTCAGACTTTATCATTTCAATCCTAAGGCGCACATAGTATATACGGGGGTGCTTTAAATGTTCTCGTTGTTTTTTGCATCCAAAGACGACCCGAAATTGATCGAAGGCGGGCCGTACCGGCCTTTTTCTTTTCTCCATATAGCGCTTACGCTGCTTACCTTTGTGTCTATATATCTTCTTATACGTTACGTTAAGCACAAAAATTACCGCAGCCGTTTTATTTGGATGTGCTCTGCGTATGCCCTGCTGGTCCTGCTGAATATCTTCAGGTTTGCCTTTGATATGGGCGCCGGAGAGTTCGACATCAGGGAGGATATACCTTTACAACTGTGCGGCATACAGATGTTAACGCTGCCTTTTGCTTTATTTGGCCGCGGCAAAATTGGCGGGAGCTTGCGTGAATTCGCTTTTTCATACGGAACTGTCGGCTTCGTGCTCGCTTTGCTGATGCCTTTTACCACGCAATACGATTACCCCGTTCTGCATTTCCGCAACATACAAAGCCTGCTCTATCACGCTGATATGGGTTTGATAGCGCTGATGCTGCCGCATTTGGGCTACAGTCCCGATATGAAAAACGCGCATAAGGCCGATAACGTACTTTTCATCTGTGTCGCCGTCACCGGTATCGTTAATATCGCGGCGGGCAGCAATTATCTTTACACTTCAAACCTTCCGGTGTCGTTTGAACTGCTTCGCTGGCCGCTCTATATCCCTTTCTTAGGCGCTTTCATACTCTTCGCGGGGCGCGTCCCCTATATCGCGTATAACTTCCTTCATAACAGGACGTTCGAACATGACGTCAATCAAAATATAAGAATGTGAATATCATTCGGCCTCCTGAGGAAAATTAAGTTTGATAATTAGTAAAGGAGGAATCAGAATGCAATCGCATAAAACGAATACGCCGAATCCCGGCATAAAGTGCCAGGTAAGAGCCTGCTATTACTATATGGACGGGGATCACTGCACCGCCGACAGGATAGAAGTACTGCCTATGGACGCTACGGATACCCAGGAGACCGACTGCGGGACGTTCGCGCCGAAGCACTGAAACTAAAAGAATGACGTAAAACTGCCGGACTACCGGCAGTCAGTTTGATGACAAAGTAAAAACATGACTTTGTCTGTGGCCTACTGCCGGTTTGCCGGCAGTCAGTTTGATGACAAAGTAAAAACATGACTTTGTCTGTGGCCTGACTGCCGGTTTGCCGGCAGTCAGTTTGATGACAAAGTAAAAACATGACTTTGTCTGTGGCCTGACTGCCGGTTTGCCGGCAGTCAGTTTGATGACAAAGTAAAAACATGACTTTGTCT
>CAZDZY010000038.1:3265-25454 GCA_964510055.1 uncultured Christensenellaceae bacterium
GTCAGTTTGATGACAAAGTAAAAACATGACTTTGTCTGTGGCCTACTGCCGGTTTACCGGCAGTCAGTTTGATGACAAAGTAAAAACATGACTTTGTCTGTGGCCTACTGCCGGTTTGCCGGCAGTTTTTAATTACGTTATTGTTCAAATATCTTCATAACCATTTCGGCGGCCTTTTCACCCAGCGATGTGTGAGCCGCTTCGCTTAAGTGGATGCCATCTGGCAGGTCGCTTTCCCTTATGAAAAGCGATGCGTCGAGAAAAAAGCATTTATGCTTTTTTGCCAGCGGCGCATAGAAGGCTGAAAGCTGCGTCGAATTTAGATATGAATGAAGGAAAACATCAAAATCCGTTGCCTGCGCAGTATGCGGAGGGCATATGATGAGTACTTCCGGGGAAGCGCCGCAAACGCCGGCAGCGCTGTTTTGTATGATATCGATAAGCCTTTCCATGCCCGCCGCTATGTCTTTGGGGCTCAAATTGAACTTATCTTTCAAATCGTTCGTGCCCAGCATAATTATCACGAGGTCGACGGGAGAATGGGAAGCAAGGCAGGGAGGCAGATAATCTTCTCCGCTGCGGAAAGGGAAATCGGGGTCGTCAAATATTGTCGTCCTGCCGTTCAATCCTTCTTCTATGACGGTAAAGCCGCTTCCAAGTTTAAGGCTCAGCACTCCTGTCCATCGCTTGCCGGCGGCTAAACGCCGGCCTGTTTTGGGAGTGCACCCCCATGTATTTGAGTCTCCAAAGCATAGTATTGTTTTCATATTTATCCCCCAATTTCATGCCGTATTTATTGTTTCTATAGCGGTAATAATAAATCCTTTTATATGTTTAGTATTGTAGCATGGATAAATTCGGAATATAATGTTTTTCCATGAAACACTTCGAAAGGACAGGACATGAGCCCATTTTATTTGATCGTTCTGCTATTGGCGTCTGCGATCGCCTATGCCGCATACAAGCTTATAACAGGCGATAAAAAGCTTAAGCAGGAATTGGATAGCCGGTTCGGCGAGCTTCCCGATAAAAAAAACAGCGAGGATTTCCGCGGCTTCTACTGGGATGAAAAACTTAAGCACTCAGACTCGGGGCTTTATATCGACGATATCACATGGAGCGACCTCGATATGGACAAGGTGTTTGAGGCAATAAACTGCTGCCAGACTTCGGCCGGCGAAGAATGCCTTTACGCCATTCTTCGCGAGCCCCTTTTTGATATCGAAGCGCTGAACGGGCGGGAAAGCCTTATCGCCCGTTTGAGCGGCGATAAAAAGCTCCGGCTCGATATACAGGTATACTTAAGTAAGCTGGGAAAGGCCGACGGAGGGGCGCTGTCGACATTCTGTTACGGCATCTCTTCAAAAAGGGTAAAGCATCCGGTTACATACCGGATACTAGCTATCGTTCCATTCCTGTGTGCGGGCCTTATTGCGGTCAGCGTGCCTTTGGGCGTCTTGCTGCTCGCAGCCTCGATAATAACGAACGGGATCGTATACTACGTTACAAAAGGGCGTATCGAACGGGAACTCGGTACAATACGTTATTTTTCAGCTTTGCTCTGGTGCGCGGGAAAGATAACGAAACACGGCGGCCTTGATTCACATGCCGCCGGCAAAAGTATAAAAGAAGGGTTTCTGCGTTTTAAAAGATTAGGCGGAAAGCTTTCAGGTATAACGCAGCAGCGCGTGTCCGAGCTCGATTTCCTCGCGGAGTACTTCCGCATCTTTTTCTTAAGTAATATAAGGAACTACAACAGGATAGTAAACATCCTTGAAAAGAACATCGGCGGTTTCCGCACGCTCTATAAAAGCATAGGCGAAGTGGACGCGGCCATTGCCGCCGCGTCTTTCAGAAAAAGCCTCGGTTTTTACACGCTGCCCGAGTTTACGCAAGGCCCCCGCATCAATGCCGCGGATATCTGCCATCCTCTTCTTAAGCACCCGGTCCCTAATACTGCCGAACTCTCATTCGATCTGATCACGGGTTCGAACGCTTCCGGCAAATCTACGTTCATCAAAGCTGTCGCAGTAAACGGCATACTTGCACAGACAATACATACCTGCACGGCGAGGAGCTACCGGACGCCTCTTTGCCTGGTAATAACGTCGATGGCAGTCCGCGACAATCTGACTGAAGGCGAAAGCTACTTCATTACAGAGATCAAATCTATGAAACGGATACTGGACACGATACCGAAAACCTTCTGCGCATGCTTTATAGACGAGATATTGAAAGGAACGAACACCATCGAGCGCATAGCCGCGTCCGCATCAGTGCTGAGCCGCATAAGAGCTATGAACTGCGTATGCGCGGCGGCAACGCACGATATAGAGCTTACACGCATGCTTCCGGGATATGAGAATTATCACTTCGGAGAGCGGGTAACGGAAAACGGCGTGGTCTTCGATTACACTATTAAGCCGGGGCCTTCAACTACAAAGAACGCTATCGCACTGCTTGATTACATGGATTTCGATAAAAAGGTCGTAGACGATGCGGAGAAACTCGTTGAGAGATTTGAAAAGACGCAGGGCTGGGACATACTTTCCTGAGAAACTGGTTTTATTCCTTACCCAGCATGCCCGCTGTTTTTACCTTTCCTTTTGTGAGCGACGCTACCGCCGCCGTAATCGCCACTATCCCGGCTATTAAGAACGTTACATGTATGCCGGAGACAAAAGAAGCCTGTTCTAAGGCCTCGCCCGTAAGCCCTTGCCCCTTATATATTTCGTTCGCAGACTGTGAAAAGAGCGAGTACAGCGCACCCGCGAGCCCGACGCCCAAAACCATGCCCATATTGCGGGCGGTGGCGAGCATTCCCGAGGCAATTCCCCTGCTCTCTTTTGGAGCGTGGTTCATCACCGCGCTGTTGTTTGGAGTCTGGAACATACCGCAGCCCAGCCCCGTAATTATCATCGATAAAATGATATACCATAGCGGCGTAGCTGCGTTTAAACCGCTCATTAAGAAGATCCCTGCGGCCATTATACCCATTCCCGTTGAACTTATTAAACGCGTGTCAAAACGGTCGGATATATAACCGGCAATCGGCGCAATCAGCAGCATCGTTAGCGGCATCGGTATTATAAGCAGCCCTGAAGTCTTCGAAGAGAAACTGCGAAGGCTCTGAAAGTAGAACGGCACAAGGAACAACATCAGGTTCTGCGCCGTAAAATTGAGTATGGACGCGGCAAGCCCCGCAGAAAACACCCTGCTGCCAAACAGGCTGAGCTTCATGAGCGGCTCTTTTGCCTTTCGTTCATGTATTATGAACAGTACGGCAAGAGTAAATCCTATAAGCAGCATCGGAACAATAAAATAAACACTCATGCCCTGACCCAAACGGTTAAGGGGAAGCAGCACAAAAAACAGCGACGCGAATATCATAACACCGCCCGGCACATCCAGTTTTGACGGGGGCGCTTTAATATCTGCGGGAATGAATTTTATCGCGAGGAGCACGCCGGTTATTCCTATCGGAACGTTTATGTAAAATATGCTCTGCCAGCCGAGTGCATCGGTAAGCAGCCCTCCGAACACGGGGCCTGCCGAAAGCGCTATCGCTACAGCCATGGCGATAACGCTGAACGCCTTACCGCGCCGCTCAGCAGGAACGTTATGAGTCACTATAGCGGAATTCGTGGAAAGCATCATTCCCGCCCCTGCGGCCTGAAATATGCGCATGCCGATGAGCATGCCCACCGAACCGGACAGGCTGCACAAGGCCGAGCCGACGGTGAAAACAACGAACCCCGTTATATATATTTTTTTCTGCCCGTATATATCCGACAGCCTGCCGAAAAAGAGGAGTTCGCTGGTCACGACTATGAGGTAAGCCGTAACGACCCACTGCACAGTGCCGAGCGAAACATTGAAATACTCCTTTATCCCCGGCATGGATACGTTGACTACGCTCGCGTCAAGCGCTGCCATGAACGTGCCCAGAGCCACTGTGAAAAGCATAAGGCCTGTCCTGCTTTTCATAGACCTGTCCTTTCCCCGATGCTTAGTCAATGCTTTTCCGATCGATCAGATAACCTGCTATTCTACTTCTTCGATAGTATAATCCTGTGTCCCGAGGCCGAACCTTTCGAGTTCGGCGAGCTGTACGAACGGGTCTTTGTAATGTATCCTTTCGAACAGATGCCCCTTATCGCCCAGTTCAAAGCCTTGCGGCAGGCCGTCTTTTATCAGGTCCTCCGTCTTTATCGCATCGAGGCACGCCCTCTCTATAGCCACTATGTCAGAAGACGCCATCACGCCTATGTCGGGCACAAGGGATGGCATCGACATGCCCCAGCAGTCGCAGATTATCGTTATGTTCGTCAGGAAATTGATATAGAAAACATGCCCGGGTTTAAAAGTCTTCAGCACTGTATCGGTGCATATAGCCATCCCCGTCTGAAAGTCTACGTAGTTGTGAGCGTCGAGCGATATGGCGCCCGTCGGGCATACCTTTACGCAATGCTGGCATGTTGTGCAGTTATGATAGAACACGGAATACTTGCCGTCCTCAAAGCTGTTGGCGCTATGATTGCAGCTCGCAATGCAGGCCTCGCAGTGCGTGCATTTATCCTCATCCCAAACAAGCCCGCCCTCAAGGCCGTGTATCTGGTTCCTTGTCCTGTCGGTAACGCATCCCATCGCGATATTCTTGCACGCGCCGCCGTAGCCGCACGACCCGTGCCCCTTTACGTGCGACAAATCTATCATTACTTCGGCGTCATGTATATTCACGCCGATATCGACGTTTTTAAACGTCTTAAAATCCACGCTCTTCTCGTAGATCTCTTTATCCCCCGCACCGCATACCGGCACTATCGGGCACCCTAAGATCTGTTCCGTATAACCCCTCACTGCGGCGTCGCCCGTTACCTGGTCGGTAATATACGGCTTCGCGCCGTAAGACTTTAATTTATCCACCAATATTTTTACAAAAAGCGGGTGGATAGTGGTCGTCCCTATCCCTCTGCCTACGTGCATCTTTACAGCCGTCCGCTTGCCGTTTACCGTATCTTTGATATCCATCCTGTCGATCAAACGGCCGAACTTTGAGGGCAGCGTTTCATCAGCGTCGTACTTTTTGTATTTGACTGAAGAGAAATAAACCTTTGAACTCATTGAAACCTCCAATAATGTTACTTGTGCAATTATAACGCGCCGGAAGGAAATTTTCAAAAGTATTAATTAAAAATACGCGCTTTATGCTCGTTCTTTGTATACAATAGGTAATTTTCCGCACACGGTATATTACTGTTTTTCCGGCAATATGATTATTCGTGGTTAAAAGGGAAATAATCGTATCGGAGGCCCAAATGATCTCTTTTTTAAAATGCAGTTCCATCGAAGGTCTGCGCAATAAGATGATATTCGTATTCGTGCTTAACCTCACGGACATCGTATTTACGCTCATATTATGCGGGACGGGAGCGTTCATTGAGGCCAACCCTGTTGCCGCTATATTCACCGGCAGCGCCGCCGCGGCTCTTGCGGCCAAAAGCCTTATTCCGGCCGCGCTTCTTACCTATCTTTATTTCCGGCTAAAAGGCGCGAGTGAAGGGCAGCGCAAAAAGGCCAATATATCCATTGCTGCGCTGCTCGTAGTATATTCTCTTATAAACATATCGCACCTTACATGGCTTTCCGTATTGATAGTCAAACCGTCTCTGGTGACCTGAACCCTCGCGCTGTACCGCCCTTATCTGTGCAGAAGCGGCTTTGAGCGCTATACTTCGCTTTACTCCTCAGCTTTAGAGCTTTTCAGCATATATCCGCCCGTTATATAAAGAGCTGCCAAAATGAAACCTATGAGGCCCCAGACTGTAAAATAAGATATCATACTCACCAGATCCAGTATGGCGAGCAAAAAGCCGGTTATTATAAAGAAATTCGCCTGCGAACGGTCGTCGCTTTTTTTAAGGCCCATAAATCCCGTTATGACCTCAGCCACACCGGCCAGCAGCAATATTATCATGGATATCAGCCATCCCGTTCCCGCCCCCGCAGGTCCTATCAGCGCGAAAAACGTAACTATCGCGGTTATCACTCCAAATATCATAAGAACTGCGCTTACTATTTTAAGCAGCAATTTACCGTTATCTTTCATATTTTTTCCTCCTTGTTTTTAAGTTAATTTTCTCCTTAATGTGAGGCTTTATGCATCTTAATTGTTAAGATTTCCCTACAAAACAAAATGCGGTTTGCGCGTTTCGCTGTATTTGAAAATATAAAAAGCCCCTTGTCATACAAGAGGCTCTCAGATCTTTGTTATCCGGGCACGTTCACGTTAAGATATTCGTATATTCAAGGCTTTACAGTCTCGATACTTCCCTGCCAAAGCTATCGTAAAGCACGCAGGCGTCATTTTTGCCCCATATCTTTTCGTGCGACCATACAATGCCGTTCTCCGTATCCGCCGCGTCCCCGCTCAAAACTTTAAGCTTTTCGCCCGGGCCAAGCTTTGTTCCGGCGGGAAAGAAGAACGCTTCATTGCCTTTTTCGGAGCTTATACACCACCCCGTAAGGTCAGCTGCTCCGTTCGAGCGGTTAACTAATGTCACATACTCGGCGGACGTATCCTTCGCCTCCACGCGGACGTCGGGCGGAAGGAGATCCGGCTCAGGAAGCGGCGACATGTTTATATTTTTGCCGTCGCTTTCCAGCAGCATCGTTCCGGTATTGGCGAGAACGAACGTTGTTCCTCCGGCCTGCGAGATGCTTTTTTGCACCTGCTGGGAAGGCGGTTCTTCGGTTCCCGCCGTTATTACCGCGTATTCCGGGCTGACGGCCCCGATAAACTCCGGGGACGACGAATCTCCCTGCCCGTGGTGCGCGACTTTCAGAATGTCGGCTTTGAGCCCGTTCCCGAGCGCAAGCAGATCGCGCTCAGCCGCGTACAGCTGGTCCGCGGAAAACAGTATCTTCGTGTCTTTATACTGAAGCATGATAACAAGGCTGTTATCGTTCTCCTCCTGATAGCTTCCTTTCGGGCCTAATACGGAAAAAGCCGCTTCCCCTATATCTACACGCTCCCCGGCTTTCAATTGTTTGACCGGTATACCGCTGCCTGCCGCTTTAAGTATGTTTTTTTCGCTCATAGCGTCGCCGTTTGTATACAGAGTATCGCACTTAGCAATAGAGAGGATGTTTTCAAGCCCTCCGGTATGGTCCGAATGCCCGTGAGTCAAAAAGGCTGCCGAGAGTTTATCGACCCCGTTTTGCACGATCAGCCTTCCGATCTCGGCAAAACCCTTCTTCGGCCCGACGTCGATCATCGCCCAGTATCCACCGGGTATGCCTATAAGCGCCGCGTCGCCTTTCCCCACATTTATAAAGTATATTTTCAGCGTTTCCGCCTCTGCCGATTCCGTAAGAGCCGGGGCGGGGCTTTGAGCGGAGCCGCCGTTTTTATTGCATCCGGCTGCCGCCGCAAGCAGTATCAGAGATATCAGCAGTATCAGGAATCTTCTTTTCTTCAATCTTAGCTCCAATAACGTTTTTATTATAATATCAGACTAAGCCGTAAAAGTCGACCAGTAAGTATCCTAAATTGAAAAAGCGCCTAAAAGGCGCTTTATCTTTATCATTCAGTTTCCGGCCGGATCGGCGGACTCGTCGGGAGCCGCGGTATCCTCGCGTAAGGGCTCGTCGACTATGCAGAGAGCGTCGCGGTTTTTCCTGCGGTCAGGCGGTTGGTTTATCTCTTCTCCCAAGAAAGCCATCTGCGCAGATATTCCTCCGTCAAGGTTGAACGCCACTTTACATCCCATATCGTACATAAGCTGCGAAAGGTTTTTAAGGCTGAGGCCTTTAGAATATCCCGGCTGCCTGCCGTCTACTAAAATGAAACAATAATGTCCGGGTTCAAAATACCCGACGACCGATCGCGGATTTGCGCCTCCTATCGGTTGTGCCAAATCGAATTTCGTTTTTGTCTTGCCTTCGCTGTCAAGAAGTTCAGGTCCGAACGTCCATATCTGCCATACGTTGTCCTTGATTGACTCAATAGTGTCCGTATCGTATTCACTTTTAGTATAAGTCTTCATTGTACCGTCTTTGAACATAACGAGTATATCGAGCTTGACCTTATTCCTGTAAAGCACTCCGTCCCTTAAGACCGGCCCGGGATTTTGCGTATAGAAATCTCCGCTGGTTGCGATAACAGCGTTATTATTCTTGGCTATATCATGTGTAAACAAACGGGTGCCGCGGCTGGGATCCTTGCAATACTCCCCGTCTGAAAACGGGGCAACAAAATATTTTAAATCCGTTATATAGATATCAGATACAAAGTACGTTACGCCATTCTCTTTAACCTTGTTTACAGTAACGTTCACGTGCTCACTTTTATACGACCCGGCCACCTCTATCGTACAGCCCTCCTGGAAACGGGGCGACAACGCGCTTACTGTCTCTGTTGCGGAGCTGTCGTTCGTTATTACCTCGCCTGTCGTGAACTTGCCGGGGAAATTCGCTCCCCACATCGTAACAGGAGTAGGAACGGGCGTAGGCGTGGGGATAGGCGTCGGTGTGGGCGTCGGCGTTGGGCTCGGGGTGGGAGCGGCAGTCGCTGTCGGAGTTTCCGAAGGTGTCGGGGCAACAGTCCCCTCACTTTTGAGCACAAAGAAATAAAGCGATATCGCAGCCAGTGTTGCGATCAGTGCGAACAGTAAAATGAGCGACCAGGCCGGCACCGGCCCTCTTCCGCGCGGTTCCCTGCGCTTCAGCGCAACGGGTTCGTCGTCCCAATCCCGCTCACGGGGCGCCCTGTCGTTAACTCTGACAAAAGAGCTCTTGAGCGGCCTGTCTTCGCCCCATTCTCCCCGCGTCATGGACGGCCTGCCGGGCGCTTCGGTACTCTTTATATCGGGTTTTTCAAATGATCCGGTATCTTTGATATCATTATCAGGGGGCGTAACGTTGGCAAAACTATTATCCGGCCTTTTCAAAGGCTCGAAATTGCTTTCGGAGTTCGGTTTGCGGGGAACTCCCGCAAGAGTTATCCTTTGCGCCACTATGTGTCTTTTATTCCTATCGTCTTTCAATTTATCCAGTCCTCGTTTGATGCGGTTTTTCTGCCTGCTTATAATAAACGCTCTTTAAGCGCTATTGTTCAATAGTAATATAAGCGCAGGTCGTTTGTCAACCGAAGCGTTTTTACAATCGCTGTCAATTTCCCGGCCGGAATCTGAACAATTGACGCCATTCAACGCATACTTCTGTAAGTATAAATAAACAAACCCGGCAGGCAGAAGTATGAACTTTCTTTGAATTTTCAGTACGGAACTTATCAATAAAAAAGCGCCCGAAGACGCTTTGTGATATCGCCGTCTAGTTGCCGGCTTCCGGAACGGCGCCCTCTCCGGGCGCGGGTTCGTCAATTATACAGACTGCGTCGCGGACCATCCTCTTCCAGCACGGTTTATTTATCTGCTCTCCTAAGAAAGCCAGCTGCGAGGAGGCTCCGCCGTCGAGATTGAACGCGACTTTGCATCCCAGGTCATACATGAGCTGCGAGAGATCTTTCAATTTGAGGCCGTTGGAGTATCCGGGCTGTCTTCCGTCGACCGTAACGAATACATAATGGCCGGGTTCGTAATATCCTATAGCGGTACGCGGATTTGATCCCGCGACCGGCGTGGGTAAAGAAAACTTCGTCATGGGCTGGCCTTCTTTAAGGAGCATCGGCCCGAACGTCCATATCTGCCACGCTTCGCCCTCCAATTCCTTTATGGAATCCTTGTCATACTCGCCTTTGGCGTAAGTCTTCATAGTGCCGTCATTGTACATCACGAGTATGTCATACTTTATCTGATTCCTGTAAAGTATGCCGTTCCGAAGGACCGGGCCGGGATTATCCGTGTACCAGTCACCGGCTGTTGCGATCACCGCGTTGTTAGCCTGAGCGATCTCCCAGACATATTTACGGTCGCCTTTTTTATACCCTCCGTCTGAGAACGAAGTGGCAAAGTATTTAAGGTCGGTTATATAGATATCGGAAACAAAATATGTTATCTCGCTCTCCAGCACCTTATTAACTATTACGTTCACGTGCGCGCTCATATAAGATCCTGCCACTTCGCTCTTCTGAAAACGCGGCGACAGATCTTTTATAGTCGGCAGGGCGGAACTATCGTTTTTAATTACTTCGCCCGCAGTGAATTTGCCGGGAAAACTCGCGCCCCACATCGTGACAGGCGTAGGAACGGGCGTCGGCGTAGGTACGGGCGTAGGTGTCGGCGCAGGCGTCGGCGTTGGAGTGGGGACCGGCGTTGGGGCAATGGTCTCCGTTGGAGTCCCGGCCGGCGCGGCCTGCGTAACGCCGTTCTTGAATACAAAGAAGTACAGCGAGATCGCCGCCAGTATTGCGATCAAAGCGAACAGCAAGGTAATCGACCATACAGGGACCGGCTCTCTTCTGCCCGGTCTCCCGCGGTTTATCGTGACCTGCTCGTCATACCGGCCCCGCTCGAGGGAACCTTCATGATCTTTATTCATGTTTTCCGGCGTTTTTATATTTCCGTCCGTAAATCCCGGCCGCCCGGACAGTCCGGCGCCGCCGTTTTCTTGCGGTTCCCCGGGTATTCCCGCAATCGTTATCCTTTGTGCTGTTATCCGTCTTCCGCCTCTGCTGTCTTTCACTCTAACACCCCATACCCGTATGCCGCGAATTTGTGCCTGTAAAATAATAAACGCACCTGCTGCGTTATTGTTCAATAGTAATATATACAGCGTCCGTTGTCAATTAAAGAGCTGCTCGCAGGTGTTGTTAAATCATGTCAGATCCAATCCCCGGGAATCCGGCCTTCGGTTCAAAAACGAACGCCCCGCGATATCGCGGGGCATTCAATCGTATCAACTATTTCATAAGTGAAAATTATTCTCTTCTCGTATACGCGATGAGATACCCGGAGGCGATAATGGCGATTATACAGAAAGCGTACGTGCATACCTTGTATATATCCATATAGCTTATCCCGGGATTGAATTGAGTCAATATAAACAGCGTAAGTGTTACCAGCGCTAATATTAAACATATATGAGGGATCAATTTTTTTATCATCATGGCTTTACTCCTCACTGTCCGTAATATAGATCATATCGTTAACCTGTCTGTTCCCGCTGGGATCGTTTATATACTTTCCAAGAAACGCCATTTGTGAGGAATCACCTCCGTCAAGATTGAACGCAACTTTGCATCCCCGGTCATACATAAGCTGGGATAACTCTGTCATAGTAAACCCTTTGGAATATGTATTTGGCCTTCTGCCGTCAACGACCACGAAGCAGTAATGGCCTGGTTCATAGTAGCCTATAGCGGTCCTTGGATTCAGTCCCGATAAACTGGTGTTGAATTTCGTCATCGGCTGCCCGTTACTGTCGAGCAGCATTGGCCCGAATCCCCATACTTGATATGGTGCCTCAGCCTTTACCGCATTGAAATCTAAGTCTTTCCCCGGTATAATCTTCATCGTGCCATCGTTGTACATCACGAGAGCGTCGAATTTCGAATCATTCCATCTTTTATAAAAAACACCGTTACGGATAACAAGGCCTGGATTATCCCAACAGTTATCGCCGTTTATTCCTATTACACCATTGTTGTTCTTCAGATTGTCGTCGACAAATTCGTAGCTTCCGGCCTTATTTTTACCGAACGTGGCCTTAAAGTATTTTATATCCGTTATATAAATATCCGCGAAAAAGTAGACTACGCCATTCTCCTCTACCTTCTCAATGCTTACGCTGACATTATTGCTTTTATATGAAGTCTCAGTCTGCTCAACTTCCCCGCTGGTAAATTTGTCGGCAAATTTATTTCTCCATATAGTCATATCGAGCGTAGGCGTAGGCGAAACAGTTTCGGTATCTGACACCGAAGGCGATGGCTCGGTTTCCGTTGGCGAAACCGAAGGCGGAACGCTGACAATACTTTGCGATGGTGAAAGCTGTTCGGTTTCCACATCTCCTCCCGCCTCATAATTAGTAACGTAGAAAATCAACAGGATCAGCGCCGCAGCCAGCACATCGATAATGATAAGCATCGGTAATGGCGCTTTCCCGCCTCTCGAGCGGCCGCGCCCGCCGCCGCGGGCATTGCCCCTTCCGTAGCCCTGCGAAGGCCTCCTGTTTTCTCTGAAATAATCGTTTGAGCCGCGCGATCTCCCGCGCGGGTTATCGTCAAAGTAATTGTTCATAAACTGTAAACCTTATGCCTTAAAATCTGTTTATTTTGGGACGCGGCGCAATAAAAAACAAAAACGCCGCCCAATGTTTAAAGTATACATATGAATATGATGTTTGTAAACTGTAAAATTGTTTGATCAAATTACCGCCGCGAGCAGCAGCAGCGGCAGGTTATGCATATAGATATCAGCAAACTGGGATATCGGCAGCGGGTTTTTCCCATGCCCTACTTCTATGGTATAGCCCGGCCTGCGGAAATCCTGAATGAACCAATCTTTAAAGCCCGCGTATGATGTTATACCCGTAGCCTGTTCGAGCGTATACCCGCTAACAGCCGCAAGCTGATCGGCTATCGTAAGAGATTCGGGTGGCTGCAACCCTAAGAAATCCCAGTATATGACTTCTCCCTGGCTGTGATACGCAAGCACGAGCCGGAAATCATGGCTGCGCGTAAAGTCGGCCAGAGCTCTGCTCTCCGGCTCCGATTCGGGATAAAGTCCGGGGTACCTCGTAGGCCCGGGGCCGGTTATTCCCATTTCCATCGCCGCCTGCCTTGAGAGCTCCCACGCGGCGTTAAAATTATGGTTTAAGTCCACACCGTTGTTATTGGCTTCCCAGTCTTTCGAAAAATCTGCGCTGCCTTTGTTCCACGCTATAAGGTCGTAGTAATTCGGATTATCGGGCCTAAGCCCGTTTATTACGAGATCGACTCCGTCCGGGTTGACCATGGGCGCTATGTATATACTGCCCGCGTTCCATATGTCTGCCGCGTCGTATCCCCCTATCGTCGTGCCTGTTGATACGGCAAAAAGCATGTCTTCCGCGAATTTCATAAGCACCGGGGCCGTAACCCATTCGAGCGAATGTATGGCAGCGTTATAGAACACCTGATTCGGCCCGCTGCCTATGCGCAGGTAATAAAGTTCCCTGCCGAGAACGCTGTGACCGATAATTCCTGTTTCCACAAACGGGTAGCGCGCCATGAGGCCCTCTATATCATTTTGAAGGGCTTCATGCGTATAGCTGATATTCGTGTCAACTACCGGAAATCCGAAGGGAACGATCACTGTTTGCCCTATTTGCAGATTCAGAGGGTCTATTCCCGGATTTGCCGCCGTAACGAGCCCCGCCTGCGTTCCGTATCTTTTGGCTATCTGATAAAAATTATCGCCCGGTTTTATTATGTATTCATCGTACCCTAGAAGGTATTTTCGCATCACCGCGTATGTAAGCTGCCCGATGATGCCGTCTGGCTTAAGCCCGTGCCTTTGCTGAAATCCTGTTACGGCGTGCCGCATGCCGATCCCGAAGTCTCCGTCTACAGCTACATTGAACCCTAATTTACGCAGCGTTGCCTGTATCTCCATAACGTCGGAACCGCTCATACCTGTGCGCAGTACTCTCATATACGACCTCCGTAAACGAAAAAATAAAACCCGCAATCATAATATTCACGCTGCGTGAGTTATGATCATTCACTCCTGATAATTGACCTGTATAAATTATTTTGGCACTGGCGGCGCCGCAGCATTTTTATACCGAGGCCGGGGCGCGTACTCCCCGGTATTATCACTTTTAATAAAGCGGCCCCTGGCCGCTTTACATATGTGTTATTTGTTTTTGAACGTTTCGCAGCACGTCCCGTCGCTTGTTTGCGCGTGTCCGTCTCCCATCGCGCCTACCTCAAGGCCGAAGGCGTGGCACAGATGATCTTCATTGTATTTACAGTTTTCCACGCTGCATTTTACCTGCATCCTCGGAGCTCCCAATATAAATCACCAACCTTTCTAATGCTATTTTTCCCCGACTACTTTAAATTACCCATAATTAAACCTGGTCAAAAAGTTGTTTACGAATACGGCTTATATGTTAATATGGGCTTTATGTATATACTTCACCAAAGGCAGCGTTATGGAATCGAACGAAAATAAAAAGAATTCAAAACTTATATCCTTCCTTGCGTATCCGCGGCAGGCGCTCATCGGTTCGTTTGCAGGCGACCGGGAATTCAGCCTTATGCTTGCGGCCGCTTTTGTTGCGGGAATAGCCAGCGGCATCAACACATCGATATTCAGCAACTTTTTAAACGATGTATACCATCTTTCCGAAGTGCAGCGCGGTATTGTGGAGTTTCCGCGCGAGCTGCCGGGGGCGCTTATGATATTGATATTTGCGGCGCTCTCATTTTTGGGAAGCACGTGCCTCGCGGCGCTCAGCATGGCGCTCGCTTCGCTCGGCATGCTCGGCCTCGGCTTTTTCTCCCCCGGGTTTTCGGTAATGCTCGCCTGGATGGTCGTTCTGAACCTCGGAACGCACATATTCATGCCGCTTGTTCCCGGCATAGGTATGGAGCTTTCGCAAAGGGAGAATTACGGTATAAGGCTCGCGAGGATAAATGCCTATAGCCTTGCCGCGACTATAATTGGATACTTCATTGTCTGGCTTGGTTTTGAATACCTCGTTATGTCGTATGCCGCTGCTTTTACAGCCGCGGCGATATTCTATTTTGCGGCGGCAGTGCTGCTCACAAATATGAGGCCTATGCAAATACAGCGGCGGCGTTTTATTGTCAGAAAGAAATATATGCTTTTCTATGCTTTGAGCGTCGTTAACGGCGCGAGAAAGCAGATTTTCCTTACGTTCGCCCCATGGGTACTTATAAGCATATACGGCGTCGATGCTCCCACGTTCGCGTTATACGGCTTTATAGTAGCAGCGGTGAGCATAGGCACAAGGACTATAGTGGGCCGGGCAATAGACACTCTTGGGGAGAGATTCGTGCTTTCCGTGGAGGCAGTACATATGTAAAAAAGATATCCGGCGACCCGTCGGAAGTCCTTCCCACTCTGTCTTTCGGCATGAGCCTCGACCATGTCGTTTCTATGACGATACCGATATTCGGCGGCCTTCTGTGGGCTGCCTTAGGCTATCAGATAGTATTTGTCTGCGCTTCTCTTATAGCCGTCATCAATCTCATACTCTCACTGCGCATAAGAACAGAATAATCACCTGAAAAAAGTATTAAAAATGCTTGAAACATCTATTGACGGCGTAACAGTGTTATGTTACGCTGTTATAAAGGAGGCGGAAATGATGGAAGAAGAACTCATATCGAAAAAAGAGCTTCTGGAGCTGACAAACATTTCGTACGGGCAGCTTTACAGATGGAAACGCAAAGGCCTTATACCCGAAGAGTGGTTCATCCGCAAATCCACGTTTACCGGGCAGGAAACGTTTTTCCCAAAATACAAAGTGCTGCCGAGGATAGATAAGATACTGAGCATGAAAGAAGACGTGTCGCTCGACGACTTAGCCGATGTGTTCTCCCCCGCCGAAGGCGACGTGCGTTTAAGCGCCGAAGAAGCGGAAGCGCACGGTATAGCTTCAGCCGATGTTTTAAAGCTGTATCTCGAATTCAGGGGCGGCGCTGAGCCGCTCGATTTCAGCGACCTTTTGTCGGCATATCTGCTCGGCAGAAACTTATCATCAGGAGACTTGAGCCTCGACGAAGGAAGGCTTTTGCTCGAGGTGCTTCGGGAAGAGATGGTAAGGTTCGGCGGAAAACCGGCAGAAATAGTCATGACAAGAAAACTCGGGGTGTTCAGCTGCTTCGCGGCAACGCCGCCCTGCGAAGTCTGCTTCGACAAAGGCGTAAAGCTCGTCGGCAAGATAAGCGTACCGGCGGCGACGGAAGAATTAAAATTAAAATTAGTTTAGGAGGATCAAAAATGAGCGATTATACACAGAGGCCCGACCTTAAGATCAACGGGTCGGGAACAGCTTCGGGCGGAGCATACAATTTAGTCAGGATAAACGGATCAGGGAAGATAATGGGTGATATCGAATGCTGTGATCTCATTATCAACGGCTCGGGAGAAATAAATGGCAAGATAAGCAGCGAGGGCGTTAAGGTAAACGGATCGGGACGTCTTACGGGCGACGTAAAATCGGGCGAAGTAAAGGTGAGCGGCAGCGCCGGCTTCGGCAGCGGTATTTCCTGCGAAACATTCAAAGTTTTAGGCTCGGCCGACATAAAAGGCAGCGTTGAAGCCCATATCGTCGATATAGACGGCTCAATGAAGGCTGAGGGAAACTGCAGCGCCGAGGGTTTCTCCTCTAACGGAGCGTTCGATATAGGCGGGCTGCTCAATGCCGAAAATATCGATATACGTCTTTACTGGCATAAGAGCCGCGCAAAGGAGATCGGAGGCAAAAAGATATCGGCGGCGCTGGGAAAAACCGGGCTCGGTGTTATAAAGGCTATATTCCCGTCGATCAACTTCCCGCAGCTTGAGGCCGACCTTATCGAGGGGGACGATATAAACCTCGAAAATACTACCGCGAAAGCAGTGCGCGGCAATAATGTCGTGATCGGCAGCGGCTGCGATATCGGCCTCGTAGAGTACAAGGGGTCTTACCGCAAAAACATGGGTGCGAGAGTGGCGGAAGAAAAAAAGATCTGATTACTGTAACAAAGTTTCCTTTTTCAGGTTGACGCACGTTTGTTAGCATTGTTATAATGGTCATACGTGCATATTTTTTATTAAGGAATAATAGATGGAAGAAAAAAAGAAAAACCTGACATCAGGCGAAGGCAACGGGCCCTCTCTCTCACGCGTATCCGTTTTTAAATGGATACTCCGTGTTATTCAGGGAGCAATAATCGGCGCAGGCGCAATACTTCCGGGCATAAGCGGGGGTGTGCTGTGCGTCGTATTCGGGATATATCAGCCTATGATGGCGCTGCTTGCGCACCCCTTACGTACGTTCAGGAAATATGCGGGGCTTCTCCTGCCTGTTTTGATTGGATGGGCTTTGGGGTTTTTACTTATAGCAAAACTTTTGGCTCTAATGTTCAGCGACCCTTCGTCATCCAACCCTGCGACATGGCTGTTTGTCGGGCTCATCGCCGGCATGATGCCGCAGTTGTACAGGGAGGCCGGAAAGCAGGGGCGTACAAAAAAATCATGGATATCTCTTATTGTCAGCACGGTTTTGGTACTTACACTGCTGGCGATACTGCATTTCGGAACAAGTATTACGATACAGCCGAACCTCTGGTGGTTCTTCGTCTGCGGCTTGCTCTGGGGCGTAAGTCTGGTTGTTCCCGGACTGAGTTCTTCGTCTCTGCTCCTCTTTTTAGGGCTGTATCAGCCTATGAATGCAGGTATTGCAGCATTAACCACAGGGATGTGGGGTCAGGCTTTAGAAGTCATAGTACCTATGTTGATCGGTATATTTATATTTATATTTGTATCTGCCCGCGCTGTCAACTATATGTTCGATAAGCATTATTCTTCCTCGTTCCACGCTGTGCTCGGGTTCGTTATAGCATCGACTATAGCGGTTCTTTTTCCCGCCACGGGTAAAATGGGGCCCGATGGAGAAATCCAGGGTATGGTGTATACCGGGGATCTGACTACGATATTTATCTGGGTGCTCTGTTTCGCCGCGGGATTCGTTATCGCCTGGCTCATGGACAGGCTGAGCCGGAAAGTACAGCGCCCTGAGCTTGAAGAGGAAAAATCGGAAGCATAGAAATTTTATCCAGCCTGCCTCCCGTTTTCGGGAGGCTTTTTATCTTTTGAAATTATTTTTCATTTTTATATTGACTCAAGAGTCAATATATGATATCCTTTGATTGACTCGTTAGTCAACTAAAGGAGGAAGTAAAATGAGCCCACGCAACGAAGAACAAAACGAGATGATAAAGGATGAACGAAGAGAACAGATACTCTCGGCAGCGCTTAAGGTGTTTGCCGCGAAAGGTTTCGCCGCCACCAAGATAAGCGACATTGCCGAAAGGGCGGCTTTAAGCCACGGGCTGGTGTATCACTATTTCAAATCGAAAGAAGAGATATTTTACACGCTTTTAAAAAGAGCCATGGATACATCCTCTCAATCGCTGATAATGGTAGACAGCGCTCCCCTCTCCCCCGTCGAAAAGGTACGGCAGACCGCACATTATATACTTGAAGGTATGGAGAGCTATCAGGATTCAGCATATTACTTTCTCATAGTCACGCATGCCGCCGTGATGGAAGATACGAATGAAGAACACAAAAAGCTCATGTCCGTCTCCAATGTGGCGATAGAGATAATGGCAAAGATAATCGCCGCTGGGCAGGAGGCGGGAGAAATAGCCGACGGAGACCCTATGGGCATGTCCGCTGCGTTCTTTGCGGCCATACAGGGTCTCGCGCTCTATAAACTCGGCGTAAAGGGTTTTAAAATGCCTGATCCTGAGATACTGGTTAATATGATAAAGAAATAATTAAATCATATATTTATGGAGGTTTTAAAAATGAAAAAGGTTATCATCATCGGCGCGGGGCTTGCGGGCCTTGCGTGCGGTATCTATGCAGGAATGAACGGTTTCGATACGGAGATCTACGAGCAGCACACTATACCCGGCGGGGAATGCACCGGCTGGGACAGAAAGGGTTACCACTTCGACAATTGCGTACATTGGCTCGTCGGCTCAAAGCCCGGAACGTCGCTGCATAAAATCTGGAGCGATACGGGCGCGCTTGACAGTTCGGTGAAGATCATCAACCACGATATCTTCATCCGTTACGAAGAGGAAGGCGCCGCCGTTACGTTCTACACCAGCGCGGATAAACTGGAGAAACATCTTATCGGTATCGCACCTGAAGATAAGGGCGAGATCAAAAAGCTTTGCGGTATTTTACGGAGCATTGGCAGTTTAAGCATGCCAGTCGATAAACCAATGGATATGATGACGGCCGGCGACGGGCTGAAGTTCGCGGCGAAAAATCTCGGCGGCCTCATGAAGATGTCGAAATACGGCAAAATGAAGATAAATGAACTGACGGATCTTTTTAAAAGCCCGCTTCTGAAGCGGGCCATACTTGCTTCTTTCGACGGCGGATACAGCGCCATGGCGTTTGTCTCGACGCTTGCGGGTATGAACGCGGGCGACTGCGGATACCCCGTTGGAGGCTCGCGCGCGCTCGCCAAAAGGATGGAGAAAAAGTATCTCAGCCT
The DNA here is from genome assembly GCA_964510055.1 of uncultured Christensenellaceae bacterium. Classification (GTDB taxonomy): domain Bacteria; phylum Bacillota; class Clostridia; order Christensenellales; family SZUA-584; genus DTFZ01. Next base: position 22,463 of record CAZDZY010000038.1, read on the forward strand.
CGGAGGCAAAGCATTCTATAGATCGGGTATCGAAAGGATACTGGTGGAAAACGGCAGGGCAATGGGCGTTAAACTTACGGACGGTAAAGAAATCTTCGCAGACCACGTGGTATCGTGCGCGGACGGATACGCAACACTCAAAGTCATGCTTGAAGATAAGTATACCCCAGATATGTACGAGAATCTGTTCAGCAAGCCCAAGGAGTATCCCACTCTTACATCCGCTCTCGTGTTCATGGGCATAAACGCCGATATCCCGTTCGACTGCCGAGGAGTCAATATTCGCCGCGATAAGCCGCTTTCAATAAGCGGCGTAATAAGTGAGAACGTCGGTTTAATGAATTACGGCTACGATATAAACATGGCGCCAAAGGGCAAATCCGTCGTAGTATGCTTCTACGGGGCGGATTACGATTTCTGGAGCGAGGCATATTCGGATAAGAAGAAATACGAAGCCGAGAAGAAGAGGCTCGAAGACGACGCTATTGCGGCTCTCGTAAAGAGATATCCTGAGGCTGCCGGAAAGGTGGAAGTGACCGACATCGTTACGCCTGTGACGTACCAGAAATACTGCAACGCCTGGAGGGGTTCTTGGATGACCTGGATGAGCGCAAGTAAAGAAATACCTCAGTACTACCCCGGCGTGCTGCCCGGCCTCGATAATTTCATAATGGCGGGCATGTGGACGATGCCTCCGGGAGGCCTGCCGGGAGCGGCTGCCGCGGGAAAATTCGCAGCTCAAAGGCTGTGCATGCAGAACGGTATGGAATTTAAAACCGAACAGTGATATCATTCGAGGGAGCAAACGCTCCCTCGATTTTTATATCGGCATAAGGGCTGTTTTTTGACAGGTGCGGTGAGGTAATCGTTTGAGAATATTGATATACGGCGCAGGAGCTATAGGAAGCATATTCGCGGGGAGGCTTGCTCTTTCCGGGCAGGATATTACTGTTCTCGCAAGGGGCCAACGCTTCGAAGAAATTAAAACGAACGGGATCGTATTATCAAACCCAAACAGTAAACGTACGGAAACGGCAAAAGTAAATGTTATCGAAAACCTTTCCACTGATTCGGTTTTCGATTATATAATAGTCGCGATGCAAAAGACGCAGGTCGCCTCCATACTGCCCGCAATCTCCAAAAACGTTTCGGAGAACATTGTGTTTGTCGTTAATACCGCCTCCGGATATGAGGATTGGACACAAGCGGTCGGCGGCGGCAGGCTTATGATCGGTTTCCCTTCAGCAGGCGGCGAGCGCCGAAACGGTACTGTAAACTATTTTATCGGCAAAGGCCTTATGCACGTATTTCAGACGACAACATTAGGGGAATACTGCGGCAGAAAGACGGAGCGCGTAAAGACGCTTATCCGCGTCTTTAAAAAAGCGGGCATACCTTCGGTATATTGCTCGGATATGGACTCATGGCAGAAAACGCATGTCGCGATGGTAACAAGCATAGCGGGAGCTCTGTATAAATACGACTGCGATAATTATAAGCTTGCGAAATCACTTAAAGACGTTAAACTCATGATAACGGGTATAAAAGAAGGTTTCGCGGTGCTGCGCAGGCTGGGCACAAAAACAACACCCGGGAAACTCTGTTTCTTCCGCCTCCCCTCGTATCTTTTGGCAATCGTTTTTAAGATATTTATGGGTACGCAGCTCGCGGAAGTAACGATGTCGAAACACTGCCGCAACGCAAAGCCGGAGATGATATGCCTGCAAGGCGAAATGGACGGCCTGATCAAAAAAAGCGGCGTAAAGACACCAGCGACAGATAAACTCAGAACATATATTAAGGCTTAAATAATAGAAATGTCAGGAGACAGTAAATGAGCAGAGAGCGCGAAAGAGAAAGAAAACGCGATAAGGATGAGACAGAACCTGTGATCATTGACGACATAATACGCGAAGACTGCCCCTGCCCCAAGACCGACTGTAAAAGGTATAAGCATTGCGGGCCGTGCCGTGCAAAGCACAGCCCCCCAAAGAAAAGCCTTCCCTATTGCGAGCGGGGGAAGAAATAACGGACTTTTTTTGCTTATGCCTGTCCCATTTTTCAATCCGCGGCAAAATCACCGCCGCTTTTGATTAATTACCCGCCTATCGTTTCCCTCAATATCCTTAAGTAATGGTTAGCCTCCCTCAGCACGTGGTCGGCAAGCAGCGGGGGTATTATCGATTTTATCTTGCATGACAATATGCCGTTTGCGCCCTGAGACTTGAAATCGCTGATGCTTCGGACAACGGGGACTGCCCTTCTTGTAAGCTGCGGCAGTACAGCGAGCGATCTTTTGGCAGCGTTTGCCTGCTGAGTAAGCCTCTCGAATTGCAGCTGGAATCCCCTCGCTTTTTGTTTCAGCGCTTTTTCAGACGGGTCAAGCATGCCGTCGATGACTTCGGCGTGTTCTTTCATGTTATTGTTCCAGAACGCTTCCTCTTCCGCCAGCTCAGCCGGCCCCATCTCGAGCCGGCGCGCATCCAGCATATCGAGCATATGCAGGTATTCCCGTGCCTCCCTTATGATATGGTCGATCTGGGACGGGTAAATGGTCGTGAATATGCTGCAGGTCATAACGCCGTTATAGACCTTCTCTTTAAACTGCAGGAGTTCATTCGTAAGCGCGGCAGCGCTTCGGTTAATATTGTCCGCCGCCTGCTGCATCGAAACGGGCGCCTCCCCCGTGCCGCTTGCGCTGTATTCCTCTGTTGTCAGTTGTGTGTCTATCGGTACGCCTGTCAGCAATTGCGTCTGGCGCTCCGCCTCTTCCGTATAAGGCGTGTAGAGTTCGCCCGAATCGATCACGTTCCGGTTCACATAACCTTTCGCGGCCTGTATGGTCTGCATGAACAGGCTGTCGATCCGCGCTCTTAAGTTCTCGGCCTGCGCGCCCATATCCTTATCCTTCGGGGTAAACCCCAACTGAAGGAATAACGCGTGTTCTTTCATTATCCGCAGGAAGAACAGATTGAGTTCCATCGAATCCTCT